>NZ_QRXX01000001.1:0-425049 GCF_003462695.1 Collinsella sp. AF16-8
CGGGCGTCGAAGCAGTAGGGCACGCCGCCGACGGATACGGGGCCGCGCGCCAGCGCGCCGGAGCCAGTCGCGTAGTACCAGGTCCCGCCGTCGAGGACCCACCCGGTCGCCATAGCGCCGGACGAATTAAACCAGTACAGGGAGCCGTTGCACTCGTGAAGGCCGGTAGCCATGGCACCGCCCGCGTCGGGCTCGAGCCAGTACCAGGCGCCGCCGAGGTACAACCATCCGGTATATGCCTTACCGTCAGAGTTTGCGTAATACCAGGCATTATCTTTTAACTGCCAATAATAGAGAGAAACATCTACATACGCATAATTCATATCAACGTTGCCGTTGATTCCAGGGACTTTTCCGTTGCTCTTATACTGCCAAAAACTGTAATTGCCGGTATAGTCACATTGCGAGTTATATTGAGCAATCCAATGATCCCAAGAGCTACTCTTAAATACAGAGTCAGTCAAAATGTTGTTAAACCAATTTAAATTTGCATAAATACCAGGCTCATATCCTGCGGCAGAAATCCTATTACAAAAAACCTGCGCCCTCGATGCAATTCCGGTTTGACGTCCATTTGCAATTATCGAGTTATCCTCAAGATCGTAATACACCGGCAATCTTGGATTATGCCCAGAAAGGCAATTGATCACCATTGATGCCTCATCAGCTGCCTGCTGATTATCAAAAGCATATGAATAGATATAGACGCCGTAGGGAATTCCGAGTCGCTCGCACTCAGAAATATTTCGATTAAATTGATAGTCAACTCGACCGCCCCAAGATGGAGCGCCAAATCCAACACGCAGAATAGCGAAATCGATACCAGAAGCCTTAACAGCATTCCAGTCAATACGTCCTTGATGCTCACTGACATCGATGCCCTGCGCCGTAGCCCCATCGGGAAGAATGTCCATGGACAATAAGGCTATTCCATCTTCTTCGGAAGAAGCATCCTCTGCGACCAATTGCCCATCCTCATAACGCCAGGAATTCTCAACTAGGGACCGCGCAGCTTCCGCGTTCGAGGGGAAAACAAACACAGAAATGGGCGCAAGGACCATCAGCACCAACAATGCCGAAAATAACTTAAGATGTTTGCTCATGTAAACCTCGTCATTCGTTCTTGTTTGCGTTTAGCTTACAGCATGGCTGTGAAAGATTTCCGAACATCCAACTGGACAAGATGCCATCTGGGACGACAAATAACTGCACGCAATACCACAATGTAAACAAGAACTTCCCAGCAGGGTCAAACCAAGGACTCTTAGTCCCTACTCTTAGACCCAAAGAATGCCGACATCAGTTAGCTTTCAAACCAGATGTCAAAAAGGTAGGGGGCCCAGAGAGTCCCCTACAACTCGGAATTCTAACGAATCAATATTACTTTCGATGGACTCAAAGCAGTCAAACCAGAAATACGGTTTCCATAACCGTCACTATGCCAAAACAAGTTTTCACTAGGCGTATTGCCCCAGAAAAAGCCAATGTGGCTATCGTCCGCATATGGGTTGTAAGGATTGAAGAACACAATGTCCCCCTTACGAGCCAAACCGCTACGTAACAACTCATCAATAGAGTTGAAATAAGTCACGTTTGCGCACGTATCGATAGCGTAGCCGTACCAACGATAAGCGTTAACGCAGCCGCCCCTTCCGGGACCTCCACTCCAAGGGGAATGGCTCTGCTCGGCGGCAATGGGAGCTAAATTACCGCCCGCTTTCATATATGCATGCGATACAAATCCGCCGCAGTTCATACCGGTATACCCGTCCCAACGAGGATCACCCTTTGGATACATGCATGTTTCTTGGCTAAGATGCGTATCGTAGCGTGTTCCACGGTAATAGCCGTCGTTTTCGTGGCTCATAAGCCAATTGACCAGACTGGACCTATTAACCCCCAAAACAGAGCCAGACGTATTCAACCATGCACCACTTGCATTGAAGTAATAGTCAACGCCATCGATTTTCAGCCACCCGTTAGCAAACATGGCACCCGAAGGCTGAAGCCAGTACCACGTACCGCCGTCATTAAGCCATCCAGTTTTCATCTTGAACGTGGAAGGGTCCATCCAATACCACGCACCGTTGACATATTGCCACCCAGACTTAAGGACACCATTGGAAGATGCGTAGTACCAAGTATTGTCGCTTTCGCCAGAAGCTCCATTCGACATAATCCATCCAGATGTCACATTGACGGCACCGCTTGCATCCACATAGAAAACCGCATCTCCAATATGAATCGTACCTGGCAATGAAGACAAGTCGGCTCGATCAGCGACTACGGGAGATCCATCAGATGAAGTAGGCAACGGCTCGCTCAGTGCTCCAGACGAATTCGCCCATGCCATACCGTCGCTCAAGTTGATCCAACACGAAGAAGCCATCGCACCGGAGTCAAAAGAATAATAGCGCGTGTCGCCTACCGTATATTCACCAGTGCGCATTGCGCCGGATACATCATCAAGGTAATACCAGGCGTTTCCGGACTTTATCCATCGCCCTCGTTGAATAGCTCCGTTTGATGCGGCGTAATACCAAGTACCATCAGCAAGTGCCCAGCCTGTTGCCATGGCACCTGAACTCGTAAGGATATAGGAGGATGTACCCACTTGCATAAAGCCCGTGAGCATAATATGGCTTCCTGGATCCAAGTAATACCAAGAATTCCCCAGAAGTAACCAGCCTCCATGCAGCAAGCCGTTGGAGTCAGCGTAATACCAGTTGTTGTCAATAAGCGCCCACTGGGAGGAGAGCATGGCCCCTGAACTGTTAAAGATATAAGGGGTGTCATTACATTCTTTTAGCCCGGTGGCCATAGAACCGTCTGCAGGATCAAGCCAGTACCAACGACCCCCATCCGAGAGCCAGCCCTTTACCAGGGCGCCAGAGCCTGAGAAATAGTGCCAAACGGAAGCATCAAGGTGCCATCCGATAAGCATTGCGCCAGAAGAGGAGAATCCATACGTGGCTTCCCCGATCTGCAGCATTGTATCGTGGACCATCTTGCCCTCATCATCCAGCCAATACCAGTTGCTGCCGTCTGAAAGCCAGCCTTTTACCATGGCGCCAGAACCGGAGAAATAACGCCAAGCAGAAGTGGGGCCTGTAGAATCTAGGTACCAGCCGACACGCATTGCACCCGAAGAGGAGAATCCATAAGTTGCACCCCCGACTTGAACCAATCCATCCTGAGCCATTCGACCTTCGTCGTCGAACCAGTACCAGCTACCGTTTATGTGTCTCCAAGAAGAAACAGCGATTGTTCCGTCGGACAAGCCCCAACGCCAATAACCAGCCCCTTCTTCGGGTGATATCCACCCCTGATGCCAAACAATTTGATTCGAAACCTCAGAAGGGGTCTCATTATCAACCTGAGAGTTCTGCTCGACAGCGAAGGTCGATTCGCGCTGAGCATCAACGCCTGACTCGACAGAAGCAATAGCAACGTTAGATGCGGGACCTTCGTCAGTGTTATTCGAATCAAGGGCGTATAACATCGAGGGCGAACCCAAAAGGAGTCCCAAAGAAACAAGGCCCGAAAAGACCAACACCCCGAATGAGCATTTCTTCATAGCAGCACGGTATCCAATCACGCAGCGACCCCGTCACCTCAGGGCAACGGGGCCTCAATCAAAACTAGCTCAATAATGCGTTAGCCAATTTGTTGGCAGTTCTTGCACTCTCGTAAAGCACCGCGCTTCCGGGCCTCCTGGATAGAGATCTGCGAATAGCCCTTTGCGTCCTTGCCAACGGTACGACACTTATGCGTATGGTAAACATCGCTACCGCTCTTATACCAAACTAAACCGTAGTCCGGAATCCACTTGCCGTCCTCGCCGACATAGTAGGAGCCAACCCAGGCATTCGTAGCCATGGCGCCGGAAGACTGGAGGTAGTAGTCGCCGACCCAGGCGTCGTGGGCCATAGCGCCGGAACCGCTAAAGTAGTACCAGGCGCCGCCGACCTGACGCCAGCCGGTGGCCATGGCACCGGCGCTGTCGAACCAGTACCAGACTCCGCCAATGTTGACCCAAGAGTTAGAGGCCATAGCGCCCGAACCTCCGAGCCAATACCACGTGCCGCCATTGCTGAGCCAGCCGGTTGCCATGGCGCCCGAACCACTCGCATAGTACCAAGAGCCACCTGCCAAGAACCAGCCGGTAGCCATCGCGCCGGAATCGCCGAACCAGTACCAGGAGCCGCCCAAGCTGCGCCAGCCGTTAGTAACCATGGCGCCCGAGCCATCGAGGTAGAACCACGCACCGCCGATATTAAGCCAGCCAGTGACCATCGCACCGGAAGCGTTGGCGTAGTACCACGTCCCCGAAACGTTGATCCAGCCGGTCAGCATGACACCATACTCGTCGAAATAATACCAAGTTCCACCGATATTATGCCAACCGGTCAGCAGTTCGCCACTGGAGGTCGCATAGAACCACTTTCCATAGATGGAGTCATAGGACCAGCCGCTATGCTGCATGCGGCCATCGGCGTTGGCACCAGGGGTGTTCAGGAAGTAGTTCTTGCCGTCAATCTGAACTCGGCCGTATGCCATATCATGGCTTTCGGGATAGAAGTAATACTTGTCCCCACCGATAGACTGCCAGCCCGATACCGCGGTCCCGTCAGCGCCAAAATAGTACCAGACAGCTTCGTATTCGTTATGCCACTGGTTCGTGACCATGGCGCCAGTTTCGGGATCGAAATAGCGAAGGTTGCCGTCCTCGCACCGAACGAGTCCAGTCTTCGGACGTCCGTCGGAACACCATTCCGTAATCGGTCCACCGCCTCCGCCACCGCCAGCAATATCAGCAAATGAGGGCGCCGGGGCAACCGTCATGCAGGCAGCGGCAAATGCAACAACTCCCAGCACTGTTAGTCCGCGCCATCTTTCTCGAAGGTTTTTCATACGACATCCTTTCTCCGAGATTTAAGGCTCTCTTAAGTTATTTTTAAACTATCAATTCAGTATTTCAACGGGAAATCGATAAAAGGTGTCTTTGTGACTGCAATTTAAATATAAGCCTTCACACCTTTACCGTTTCGTCAATAAGCTTCTAAGACAAACTGAGCGCATGAACGAACTGATTAATAAAATCACAAATTACAAACCTTGGTCATCAATCACATCTACCGCGGGCCGATAGCGCCCGCCTTATGTGCTGCGATACAATCAATCTCACTAAATGCCAAATCAGCAAGCCGAAGGAGCCAACGTGTTAACAATTCACTATGGTGATATGGAAAACGTTATCTACAACACGTCGGTTTACTTCGATAACGTCTATTCGCCCGAATGGTTTCAAGATGCTTTTGCGCAGAGAATTATTAAATCCATTGATAAGGGCAGCGTGGTTGGACCCGGCGCAATAAACACCAAGATCCTAGGCATTATCCCACCGGAAAGGCCATCGGGCGGAACTAAGACGCTGCTGCTCATGTACTTCATGCCTCAGAACATATACAACGCCACAACCTGTAGCGACAATTGCGCTTACTGGATTCTAAGAATCGCCGCACAGCATGATCTGACGATCAACCTCTACCATCTGATGGATTTTGGAAACGGCAAGTTCACGGCAACCATTGCAAACACGGGTGATGTCGTTCACACGATGTTCGACCTTGTCCCTATAGCCGCAAAATGTCTAAGGGAAAACTCCTGACACGCGCTTTCGATATGACAAGGGCCGCTTGAACGAGGAGTACTTGAACCCCACCGCTCTTGCAGCTCTTGAGGGCACTTTTGCGATCTCGAAATTACTTCGCGCTAAAGCGAGGAGTACTCGCTCTCGGCAGATAGGTTCGGTCCCAAACACGGATCACCGTTGAGGAAGAACTCCGGCGAGCGCTGCATGAACAGTGCCCGCTCGCGCTTCCAGCGGCGCAGTTTTTCCTCATTGGCCTCTTCCCTGCCGCGCGAGGTGAACTCGTAGTGGCACAGCTCGGCATAGAGCATTTGCCCTCCTCCAACAAAACACTGTCACTAACTTAGTCCACCAACCTCGCCATTTGTTAAGCAACAAGTGCGAGCGGTAGGTATTGATCTACAACCGTTGGGGATTGAAAAAATGCAGTAGCCGAAAACGTAATATCTTCCGATTGGCGCGTCATAAAAAATAGAGGGCGTCCCATAAAGAGAAGCCCCCTTGCAAAACGGCCGAACCGCTTTTCGAATTGAGAAATATTTTGCACCAGATGCCTAGGAATCGCAAGAAGGCACATCTTCAGCGTCACACAAATACCATGCGCCAATCATTTTCGACAAAAACGAGAAGGAGGAAGTTATGACCTCCGCACCTTTATAGTAGTTGATGTTGCGATTTGCCCTAGAAATAAACTTGGAAAGCCATTGTGCTTTGTGCTTAATAACGCCTTTAGACGACACCTCTTTGTGCAGATATAGCGTTGTGACAATCTGGCGTATTCGCTCATTGCTCATCCTTGCCTTACGCTGATAAGAGCCAATCCCATCTATTTTGCTCAATGCCTTCATAACACCGTTATTTGCCCTTCGGGCATTCTCACCCGAAGCAAGACCATTAAGAATGCAACTATTGTGAGCACACGCGTTGCGGAGATCTTTTGCCGCGCGAAGCAAATAAAACCTATCGCGAAGCTCATCATCGTCAAACCGTTTGGCGCAAAACAAAATGAATGAATTAAAGGCGCCAAAGGTAATAACTTCCAGAAAGGCCCAGACAGGCATATTAAAACCACTGTATTTTGCAAGAATGCCTGCAGAATAGGCACTCGACTCACAACGTGAAATCTCTTTTTTGACCCAGTTGGTCACATTCCCCTTGCTATCAAATGTATCCTGCTCGCTTAAATAGTCTTGAACGATTTCGTAACCGTCCTCGGCATGCTGCTCTATCCTGCCCAGCAAGTCAACTTTGCAGAAGTGCTCAATATCAAGAGCGAGCGAAATCATCTCGTTTCGAAGCAACATATCAATAATCGAAAGGTCAACAAGCATCTTGAAATCTAAGTTGACATATTCACCCTTGCGTTTTCCATCAGAAACCTTTGGAAATCCGGTGCGGTACGAGCGCAAGCGAAAGTAATTGTTGTTCTTCGTCAGATACTCGACCGCCTCTGCCTCGCTCATATAGCGGAAACGGACACCCTTGCTCTTAAGATGGGAGACTTGTTCCCAAGGAGTAAGCCAAGGCTTTTGATCGCACATATCTTGTTGACGAATAGGACTATTCATTGCGCTCTCCAGCGTATTTGATGAAATAACAGATCTAATTTTATCCTAACTGTAAATACCTATTAAACAGCCGGACGCTCATGCAAAAACATCATGGCACGCCGCCGCCCATCTCGCCTTGAGCTCGTGACAGCGATAGCCCTCGCGCTTTGCGAATGGTATCTTTGTTGCTGCAAATTAAAACACGCAATGCTATAGATAGACGGATCGTAGTGGTACAGCTCGACATAGGGCGTAAAGATGGTGCGGTAGCCCGCCTCCCACACGCGCAGGCAAAAGTCCGCGTCGTTAAAACCGACGGCGAATTCCTCGTTATAGCCTCCGACCTGCTCAAATACGTCGCGTCGGACCATCTGACAGGTGCCCGTTACGGCGCTAAAGTTGCCCGGGCGCACAGCGCGGGCAAGATAGCCCTCGCGCTTTGCCGAGAAGTCCTGGTTGGCATGGGCAAGTGCGCCACGCACGCCAACTAAAATGCCGGCATGTTGCACCAGATGATCGGCAAAGTAGAGTTTGGCGCCCACCACGCCTGCATCGGGACGCTGCAGATACCCCATCATCTCTTCGATGAAGTCCGGGCTTATGACCTCGGTATCGTTGTTGAGCAGCAGCAGGTAGTCGCCCTTGGCGTGCTCCACACCAAAGTTAATGATTTTGGAGTAATTGAACTCGCCCGGCCAGTACATAACGCGCGCGATGCCCTTGCCTTCGGATGTTGCAGCCACGCGCTCTGGCAGGGTTTCGTAATACGCAAACGTCTCCGGGGCTTCGCTGTTGTTCTCCATCAAGACAATCTCGTAGTTGGCATACGTGGCCTTCTGGGCGATCGACATTACACAGGCATCGAGCGTCTCAACGTGATCCTTGGTGGGAATCACAATGCTCACCAGCGGCGCAGGCTCCGGCAGCGCATAGCGCATGCAGTAGACAAACGGCGTCTCGGTCTCCTCGACCGTTCCGCAAATGCCCAGCGCGTTAAAGTGGCGCTGAAGCGCAAGGCGCCCGGCTTCAATAGCATACGGCTTGCTATCGGCAGAACCGTCGGCGGTCGATCCCGGATGCACGCGCCAGTGATACTGCACATGCGCAACGTGCTCAAAGCGCGCGCCGGCTGCAAGACAGCGAAGCGTCAGGTCGTAATCCTGGGCACCCGCGACGTCTTCTGGCGACATGCCAATGCAATCGATGAGCGCCTTCTCCACCATCAGAAAATGCGTCACACAGTTATGGCTATAGAGCAGGTCGACGTTGAGCTTGGTCTTAAAGACTGGCCGGCCCCACTCCCCCGTTTTCTGGAACATGTCTTCGTCGCAGAAAAGGACCCGGAGATGATCGTCCTCGGCCGCCTTATTCAGCGCGGCAACATAGTGGAACAGCGTGTCCGGCTTCAGAATGTCACCATCGTCCAAGAACGCGATGTGGTCGCCAGTCGCTTGCTGAATACTAGCGTTGGTGTTGACTACAATGCCGCCGTTGCCGGGCAGCTCAATGCGATAAACGCCCTCGTTGTGGGCGCCTGCCGCAAGGGTGGCCACCACATCCCATTCGGTCGAGGCGTCCATAAGGAGCAGTTCCCAATTGTCATAGCTCTGGACCAGCACCGAGCCCAACAGTTCGCTCAGGTAGACCCGATCGGTCTTGTAGCACGGAACTACAGTGCTCACGAGCGGCTTATACGCAAATGCCGCCGAAGCGACACGTTGGCACGCCAAACCACCTGGCTTTGCGCGATGTTGCTCAAAACAACGGCGATAGACAGCGTCGTCCGCGCGCGCATCCTTCATGCGGTTCCAGCTGCCATCGACCATACCGTTGTACAGGAGGCCATCCATGGCGCAAACACCATTCTGGATCTGCCCCGTGGGATCGATCGCAGTCGCGACAAAATCTCGTATATCCTGAGGCATCTCTACACTTAGATACGTTTTTTTGACGCAGCATCCGTTCTGCTGGAGAACGTCGACCCGCGACTCAAACACATGCACGGTGGCATCGATGGCGTTCATATACGTATCGAAGATCTGGAACTCAGGGGCGCACCTGGGGTCTCCCGTCCACGTGACCTCATAGCGCCACACCACGCCGCGTCGGCTGGCAAATAGCGAACGGCATCGATTTCGCAGCAGCCGCAGTACTCACCACGCTGTGCATCGCGGATAAGCGCGCATAATGCAGGTTTTGCCTTGTAATTAACCTTGAATTCCAGCTTTGCCATGCGGCTATCAAAGCGAATGGAGCCCCACTTTTGGCCACCGGACGCAAATGCGACATCAATCGATGGGCTATCCAAAAACGGAAGCACCAAGACGGCGAGCTCGCGCTCGTCATCGCACGGGCGAAGGCCCGGGAGCCTTCTTACTCAATAAGCGCGGCGACATCCTCGCCGACAAAATGAAGCAGCACAAACAGGCGGCCTTGGCTGCGGCAAAGCGCCAAACGCTTGACACTCATCTACACTTCTCGCTTTCCAAGGGCATTCGCGGCCATGCGTTTGCACGCGCCCAGACGTCCAAACCTCAAGACGTCGTAATCGAACATGAGCTTTTTGCACGCACGGACATTGGGAGCATTGCCGGCGAGCGCCGCACGCACCATAGCGGCAACCGAGAACGCGCATTGCGTGAGTGCAGCATCGCTGCCCACAGCAGAGTCGGCAAGCGCCACGGAAACGGCAGCAAACACCTTGCCGCAGTCCGAACCCAGCAACCTGAGCGCATCGTACAGCACCAGATCGCAAAGGAAGTACGCGAGGTCATCGGCATGCCGGACATCGAGACCGTCGCGCTGCCAGTCAGCCAGCACGGCGGAGTAAATCTTCACGTGCTCCAGCAGACGTGTCTCGTCGTCGTAGCGCATGGTGTCCATGAGCGAACCCTTGCGCGCCACGCGGTAGTCGTACAGCTTGTTCGAAATAAGCGCGGTCTTGCGCGAGCGACCGTACACGGCAAAATCGAAGACCTGGTCCTCGCCATACTTGACGGTTTCGTCGAACACAATCCCGTTGCCCAGCAAGAAGTCACGCTTGCAGGCGGTGCGCCATGCAAAGGGGCGAGACGCCTCCTTAAACAGTAAGTCGGAACTAAAGCCCTCAAACGACGCATCGCGCGGGCTCAATACATAGTTGAGCCACGGATACCCCGCCTCGAGCGGATACGGATTCGCGCCAAAGGTCAAAACGTCGCAGTCCTCGCGCTCAAAGGCATCGACGATCACGCGGCATGCATCGAGCGTAAACCGGTCGTCGGAATCCAAAAACGCAACGATAGGCGCCGTGGACGCAGCAATGCCCGCATTACGCGCGCTCGACAGGCCGCCGTTCTCCTTATCGACCAGCGTAAAGCGCGCGTCCTTTTCGCAATAGGCAGCCGCAATATCGCGCGAACCATCCGGCGAGCCATCGTTAACCAGTACGCCTTCCCAATCGGGCATGTCCTGCGCAAGCAGGGAGTCCAGGCACCAGGCCAGGCACTCCTCCACTTTATAGATGGGAACGACAACAGAAATCTTGGAAGTAGCCATAGTCAAGTGCTCCTACTGTGCGGCCGGAACGTCATCGGGGTGCGGATTGTCGCCGTAGACGTGCTGATACGTCAGCACGCGCCAGACCAGCGGCAGGCCGCCGATCTTAAAGTAGTGCTTAAACGTATTGAGCTTGCCCGGTTTCTTAAAGTCAAAGCGCGAATCGATATAGACACGGGGCGATTTGACCATCAGGCGCAAGTCGGTCTCGCCACGCGGATCGAACAGCGACAGGTCAAAGCGACCGGCATCCCAATCGGCCTTGAGCTCGGGCGAGGCTTTCTTCCAAAACTGCTCACGCAGCTCATCGACCAGGCGTTCATCATTCCAACGGTACGCATCGACCTTCATGCGCATTAAAATGCCCTGGAGCTGAGCCTTGAGCTCGGGACGCTCGTCCAAAAAACGTTGCATCTCGGCATATTCGTCGCACACGCAAAACACCTTGTTGGGCGAATTAACGGAGCTCTTCTCGTTGTCTTGGCGATAGCACAAAATGGGGTCCGCAATAAACGCGGCACGCTCGGCGCATGCCCAGACCTTAAAGTTAAAACCCGCATCCTGATACGAAGCACCCGGCGTGGGAAGGAACCGAATCTGATTGTCGTTGAGGAACTCGCGCCGATAGATAGCCGACCAAATGGAAGGTTTGCGGTAGAAAATGCCCGGGCGATCGACGGGGCGATAAGCGGCGCCCGTCATATGCTCGTCGATGATCCCAAACAGCTCACGGCGTTCGCTGGGCGTGGACCAATACAGGTAAAAGTCGCCCTTTACCACATCGGCATGTTCAGCATCGGCCTTGGCGACCAGCTTTTGGAGCGAGTCCTCAAACATAAAGTCGTCGGACTCAAGGATGCCCACGTACTCGCCGCGAGCCATCTCCAGGCCGCGGTTCATCGAGTCGCCGTAGCCGCTGTTGGCTTTATCGATCATCTTTAAACGGGGGTCGCGCTCCATGTACTCGCGGATGATATCCGGCGAGCTATCGGTGGAGCCGTCGTTGATACAGATGATCTCGATGTCCCTGAGCGTCTGCGCCACGGCAGAATCGAGGCACTCGCACAGATAGCGCTCGACATTGCAAATGGGGACGAGCAACGAAACTTTAGGGGTATCAGAGTTCTGCAAGAGAACCTCCTGTTGAATAGCGTGTAACAGGGTTATTTTAGCAGCCGAGTTGCGGCGGGCGGCAGCGCTTGGAATTAGAGAAAGCGCTCCAGGCAGGCTTTGAGACCGCGAGTCGAAAGATAGAACAGCGTGGCGTCTACCATCGAAACGCCCGAGGTCGCCGCAACGAGCTTGTGGGCAACACGGCAAACGGCGCCCTTAGCAGGCATATCCGCCCACTCCGTTCCCAAAAACGTGGTGAGGTCCATGTTGACGCGAGCCGCCACGCGATGGAAGTCATCGGCATCCAAGCGCGCCAGGTCGAACACAATGAGGTCCAAAAACCAGGTTATCAGCTCACCGGGGCACAGGTCCAAAAGACCGTAGGCCGCCCAGTCCTCCAAGACCTCCTCGAGCATCCTCATGTGGGCGTCAAGTTTTTTGGCGCGAGCCTCGACACTGTTGAACTCGTGCGTCGCCGATTCGCTCTCCATCACGTAGTGGTAAAACTTGTCCGGCATGACGACGGTCTTGCGGGCAAGCGAATAAGCCGCAAATTGGAAGACGACGTCCTCGCCCAAAGCCAAGCCGGGGGCGAAGCGAATGCCTTCGCGATTGAGCAGCTCGCGCGAAAAAGCCGCACGGCAGGCATACGGCTGCGCATTCGCATGGAACAGCAACTGGGGATCACGGGCGCCGAAGGTACCGGCTTTGGGGCTCATGAGTTGCTGGACGCGTTTGGGGGCAGCATCGGCTGGTTCACAGACGCCGCCAAAAACGGCGGCCTCGGCATCTACAGACTCCATGGCATGCAGTACGCGCTCGACCGTCTGGGCATCGATGTAATCGTCGACGTCCACAAAAAAGACGGTCTCACCCTCGGCGGCATCGATACCGGCATTTCGAGCACACGAGACGCCCGCGTTTTCCTGGTCAATCACCAGTACGCGATCGTCGGCCTGCGCGACCTGGTGCAACACGTTCAACGAATCATCAGTTGAACCGTCGTTGACGCAGACAACCTGAATCGAGCGCTCGGACTGAGCCAACAGCGAATCGAGGCATCGCTGAATGGAGCGCGCAGAGTTGTAAACGGGGACGATAATGGTAGCTTTAGGACACGAGGTCTCTCCCATGCCGACCTACCCCCTCAGCGATTCGATGAGAAAGGCGGCGACCACGCCTGGGCCTCCAACCGAGGCGTAATACTTAGCACGCCCCAAGGCACCATCCGTCGCAAAACTCGGATGCTCGTCAACCCAGCCCTCAGGATCTTTGAGGATGGCAGCAAGATTCGCGCGCTTCCACGGCTTGAGGTCGTCAAGCGAAAACTCCCCCGCGTCCAAGGCCGCCTGAAATTCCTTTGCCATCTGCACCAGGAACTCCTTATAGAACTTAGGCGCCAAGCGCACGTAGTTCCACATGTACGAATCGTACTTAATGAGCTGATTGAACTTGAGCATGCGCGCGACGTCATCACTTGCGTGGTCGCGGGCATAATCCTCTCGAATCCAGCGCTCAATCTCGGCATACTCGGTATTGACGCAAAAGACCTTAGCCGAAGAATTGACCGAGGAATTCTCGTTGTCCTGGCGATACGACAACACGGCATCATGCAGGTAAACAGCCTTGTCGGCACATGCGATCGCCTTAAAGGCGAATGACGTGTCCTGAAAGGATGCCCCCGGAGTCGGCAGGAACGTAATGCCGTTGCGCTCAAGAAAATCGCGACGGTACACGGCCGACCAAATCGACGGCTTTTGCTTAAAGAACTGCGTCGTATCGCTCGGGTGCACCGGCTTGCCGCAATCCTGAGGTCTAAACATCTCGTGCAGCGAGCGGCGCTCCTCGGGCTTAGACCAGTAGAAATCAAAGTTCGCCTTCGCGAAGTCGGCATTATTGCTATCGGCGGCCGAGACAAGCTTTTCGAGTGCGTCGGACGCCATAAAGTCATCGGACTCCAAGATGCCCACGTACTTGCCGCGCGCCATCTCCAGACCGCGGTTCATCGAGTCGCCGTAGCCGCTGTTGGCCTTGTCGATCATCTTGACGCGCCTATCGCGCTCCATATACTCGCGAATAATCGCCGGCGAGTTGTCGGTCGACCCGTCGTTAATGCAGATGATCTCAATATCCTTGAGCGTCTGCGCCAGGGCGGAATCGAGGCACTCGCGCAGGTAGCGCTGAACATTGTAAATGGGAATAAGCAGCGACAGAACAGGGCTGCCAGAGGAATTAGTAGACAAATGTGCTCCTTAGGAAATACCTGTCGTTTCATGGTATCAAAGGGTCAGCGCGCCGGCAGGCGTTTATATAATCTATGGAGCCTCTTGCGCGCAAAGCAGCCCCACGTCATGCGGCGGGCCCATGGCAGGTTCCTGCGTTTTATTCAAAGCTTGCCGACAAGGTGCGGTGAGCCTTTACAATAGAACAGTCCCAAGGACGTATTCGATAGCTTCCGCGCAGCGCTCGCCCGCCGCGCGTGAAAGGATATATTGCCCCATGCCTTCAACCCTTCCCGCTCCCATCGATAAGCTCGCCATCGTTGTCGTTACGTACAAGCGCCAGGAACTCCTGGCCAACCTGTTCGACTCCATGACCGAGCTCACGGCAACGCCCTGGCGCATCGTGATTGTCGATAACGAGAATTCGCGCGAGACCGAGGCCATGTGCACCGCATTCAACGAGCGCCTGGCCAGCCTGTGGGGCATCGACACCGAGCAGCCCGACGCGCAGGGCGGCACCGACCGTGTCATCTACGCCCCGCAGCTCGAAAACGGCGGCGGTGCGGGCGGCTTCTCCGCTGGCACTAAATGCGCCTACGATCTGGGGGCCCAGTGGTTCTGGGTGATGGACGACGACGTGCTCGTCATCCCCGAAGGCATCGAGCGTCTTGCCAAGTGGACCGACCGCTACGATGTCATCCAGGGTTCGCGCCTGGACTTTGACGGCGGCGCTTTCTTTTGGCAGTACCAGCTCATCCTTTCGCTCGGCATCCCTAACCCCATCGCCAAGTGGGACTTGGGGCCCGAGGGCTACCGCACCATGAACCAACTGTGCTTTGAGGGCGGCATGTTCTCGCGCCGCGTGGTCGACAAGATTGGCCTGCCCGACGCGCGCTTCTTTATCTACGGCGACGATGCCTGCTACGGCTACGTGGCCAGCCAGCACTTCCCCGCCGCCGTGGTTGCCGACGTGGTGCTCAAGCGCGCCCGCGCCGTCTCCAACTGGGATATCGCCGGCAAGCGCCAGCTCAACTCCACGAGCGACACCAACCGTTACTACATCATGCGCAACCGCGGTTATCTGGCACGCTACATGCAGATCTACGGCGACTACCACCCCGTGCTGTTCCGTCTGGGCAATGCCGCGACCTTCTGCAAGGAGTTCATTCGTCTGGCAGCAGTCGACAAATGCTTTAAGACCGGTATTCCGGCGCTGCGCCGTGGCATGAAGGACGCCCGCAAGATCGTTAAGGACCCAAACTGGAAGCCCATGCCGCCCCTGAAGGACGCCGAGTAGTAAAGGGCTTTCGCCCGCCGCTACAGTCGTTGGCACACCACGGACACACGCTGACCGTCAAAGCCAAAACCCCAACGCATGCGCCCGACGGCGGGGCGCGGCACGCGGATATCATCGATGCCGTCGCGCTCTATGTCGAGCAGCGCCTGAACCGCCAACAGTTCCAGGCCCAGGGCATCGACGCCAGGGTCGTACAACATGTTGACCGTAATGAGCGGTCGCTCATCGAGCATGCCGAGCGTGTCGGCCACGTCAAACACCCGACCGGTGGGAATCACCTGGATATCCCAGCGATCCGAGACGCCACTTCGCTTGGAGCTGGGATTGCAATAGCCGGGCAGTCCAAAGCAGAGCCCCTGAAGCGCCAGATGATAGGCTGTCGGCATATCTGATTGGCCCACATCGATGCCCAGATCGCCGATAGCACAGCTCAAAGCTTGCTTTACAGTGTCCTCGTCTCCTCGACACAGCCCGTCATGGAACGAGTCGATAACTCCAACGTCCTCAACGGCGCACTCAAACCATTCCAGAATTACAAGACGGAGCGCCTGACGCACTTCGTTATTAGGCAGACGCAGGGAACGAAGGCACGCGCCGTCCTCCGAATGCCCCGTCATATCCGTCGTAAGGAATCCAGACAGATACAGCGCAGTCC
Source organism: Collinsella sp. AF16-8 (assembly GCF_003462695.1). NCBI lineage: Bacteria > Bacillati > Actinomycetota > Coriobacteriia > Coriobacteriales > Coriobacteriaceae > Collinsella > Collinsella sp. AF16-8. The sequence goes on from NZ_QRXX01000001.1 coordinate 16,028, forward strand.
AGATATCTTCGGGCTTGGCGGCATCGACCTCCTCGGCATGCATATGCACTGGCGCCTCAATAAACCCATGCGGCTCAACCAAATCGAACAATGTGGACAGGCGAATGAGATTCCAGTCGCCGACGCATGCGCCCAGACGGTCGGCGTAACAATACAGATCCGCCCGAACGGGCGCGACGCAATCGCGATGTGCGTAGTCCACCACGCGCTCCGAGCTCGAGCAATAAAAACCACCAAACAGATAGCCCTCGAGCCACTCACGCGCGTCATCCAGACAGCCGTTGCGACCGATGCAATCCAACAGCACTTGGACTTCGTCGTCCGAAAAACCGAACCATCGATCACACCAACTCGACAACGCTGTCGCCGACCGATAGGAAACCCCACGTTGGGACAACGCAAGCTCGGCAGGACCGGGGCGCTCGCCCATAAGACACGTCAATCGCAACGAGTCGCCGGCGTCGGCAATGGTGTCGAACAGCATTCGGCTGAGCGACTCTAGGGAATCCACGCTACCGTCGTCCTTAGCGTCCAAACGCTTTGGACATACCGCGTCGTAGTCGTCTATCAGAAGAACAACCTGCTCATCGAAAGCTGCCTGGAGCAGCTTGATAAGCACGCCAAGCGCCGCATCGATCTCCTTATCGCTGGCCACCCCACGCGCCGCCCTCTCGATAAGACGAACCTCACGTCTTGACAGATCAGGCGCGGCAAGCAGCGGCAGTAATCGGGCGCACTCGCGCACGACAGCCCCGCGAATTGCTGCCGCAGCACCAGCACCATGCCTCGAAGCGGCAGCTGTAAAGTCGAGCATGATGACCGGATAACTCGCGTACTCATCACGATAGCGACCGCCGCCCGCCTGCCAAATCTGGGTACCAGCGAACAGGCTTCGATCCGGCAGCCGGCGATCAGGTCGTTCCAAATAGCACTTGAGCATCGATAAATTCATGCTCTTGCCAAAACCCTTGGGCCGACAGCAAAGCGCAACAGGTGCTTCACTGTCCAATATATCGGCAATAAACATAGTCTTATCGACGAGTAAACACCGATTGATTGCATCGGAAAAGTCGCGTGCATCAACCGGTAGAGCTGCGCTATCCGCATGATTGAGCAACCGTGCACCAAACGCATGAGTAAAACCACAATTCACCTGTTCAGACACCGTAAACTCTCCTTCTAACGCAGCACGATGCCCATTGTAGCGAGCGGGTAGAGCGCAACAATATCGACATGCAAACGTTTCGGGCAGCGGTAGCAACAGACCCCCGAGGGGGCATAACAAATCGTTGCACAACAAAAAAAGGGGGGCCGATGCCGCCGCACCGGACCCCGTCCCAAACTCTTATAGAAAACGATCTGGAAGATTACTCCTCCAAGCCGTCCTCCCCAGAAGCCTTCTTCTGCTGATCGAGCTTATGCTTACCACTTACGATAGACGTAGCGCCCAGTGTGGCCAAGCTTGCACTGGCAAGGCTCGCCATCACAATCAGATCGCCCGTCTTGGGCATGTTGCCGCCCGAGGACTTGGTAGTTGTAGTCGTCGTGGTCGTGGTGGTCACCGTTTTGGAGTCATTTTGCTCTTGGACCTGGTTGTCAGCACCGCTCTTGTCGTCGTCTTCGGACTGTTTCTTTTCGCCCTCGGCCTTGCTCTTGTCCTTCTCCTCAGATTCAGACTTCTTATCCTCGTCCTTCTTCTGTTCGGACTTGTCGCTCTTCTCCTCAGAGCTAGAACCCTTATCGGATTCGGTCTTCTCGGAAGCCTTGTCCTTGGAGTCGCCCTTTGCGGCTTCGATCTTTTCCGTGGAAACCTGATCAGAGTTGCCCTTGTTCTGGGTCGAGCCGTTATTGACGCCAGCCATCAGCGAAGAGCCCAGCGTAGAACCAAGCTGCTCGGAGAAAGAAGGCTTCTTGTCCGGCGAAGCAACGGGAACGTCCGGCGCCTTATTCGAGTCATCCTTGGAAGCATCGGAACCAGGGGTTGCGTCAGAGCCGGAGCCGTTGTTAGAGCCGGTGCCAACGGACGAATCGCTCGAGCCGGTGGATGAGTTAGAGGTGCCAGCGCCGGTCGAACCAGAAGCGTCGCTGTCCGTATTGCCTGCAGAGCTTGAAGACGAATCGCCCGCAGCAGAGCCGTTCGAAACGGAGCCGTTCGAGGTAGAGCCGTTGTTGGTAGTGCCACCAGCAGAGCCATCACCGTCAGTATCGGTCGAGGGCGAATCCATCCTGTCATCGTTGGCATCGTCGCTCGAGTCGTCATTCGAATCAGGCGTCGGCGAGGGCGCCGGCGTGGGCTCGGGCTGCACGGGCGTCGCAGCGGCAGCGGCCTCGTCCTCGGCGATATAAACCAAGCAGTCCTTCAGCTCGTTGCGGTAGCGGTTCTTCCAGCCCTCATGATACTGGGGCTGGCTCGAATACTTGGTCGCCACGTTATTGACCACACTGTTGGAAAGCGCCGTCACAAACTCGCGATCAGTCATACTGTTAGAAAGGTTTGCCCAACGGAAGAAGTCCCTGCAGCCACCGGTGCCGCACATGTTGGTGATGCTCCACACCATGCCCTTAACGCAATCGGCACGGCCCGAAATATCAATGCCCAGGCCGCTCTTGAGCCACGCCTCGGTCACCGCATAGTACGAGTTGTACGCATACGCATCCTGCAGAGCCGAGAACTCAACAGGGTCGGTGTTATAAGCACCTTGGAAAGCCTCCTGCGCAATACGGCCCAACTCGGTGAGCTGGCCGTTCTCGTACATGGCATTGCTCGTGTTGGAAATCTCGCTGCCGCGATCAATCGCATCCTTGAGCATGCTGTATTTTTCGGGGTTGTAGTTGTAGGCCTGCTTCATAAACGGAATGAGCGACCATCGACGGTCGAACTGGTAATAACCCAGCGCGTTATAGCCGTCGCCATACGAAAAGCCCTGGTTATAGTTGCCATGGCTCTCGTACTTGGTAAAGTACTTCATCTCGGGGGTAACGTTAACAAACGAAACGCCCTGGACCGACCTCAGCACGCCCGAGAAGGACTGCTGGGTATAGAGACCCTTATCGATATCGGTGGCACCCGAGGCAACGCCCGGCGTGGGCTCCTCGGCAGCGGCGGGTGCCGGCGCGGAAACGGCGCCAAACGAAAGCGCCAGCGTCAGGCCCGCGACAATAGCAGAATGCTTGCGCTGCATAAGATCCTCCCTGCATTGGTGTAGTTAAAGTGCAGTTTGCAAAGATAAAAGTAAGTATTGCAGCTCGCCCGTTGTTGCACAACAACCCCTCGGTAAACGGCAACAACCCTCCGCGAAATCTTAAGGAATTAAACAAACTGGTCGTCGGGCGCCATCAGAAGCTCGCCGTATCGCTCCATCAGCCCGTCCCTCAACTGACAAAAAGCGGGAATATATACGTTCAAGATGCGCTGAATCAAATCTTGAGCGAGCTTGTTGTCATAGATATGGACGTTCGTATTGCGGTCTTTGAGCATATCTAGCCAGGCCGCCTCATCAATAAAGTCGTAGAATCGGTAGGACTCCTTCAAGATGGCACGAGGAGACCCCGACGCGGCAAGCGTGGCGCCCTCATACTCGAGCAGACGCTTAAGGAGCTTCCAGCTCAGTTCAAATTGAAGATTGAACTTATTAATCAAACCACTCTGAACAAAATCATTGTTGAGATCCTGATTGGGCGCATCCTCAAGATTCGCCAAGGCGCTGACAAAGTTCTCATATTTTTTCATACAGAATCACACCATCCCTGGCAATTTCATCGAGCAATTGACGCGATAAGGACTCGTCGAGATTGACGACATCTACATCTAAAAGAGTATCAAGGCGCTCCTCGATCAAATATAACAACCGGCCGAAATCCCGGCAACCTGCTACGGCGATGTCAATATCGCTCTTAGGCAAGTTGTCACCTCGAGCGCGGGAACCAAACAGCACAACCTTCTCGGCGTCACATTCCCGAGCAAAAACTTCAATTTGCTTATACACCTTGTCGAGAGATGTCATTTGCAGCCCTACAGCTTAATGTCGAAGTTGATCTCGGGGACGGCAGCAAGGTCAGCCAACGACACGCCGTCGACGTACTTTTCGATCACGTCGTCCAGACCGCGCCAGAATTTGACGGTCGAGCAGAGATCGCTGCGGGCGCAGCTGTTGTCGATACCATCGCACGCCACCGGAGCAGTACTGCCCTCGACAGCGCGCAGGATGTCGCCAGCACGCACCTCGGATGGATCCTTGGCCATCATGTAGCCGCCGCCCTTGCCGCGCACGCTCTTAAGCAGGCCAGCCTTCATAAGTGGACGAACCAGCTGTTCCAAATACTTTTGCGAGATACGCTCGCGGTCGGCAACCTCGCGCAGGGCAATCTTGCCCTCGGCGTCGCCCAGCGCCGCGATATAGATCATCAGCCGGAGGGCATAGCGGCCCTTGGAAGAAATGAGCATACCTACCCTCCCATCGCATCTGGGACAACATAACCAGGTTTGTTTGTCCCATTTCTTAAGTAAATGGGACAAACACAACAGGCTATTTTGTCCCACATCTAGAAAAGTCGAGTGGATTAGTCGGGTTTTCCCTTGACTAACGCCGAACCCATAGTAACTTTATTCCGAGAAGATTCCTAGGGTTTAGTACACCTATGAGTACACCATATACAGAGAGGGACAGCATGAGTGCAAATCCGCTGCTTTCCATCGAAGGTCTGACTGCCTCCGTGGACGAGAAGACCATCCTCCACAACGTCAACCTCAACGTCGCCGCCGGCGAGACCCATGTGCTGATGGGCCCCAACGGCGCCGGCAAGTCCACCCTCGGCCACCTGGTCATGGGCGATCCTGTCTACACCGTCAACGACGGCCGCATCGTCTTTGACGGCCAGGACATCACCGAGCTCACCACCGACAAGCGCTCGCGCGCCGGCCTGTTCCTGAGCTTCCAGGCCCCGGTCGAGATCCCGGGCGTGCCGCTGTCGAGCTTTTTGCGCGCCAGCATCGCCGGTCGACCCGGCTTGGAGATGAAGGGCAAGGAGTTCCGCCGTCGCGTCAAGGAGCTCGCGGCCGAGCTCAACATGGATACTGCCTACCTCAACCGCGAGCTGGGCGTGGGCTTCTCGGGCGGCGAGAAGAAAAAGGTCGAGATGCTCCAGCTTCTGCTGCTGCAGCCCAAGCTCGCCATCCTGGATGAGACCGACTCGGGTTTGGACGTCGACGCGCTTTCCACCGTCAGCCACGGCATGGACGCCTACCGCAAGAGCTGCGACGGCTCCATGCTCATCATCACGCACAACACGCGCATCCTGGAGCACTTGGATGTCGACCGCGTCCACGTTATGGTCAAGGGCCACATCGTGCGCGAGGACGATGCCTCGCTGATCCCCTGGATCGACAAGAACGGCTTTGAGACCTTCGAGCGCGAGGCCGCCGAGCAGCGCGCCCAGGCCGAGGCCGCCGCTGCCGAGCAGCAGGCGTAAAGGGGCGACGCAATGACCAAGAACCGCACCGAGGTCGCGGACATCGACCGCAGCCTCTACGACTTCACCTACGGCGAGGAGGGATTCGAGCGCCTCGACGCCGGCATCACGCCCGACATCGTGCGCGAGATCAGCGCCAAGAAGGACGAGCCACAGTGGATGCTCGATCTGCGCTTAAAGTCCCTCGAGATCTTCAATCGTTTTCCCGACCCGACGTGGGGCCCCTCCATCGAGGGCCTGGACATGGACAACATCGTCACCTACGTCAAGCCCAACACCGACCAAAAGCACGACTGGGAGTCGGTGCCCGACGACATCAAGAACACCTTTGAGCGCCTGGGCATCCCCGAGGCCGAGCGCAGCTACCTGGCGGGCGTCGGCGCGCAGTACGACTCCGAGCTGGTCTACCACAACATGCAGGACACCGCGTCCAAGATGGGTATCGTCTATTCCGGCATCGAGGAGGCCCTGCACGACCCGCAGTGGGAGCCGCTCATCCACGAGAAGTTTATGACGCTCATCCCGCCCACCGACCACAAGTTTGCGGCCCTGCACGGCGCCGTATGGTCGGGCGGCTCGTTTGTCTACGTGCCCAAGGGCACCAAGTTGGACTTCCCGCTGCAGAGCTACTTCCGCCTTAACGCCAAGGGCGCCGGCCAGTTTGAGCACACGCTCATCATCGTCGAGGACGACGCCGACCTGCACTTCATCGAGGGTTGCTCCGCGCCCAAGTACAACGTTGCCAACCTCCACGCCGGCGCCGTCGAGCTCTTTGTGGGCAAGCGTGCGCACCTGCGCTACTCGACCATCGAGAACTGGTCCAAAAACATGTACAACCTCAACACCAAGCGTGCGCGCGTGGACGAGGATGGCGACATAGAGTGGATCAGTGGCTCCTTCGGCAGCCACGTGGGCTACCTCTACCCCATGAGTGTGCTCAACGGCCGCCGCGCCCGGTCGAGCTTTACCGGCATCACCTTTGCCGGCGCCGGGCAGAACCTCGATACCGGCTGTAAGGTCGTGCTCAACGCCCCCGAGACCTCGGCAACCGTCGAGACCAAGGGCATCTCCAAGAGCGGCGGCATTCAGACCTTCCGCAGCTCCATCGTGGCCACGCCCAAGGCCGAGGGTTCCAAGGCAACCGTGAGCTGCCAGTCGCTCATGCTCGACGACCAGAGCCGCTCCGACACCATCCCCGCCATGGACATCCGCGCCAAGAACGTCGACATCGGCCACGAGGCCACCATCGGCCGCATCGGCGACGACAAGGTGTTCTACCTGATGAGCCGCGGCATCTCGGAGGAAGAGGCCCGCACCATGATCGTCAACGGCTTTGCCAACCCGGTCTCCAAGGAGCTGCCGCTGGAGTACGCCGTCGAGATGAACAACCTGATCAAGCTCGAGATGGAAGGAGCGATCGGATAATGAAACAGGAAACCAACACCGCTGCCACCACGCTCGAGCAGGTCAACGCGATGCCCGCAGCAACCTGGGGCTGGCTCAAGATGAACCAGACCAAGCTCGAACTTTCGAACGAACTTGCCGCCGCTCCCACCGAGGCCGTTGAGGTCGAGGGCTTGGACGAGCAGCTTGCCGGCTCGGCCGACGCCTTCGACGCCGCCATGGACGCCATGGCCGAGCGCTTCCCCGAGCGCCGCGCCTCCGCCCCCGGCGACGCTGCCGACCGTGCCCGCATCACGCCCGAGACCGAGCTCGACGTGCCCGCCACCTCTGTCTACCAGGCCGGCGCCATCAAGCTCGAGGAGGAGCTCTCCCCTACCGAGGCCTTCGAGACCGGCATGGGCGAGGCCGCCTATGCGTATCTGACCGAGCACGCCACCAAGCGCATCGTCATCGATGTTCCCGCCTACCAGCACGCCGCCGTTACCGTGCGCGTGAGTGGCGTCGACGCAGCGGCTGCGATTGCCGCCATCGACGTCGTCGCCCGCCCGCAGGCAACGCTCGACCTCGCCCTAGCCCTGGACTCCCCCGTTGCCGGCGAGGGCGTCGTGGGCTCCGTGCTGCGTGTGTGCGCCCACGAGTACGCCACCGTCAACGTGACCTGCACGCAGACACTCGACGACAGCTGGATCGCACTCGACGACACCGGCCTGTTCCTAGACGAGGGCGCGCGCGTCAACGTGCAGCACACTGTCCTGGGTGCCGGCGCCAGCGCCACCGGCCTTGCCGGCGACCTGCTGGGCGATACCGCCAAGGTCACCATCGATACCGATTACCTGGGCGCCCGCGAGCAGGTGCGCGACTTTAACTACGAGCTGCGCCACCGCGGTCGCAAGACCGAGTGCGAGATCGACGCCAACGGCGTGCTGACCGGCACGTCCAAGAAGGTCTACCGCGGCACCATCGACCTCGTGCACGGCTGCAAGGGTGCAACCGGCACCGAGCGCGAGACGGTGCTTTTGGCCAACAAGGGCGTCGACAACAAGACCGTCCCCGTCATCCTCTGCGACGAGGACGACGTCGCCGGCAACCACGGCGCCACCATCGGTCACGTCCGCGACGAGCAGCTGTTCTACCTCGCCTGCCGCGGCCTTGACCAAAACGCCGCCGAGGACCTGTTCATCCGCGCCAAGCTGGAAGACGCCGCGCTTTCCGCCACCGACGAGCGTACCCGCGCCGCCGTCGTCCGCTTGGGCAACAACCTGATCGACAACTTTGAAGAGGAGCTCGCATGATCGACACCGAGCACGTTAAATGCGACACCTGTACCGCCCCCGAGCCCATGGAGCTCGACGCCAGCGACGAGGCCTCGCGCGGCTGGCCTACCGTAGACATCGAGACCAACCCCTACAAGGCACAGTTCCCGCTGTTCCAGCAGCATCCCGAGATCGCCTTCCTCGATAGTGCCGCCACCGCGCAGCGTCCCGCCTGCGTGCTCGACGCCGAGCGCGATTTCTACCAGCGCATGAACGCCAACCCCCTGCGCGGCCTGTACTCGCTGTCCGTCGAGGCCACCGACGCCATCGCGAAGGTCCGCCAGCAGATCGCTGACCTCATCGGCGCCTCACAGGCCAACGAGGTCGTCTTCACCCGCAACACGAGCGAGTCGCTCAACCTGGTCGCTAAGAGCTTTGCGCCCACAGTGCTCGAACCGGGCGACGAGGTCGTCATCACCATCATGGAGCACCACTCCAACCTGATTCCGTGGCAACAGGTCTGCCGCGAGACCGGCGCCAAGCTCGTCTACCTCTACCCCACCAAGACCGGCCAGCTCACCACCGAGGAGGTTCTTGCCAAGGTGGGTCCCAAGACCAAGATCCTAGCCGTGGGACAGGTCTCCAACGTGCTGGGCGTCGAGAACCCGGTCAAGAACCTCGGCAAACTCATGCACAAGTACGGCGGCTACCTGGTCGTCGACGGCGCGCAGTCGCTGCCGCACATGCCGGTCGATGTGGCCGACCTGGGCGCCGACTTCTTTGCCTTTAGTGCGCACAAGGCCATGGGCCCCATGGGCATCGGCGTGCTGTGGGGCAAGATGGACCTGCTCAACGCCATGCCGCCCATGCTTACCGGCGGCGAGATGATCGATTCGGTCACCGAGCAGAACGCTGTCTGGGCTCCCGTCCCCGAGAAGTTCGAGGCCGGCACGCAGGACGCCGCCGGCATCTTCGCCACGGGCGCCGCACTCGATTACCTAGTCAACACGGTGGGTTACGAGAACATCCAGGCCCGCGAGCAGGCACTCGTCCACCATCTGATGGGCGAACTCATGCAGCTCGACTTTGTCCAGATCATCGGCTCCATCTATTGGGACAACCACCACGGCGTCGTGAGCTTTAACGTCAAGGGCATCCACCCGCACGACGTAGCGAGCATCATGGACATGGACGGCGTCTGCATCCGCGCCGGTCACCACTGCGCGCAGCCGCTGCTCACCTGGCTGGGCGTCGAGAACCTTGCCTGCTGCCGCGCCAGCGTGGCCTTCTACAACGACAAGGCCGATATCGACAAGTTCATCGCCGGCCTGCATCACGTTTGGAGCACGTTCAATGGGTAATCTGTACACCTCCACCACGTTTATGGAGCACAACTCGCACCCCGACTATAAGTACGAGATGGACGCCCCCACGCACGAGCACGACGGCATCAACCCCAGCTGCGGAGACGAGCTCACCTTGCAGCTACGTGTCGAGAACAACGTGATCGAGGAGGCCTCCTTTACCGGCCACGGCTGCGCCATCAGCCAGGCAAGCGCCGACATCATGGCCGACCTCATCACCGGCGAGACCGTCGAGGAAGCTCGCCGCTTGGCAGAGCTCTTCCTCGCCATGATCCGCGGCGAGCAGCTCTCCGAGGAGGACTTGGAAGACCTGGACGAGGCCGCCCAGCTCCAGGACATCTCGCACATGCCCGCCCGCGTCAAATGCGCCGAGCTCGCCTGGCGCACCCTCGACGGCATGCTCACGGGACAAAATAATCAGTAGTATTTGTCCCAAATCTTAAGAATTTTGTTGGCCGAATCGCTTGACAAGAGTGGTTCGGCCATTTTCTATTCCGAGCCCTCAGCCTGAGCATTCACCCGAACATAAGCGCGCACGATACGAGAGACGGTACTCTTGCTGATTCCCGTATATCGTTCGATCTCGCGCACCGTGTAGCCGACATCGTGCAGGGCGAAAATGATTCCATCTCGCCGCGAGGGCGCTACGGTCTTGAGTTCGTTGAGCGGCACGCCCAGGCGCTTCGCCATCTTGTCGGCAAACGCACGCCGCTCCCACTCTGTCTCATCCATATCGTGAATCACCGGATCGGAACCATCGGGCATCGACAGAGAATAATCCAGAAACCCCTTGGCAGACTCAAAGAGCTCAAGCACACAAGAAGGGTCCGAAAATCCCCTCGTCGTATCGTTGTCATACGCTCTCAGATACTCGGCAAAGCTGCTCCAGGGATAACGCTCGATCAGGGCGATACCCGCCTCCTGCGGATTAGCGTGAACATAGCGAATGGCAGCCATTAGATATCGGTCGGTATCGAGCGAGCGCCGGTCAAAACGGTTCTGGAACAGATGGCCTGTGCGCCCCGTGCGTTTATTGAACCGCCGCGCGTACGTCAAAAGCAGCCGGTGCATCGCCGCGCTCATCGCGTCCTCGTAATCTGAAAGCACAAGATGCACGTGATTGCCCATAAGGCACCAGGCGATAACCGTCACGCCCGCCTCGCGGCAGCAGTCGCGCATCAGTTCCAAAAACTCCCACCGGTCTTCGTCGCCCTCAAAGATGGGCTGCTTGCCCGTACCGCGGGCACAGACATGGTAAAAACCGGTAACCGTTCTCCAAACGCGCTGCATGGCGCTCCCTTCGCCGGGATCTGCTTGCCATCCAATACAGCACGATTGAAGCGTGCCATCAAAACATTCACGCAAAACAATACACTCGCGCGGCCAAAGGCAGTAAACAGGCGGCGAACGGCACCGTTGCAACAGGTCACCCCCTGCAACGCTTACAAGAGCTGACCAAAAGCTTGCCCAAGACGGACCCCCTCTACGGAAGTTCGCGACCACAGAACATAGAGTTAAAACGCTTCAATTGAAAGTTCCGCGCTTCTCGCTACGAAAACTGAGCCGTTCGCCGAATATTCCGTGCATTTCGCGGTATTATAAGGGCTGCATGTCATGTCCCTTTCGAAGGGTCGCCCGGCAATCGCCAGCCACGACCCCCAGACGGGACGCCAACACGATAGAGAGGAGAGGCATGCAGTACTCACAGGAAGTGGAGAACATGTGCCCCGTTGCCAAGGGTGCATACCACGGCCCCGCACCCATCCCCGAGGAGGGCAAGTGGGTCCAGGCTAAGGAGATTTCCGACATCTCCGGTCTTACGCACGGTGTGGGTTGGTGCGCACCTCAGCAGGGCGCCTGCAAGCTCACGCTGAACGTCAAGGACGGCATCATCGAGGAGGCCCTCGTTGAGACCATCGGCTGCTCGGGCATGACCCACTCTGCCGCCATGGCTTCCGAGATCCTTCCCGGTAAGACCATCCTCGAGGCCCTCAACACCGACCTCGTCTGCGACGCCATCAACGTTGCTATGCGCGAGATCTTCCTGCAGATCGTTTACGGCCGCAGCCAGACCGCGTTCTCCGAGGGCGGCCTGCCCGTGGGCGCCTCCCTCGACGACCTCGGCAAGGGCCTTCGCTCTCAGGTCGGCACCATGTTCGGCACCAAGGCCAAGGGCGCTCGTTACCTCGAGCTCGCTCAGGGCTACGTCACCCGCATGGCTCTCAACGACAAGAACGAGATCATCGCATTCGAGTTCCTGAACCTCGGCAAGTTCACCGACGCCGTCAAGGCCGGCAAGACCCCCGAGGAGGCCATCGCTGGCGCTATGGGCCACTATGGTCAGTGGGACAACGCTGCCAAGTACATCGACCCGCGCACCGACGAAGAGACTCACTCCGTCGCCAGCGTGTTCCCGGTTCACGAGTAGAAAGGGAGGGAAATAACTATGACTGTTACGTTCGAAGGTTACGAGCGCCGCGCTGACAAGATCAACAAGTGCCTCGCCGACAACGGCATCGCCTCCCTCGAGGAAGCTCTGCAGATCTGCACCGACAAGGGCTTCAACCCGCGTGAGATCGTCAACAACACCCAGTCCATCGCCTTCCAGAACGCCGAGTGGGCCTACACCCTCGGTTGCGCTCTCGCTGTCAAGCGTGGCGCCAAGTCCGCTTCTGAGGCTGCCGCCATCATCGGCGAGGGCATCCAGGCCTTCACCGTCCCCGGCTCCGTCGCTGAGGACCGCAAGGTCGGTCTGGGCCACGGCAACCTGGGCGCTATGCTGCTCTCCGACGACACCGAGTGCTTCGCCTTCCTGGCTGGCCACGAGTCCTTCGCTGCCGCTGAGGGCGCCATCGGCCTGGCTCTGAACGCCAACAAGGCTCGTAAGAAGCCGCTGCGCGTCATCCTCAACGGTCTGGGCAAGGACGCCGCCCAGATCATCGCCCGCATCAACGGCTTCACCTATGTGAAGACCCAGTTCGACTACTACACGGGCGAGCTCAAGGTCGTCGAGACCATCCCCTACTCCGATGGTCCCCGTGCTGCCGTTAACTGCTACGGCTCCGACGACGTCCGCGAGGGCGTTGCCATCATGTGGCACGAGAACGTCGACATCTCGATCACCGGTAACTCCACCAACCCCACGCGCTTCCAGCACCCCGTCGCTGGCACCTACAAGAAGGAGCGCATCGAGGCTGGCAAGAAGTACTTCTCCGTCGCTTCTGGTGGCGGCACTGGCCGTACCCTGCACCCGGACAACATGGGCGCCGGCCCTGCCTCTTACGGCATGACCGACACCATGGGCCGTATGCACTCCGACGCCCAGTTCGCCGGTTCTTCCTCCGTGCCTGCGCACGTTGACATGATGGGTCTCATCGGCATGGGCAACAACCCCATGGTCGGTGCCACCGTCGCCTGCGCTGTCGCCGTCGAGGAGGCCCTCAAGGCCTAATCGCGTCCGCGCGATGCTCACATAGTTGAGCTTTGGAGCCGTTACCTTTCGGGGTAGCGGCTCTTTTTTCTTCCAGAGGGGTAGCTAATTTGGGATGAGGCTATTTTAGCTACCCCGTCGCAAGACCATCTACTACCGATATATCAGCTGCAGGGGAATATGAGTTGCAGCGAGACGGAACCGTCACGCGCCCATGACGCCCACCTGCCATATTTGCCCTTTACCGATTTGCCGAGTCTTTGCGGCCCCATTGCCGATCTCCCGTGCGACAATGCGCCGGACGAGAAAGGAATCCGATGGAATCGACTGATGTACTGGTAATTGGATCTGGCATTGCGGGCCTTTGCGCCGCCATCGAAGCGGCACGCACGGGTGCAACCGTCACTGTGGCAAGCGCCGGCAAGACTATGAGTGGATCGAGCTTCTTCCCCGGAACCTGGGGCCTGGGGCTTATCGGACCCGTTAACGAAGACGACGAACAAGACCTCATCGATACCATCCAGACCGTTGGTGGCGGCGTCGCCGACCCCGAGCTTGTCCAGACGTTTGTCCACAGCATTCCCCAAGCAATTGAATGGCTCGAGCAAGACCTAGGCGTTGAGCTCCAGCGTCCGCAAAGCGCTGAGAGCGCCCAGCAAAAGCAATTTATCCCCTGTTTTGACCACAAGACGCGCATGTGGCGCGGCCTCACCCGTAAGCCCCTTGAGGACGCTCTGACGACCCGGATCGAGTCTCTCAGCATTCGCCTGCTCCCCCGCCACGAGCTTATAGACCTTGTTGAGGATACAACCGGGAAGATTGCCGGCGCCGTACTCTACGACCGCGCAAGCGAGCATCTCGTGCCCATGGCAGCTAAGGCCACTATCATTGCTGCGGGCGGCACCGGCGGCCTATTCGAGCGCAGCCTCACTTCCGCCGACGTACTCAGCTCATCACAGGGAATCGCGCTGGCGCACGGTGCGTCCCTTTCTAATATAGAGTTCATGCAGATGATGACCGGCTTCATCGAGCCTAAGCGAAACCTTGTCTTTAACGAAAAGACCTGGCGTTACGTACATGTAGACCAGCCGGTCGATATCGCCGACGACATGCTGGACGATCTGCTTGAGCAACGCTCCGGATATGGTCCCTTCACTTCGCGCCTAGCTTCCCGCGCCATCGATCTTGCCATCGATCAAGCAGGCGCCGAAGGCCTGGCGCTCCACTACGACTTCCCCCGCGAGGACGTCCCCGAGTTTGTGCAGACCTTTGCCACCTGGCTGCAAGACGAGCACGGCATCGCACCGACCGACGAGATGCGTGTGGCGATGTATGCCCACGCTGCCAATGGCGGCATCAAAATAGACAAGACTGCGTACACGGGCGTTGAAGGCCTGTATGCCTGCGGCGAGGCGACAGGCGGCATGCACGGCGCCGATCGCATCGGAGGCCTGTCGAGCGCCAACGGCATCGTATTTGGGCGCATCGCGGGCGCATCGGCAGCCCAGGCAGCACAGAATGCACCTGAGGCAGCCCTGAAGGCGGATATCGCCCTCCCCCAGTACGGCATTGCCACAACAGATGCCGAACGCCTGACACGCAGCCTTAAGCATACGATGAGTACCTATTGCATGATCAACCGCACCGAGACGGGCCTCTACACAGCGCTGCAGGAGATTGAGAGCCTGAAGGCGGAAGCAACGACTCTGAGAATGCGAAACGCTCATGACAGCCAAGTCGCAGCCCTTGCCCGCTTGGAATCGCAGATTCAGCTAGCACAGGAAATGGTCAAAGCCATGCGCAACCGAACCGAAAGTCTCGGTTCCCATTATCGAGCAGACTAAACTGAACACCTATCTAAAGCAGAACACAACTAATCGATATCTATGGCCCCCGTGAACTCGAAGTGGCACGGGGCCCATACGTGTCCGCACGGCAGCGTATCCTTACTCCGAATACAGAGCGGGCAAAGCCCGCATAGACAATAGATCAGCGAGGGGGAGATATGGACAGTAGAGATATCGAGAAGTGGCGTGTCAAACTTGACAGCTACGCCCATGTAGAAGACGGCGTTGAGTATTGGCTCGCACGCGATTTAATGGAGCCCCTCGGATACACCCAATGGCGTAATTTTGAGACTGCGGTTAAGAGATCCATGGCATCGTGTGACACCAATAAAATGCCTGTTGCCGCCCATTTTGCTGAGGCCAGCAAAATGGTAGATGCCGGCATCGCCAAACGAGCCGTAAAAGACTACAAGCTGACACGCTACGCATGCTATTTAATCGCCCAAAACGGAGACCCAAACAAGCCCGAAATCGCGCTCGCCCAGGCATATTTTGCCGTGCAGACGCGCCGCCAAGAGCTCATAGAGCAGCGCTTCGCAGAGATTCAGCGTTTGCAGGCGCGCCACTCGCTATCCGATTCAGAGAAACAGCTCTCGGGTATTGCGTTCAAACGCGGCGTGGACTCCAAAGGATTCGCGATCATCAAGTCGAAGGGCGATGAAGCATTATTCGGCGGCAGAAGCACGGCGGAAATGAAGCAGCAGCTCGGCGTACCCAAGAGCGCGGCATTGGCGGACAGGTTAGCCGATGTCCTCATCAAAGCAAAGGACCTTACGAACTCGATGACGGCCTTCAACGCCGAGGAACACGACCTGTACGGTCTGGACCAGATCAAGCAAGAGCACGTCGAGAACAACACAAGCGTGCGTGGCAGCCTCATCGACCGCGGAATTGTCCCCGAAAATCTACCACCTGCCGAGGACACAAAGAAGCTCGAGCGTCGCGTGAAGGCAGACGAGAAGAAACTCAAGGAGGGTACAGACGGCTTTACCGATCCACAGGGTAGACTCGATTTGTAAATATTCCGGGTTACTTTGGTGGGCCGTCAGGGGGGGGTCAGCCTGCTGCGCAGGCGGCCGCTGCGGCGCTTCGCGCCTTGCGCGCTGCGCTGGCAAATGCTCGCGCATTTCCTCAGCTCCGCGCCCTTACGGGTTCGACCCCATGTACTGTTAACAAAAAAAGACGGCCAACTTTCGTTGACCGTCTAAACATGCTTTGGTGGGCCGTCAGGGGGTCGAACCCTGGACCTTGGGATTAAGAGTCCCCTGCTCTACCAACTGAGCTAACGACCCAAAGCTAAAGTCCGTGGTGGCGGACTTTAGAGGAGATATCGTGTGGTGGGCCGTCAGGGGGTCGAACCCTGGACCTTGGGATTAAGAGTCCCCTGCTCTACCAACTGAGCTAACGACCCGATATCGACACGAAGCAAGAACTGGGGTGGGTAAAGGGACTCGAACCCTCGACCTACGGGACCACAACCCGTCGCTCTAGCCAACTGAGCTACACCCACCGTGTCCTGTGCGCTTCGCGCTCGACTATTATTGCAAGGAACGCCACGCGATGCAAGCCCCAATTTTCAAGAATTTTGAAAAGAGTTTTTCGAGCCCGTTTCGAGCAAATCCCACCGGTTCCATAGGAGTAAACTTGCTCCACCCAATGCTCGAAAGGATAGGCATGAAAGAACTCTCCAACCGCACGGCGGCGTTTACCGATTCGGTCATCCGCCGCATGACGCGCATCTCCAACAAGTATGGTGCCGTCAACCTGTCGCAGGGCTTCCCCGATTTCGATCCCCCGGCGCAGCTGCTCGATAGCCTCAGCACCATTGCCACCGACCCCAAGCCGCTTTACCACCAGTACTCCATCACCTGGGGCTCCCAGGCCATGCGCGAGGCGCTTGCCGCCAAGCAGGAGCACTTTATGGGCATGCCGATCAACCCCAACGAGAACATCGTGGTCACCTGCGGCTCCACCGAGGCCATGATGGCCGCCATGATGACGGTCACGAACCCCGGCGACAAGGTCGTCATCTTCTCGCCATTCTACGAGAACTACGGCGCCGACACGATCCTTTCGGGTGCGGAGCCTATCTACGTGCCGCTCAACCCGCCCACCTTTGACTTTGACCGTGAGGTCCTGGAGGCGGCCTTCCGCGACAACGATCCCAAGGCGATCGTTCTATGCAACCCGTCCAACCCCTGCGGCAAGGTCTTTACCCGCGAGGAGCTCACCCTTATCGCCGACCTGTGCAAAAAGTATGACGCCTACTGCATCACCGACGAGGTCTACGAGCACATCGTCTACGCGCCCCACGAGCACGTGTACATGGCCACGCTGCCCGGCATGTTTGAGCGCACCATCAGCTGCAGCTCGCTATCCAAGACCTACTCCATCACCGGCTGGCGCCTGGGCTACACCATCGCTCCTGCCGAAATCACCGAGCGCATCAAAAAGGTTCACGACTTCCTCACCGTGGGCGCCGCCGCTCCCCTGCAAGAGGCCGTCGTCACCGCCCTCAACTTCGACGACAGCTATTACCAGGAGGTCCTCGACCTCTACACCGCCAAGCGCGACCTATTCTGTCAGGGACTCGACAGCATCGGACTCACGCACAACGTGCCGCAGGGCGCCTACTACGTGATGATGGATATCTCGGAGTTTGGCTATAACAGCGACCTCGACTTCTGCGAGGATTTGGCCTCCAAGGTGGGCGTGGGCGCCGTGCCCGGCTCGAGCTTCTTCCGCGAGCCCGTCAACCATCTGATTCGTTTCCACTTTGCCAAGCGAGACGAGACGCTCAACGCTGCGCTTGAGAACCTCAAGTCGCTACGTGATAAAATCGAACCGCGCGGGTAAGGACGGTCAGTAACTAAAGGCACTAAAGAAACCTCGTGAACCCGTTGGGCCACGAGGTTTCTTTTTATAGCGACCTCATTTATTTTTTTGAGCGCTATACATTAGTCACGGAGCAACTCATCCCAGAGAGGAATACTATGGCAGAGCAGCTTATCGGAGCGCTCGAGGCCGGCGGCACCAAGATGGTCTGCGCCACGGGCTATGCAGACGGTATGGTCCTGGAGTGCGAGCAGATCGCGACCACGACCCCGCAGGAGACCGTCGAGGCCGTCAACGCATGGTTTGCGAACAAGGGCATCGCCGCGCTGGGCATCGGCGCCTTTGGCCCCACCGCAGTCAACCCCGCCTCGCCCCAATACGGCAAGATCCTGGAGACGCCCAAAACGGCATGGCGCTACTTTGACCTGCTGGGCACCATCCAAAACGAGCTCAATATTCCCTGCGGCTACGACACCGACGTCAACGTCGCCTGCCTGGGCGAGGTCACCTTTGGTTGCGCCCAGGGCCTCACGGACGTGGTGTATCTGACCATCGGTACCGGCGTGGGCGCTGGCGTGCTCTCGGGCGGTAAGCTCGTGCACGGCATGATGCATCCCGAGGCCGGTCACATCCTGGTCACGCGCGACCCGCGCGACACCATTGGCGAGCACAGCGCCTGCCCCTTCCACGACAACTGCCTCGAGGGCCTCATCGCCGGCCCCGGCGTTAAAAGGCGCTGGGATGGCAAGAGCGCCGGAGACATGGCCGATGACCCGGAGGCCATGGATCTGCTCGCCGGCTATCTGGCGCAGGCGCTCATGACCTTCATCCTGTGCTATGCGCCGCAGAAGATCGTCATCGGCGGCGGCGTGGCCGACCACACCCCCATCGCGCCGCTCGCGCGCAAGAAGTGCGCCGAGATGCTCAACGGCTATATCGTCACGCCCGAGGTCAACGACATCGATACCTACATCGTCAACAACAGCCTCGAGGGCAAGCAGGGCATCATGGGCTGCCTGGCCCTAGGCGCACAGGCGCTTCAGTAACAGACGCACCCACAGGGCGTGGCGCACCCGGCAAATCCGACCTATGGAACGACGCCGCCACACCTCATATAAGCCCTCCAATAAAAAAGGCCGCCTAGGACCAAACAATGCGTCCTTAGGCGGCCTTTTTGGCGCACATCAGCGACCGTAAGAGATATCGGAGCACAACGCCCGTTGCCGCTCCACAGCAGTCGATCATCACATCAGTGATCATGCCGGCGCGTCCCGGCACAAAGAGCTGAATCGTCTCGTCGATCGAGGGAATCAGCAGCAGGAACACTGCCGTGGGCAGCAGCACGTCAAAGGTGCGTCGGCCCTCAAAATCAAAGGCGTGCGTTGCCAGGATGCCGAGCACCAAATACTCGGTAAAATGCGCGCACTTACGAACAACAAAGTTGGTCACCCATTCATATGGAAGTCCCACGCCGTGCAGGAAACCGCGGATAGCTTCCATGACCGTTAGGCTCAGTGAGCCCGACCCCGAGCCGGGAACCAGCGAATTGCCCCAGATCAAGAGCGCCATCAGGCAGGTTACGACCGCCCATTTTCGATTGATCTTAACCATGCAGAAGTTATGCCTCCGCGCGGAGCGGCGCGAAGCTGGCGGTACCGCCCTCGATAACGCTCAGATAGGCACGGCCCGTACGCTTGGCGGTAGAGGACTGCAGGCGCTCGATCTCTTCCTCGAGGATCTGATTGACGCGCTCGTGACGACGATTTTCCATAATGCCGGCGGCAATAGCCTCGGCTCGCTCGATGCCCTCGCGCGAGATACGGGCGGTATCCTCGGGGAACACAGCGCTGTGACGGCCGACATAGGCGGGTGCAGCAGGCTGAGGGGCAGCGACGGGAGCGGGAGCTGCAACAGGAGCAGGCTCGTCGATCTCGTCCAGAATCGCGGTGGCAGCGGCCCACATGTCCTCGTGGCCCGAGTAATCGGCCATGGGGACATCAACCTCGAGCGAGGCATCCGGAAGGTCACCGGTGTCGATGCGATCTTGGGCATCAATCGATGCGGTGATGGCTGCAGGCTCATCGAGGTCATCGAGATCGATGTCCGCGGCACCGAAAATGATAGGCATGCTGGCGAGGTTTGCGTTGTACGGCGCAGCCTCAGCCGCCTGCTGCTGGGCAGGAGCGCCCCAAAGCGAGCTTTCGGCGGCACGGCGGGCGGCAACGGCCTCCTCGTCCGCGGTCATGGCTTCATCAACGTACGAATTATCGGCAGAAGCGTTCACGTCCGCCGAGGTGGCGCTGCAGGCGTTATTGGCTGCCGCGTTGGCAACGAGTGCCACAAAAGCCGCCGTGCTGCCCGCAGGGGCGGCCTGGGAGCCAGACACGGCGCGTGCCGCGGCGGCGATGTCGTCGCGATTGAAGGAGCCGGTCTGCCCGCCGTTGGTGAGCTCGTCGATGGCGACTTGATAGACGTCGCGCGAGCGCGCAGGGTCGCAGCTCACCGGCGAATCGTCGTCGAGCATACTGTCGATCATGGACCAAGCCTCGGCCTCGTCCATGGCATCTGCGGCTCGAGCGATGGTAGGGACACCATCATCGGCATGACGGCGCTGGAACGCACCAGTCAGGCCGGAAAGGAATGCCGAGGTAGACTGCTCCGACTGAGCCTGAGAAGCAGAAGCGGCAGCATATGGAGTCGCATCCTGCTGCTGAGCTGGAATCGAGGCGGTCTTGAACTCGCTTTGATGCTGATTGAGATTGGCGGCACCGCCCATGGCATCGGGCTGGAACAGACGCTCTTCACGCTGCGCACGGTACTCGGAGATACCCAGCGAGGCGGCATAGATGCCCACGCCCGCCACCGCACCGACGGCAAAGGGAACAGCGCCCGCGACAACCGTCTCGTTGACCGACGAGAACGGCAGCGTCGCGGCATACATCACCACGGGGGCGGCAAGGCCGATCCCGCAGGAAAGTCCGGCAAGGACTGCTCGTTGTGTTGCATCAGAAGAAGCCATGAGCTCTCCCCATCTTCCAGCACCCAAATCGCATCATTCAGTTGGCTGCGCGAGAGAAGATGAAGCGGGGCTATGCCCCAAAGCAACGGTATATGGTTCGTTTCATCTGCGTTTTCCGTCGCGAAGCTTAAAAGCTATTATGCGAAACCGCCCTGCCGATTGCAAGCGACGATGTCGGATTGAAACGGGAAACCTGCTGCTCGTCGGTCTTACGGTCAAAAATAAGCGCGGAGCGGCGCAATGGAAAGGGGCCGAGGCTCAAAGCCCCGACCCTTTATCGCATTGATGACTATCGCAGCGCGTGGATGACAACCTAGAACGTCTGCTCGTAGTCGCTGTGTTTTTTGGCCGAACGCACCAGGAACTCCTGGTTGGTGTTGGTGCCCTTCAGACCCTTGATAAACGACGCCGCCGCACGCTCGGTATTGTTCATGCCGGCAAGAATGCGACGCAGACCAAAGACAAACGGACGCATCTGCTCGTCGACCAACAGGTCCTCGTTACGCGTACCGGAGGCAACGGGGTCGATAGCCGGGAAGATGCGGCGGTCGGCCAGGTCGCGGTCGAGCTTAAGCTCCATGTTGCCGGTGCCCTTGAACTCCTCGAAAATGACCTCGTCCATCTTGGAACCGGTGTCGATGAGGGCAGAGGCCAGGATGGTGAGCGAGCCGCCGTTCTCGATATTGCGGGCTGCACCCAGGAAGCGCTTGGGCGGATACAGTGCCGCCGAATCGACGCCGCCCGAAAGGATGCGGCCCGAGGCAGGCGCCGCCAAGTTGTAGGCGCGGGCGAGGCGCGTGATGGAGTCGAGCACCACCACGACGTCGCCACCCAGCTCTACGATGCGCTTGGCGCGCTCGATGACGAGCTCTGCCACGCGGGTGTGGTTGTCGGCAGGCATATCGAAGGTCGACGCCACAACCTCACCCTTGATGGAACGCTGCATATCGGTGACCTCTTCGGGGCGCTCGTCGACGAGCAGGCAGATGAGGTGCACCTCGGGGTTGTTAATCGAGATAGACTGGCAGATCTTCTTGAGGATCGTGGTCTTGCCGGCCTTGGGCGGGGACACGATCAGGCCGCGCTGGCCCTTGCCGATCGGTGACACGATGTCGATGGCGCGACCGGTAATAGAGTCCTTGCCGTGCTCCATGCGCAGCGGCTCGTTGGGATAGACCGGGGTGAGGTCGCCGAACTTGGGACGGTTGCGAATCTGCTCGGGGTCCAGACCGTTGACGGTCGTGATTTTGGCGAGGCCGGCGCGCTTGTCGCCGCCGCGCGAAGGACGCAGCGAGCCCTCGATGACGTCGCCCGTGCGCAGGCGCGCGGAGCGGATGAGGTAGGCGGGCACGAAGGCGTCGTCGTTGGACTTCATGTAGCCATGGGCGTGGATGATGCCGGAGCTGTCCGGGCGAATCTGCAGAATGCCCTTGATGTCGCGGAAGCCCTCGGCCTTCGCAGCGGTGACGTAGATTTCCTCGACGAGCTCGGCCTTCTTCTTGCCGGTCGTCTCGATCTCGAACTCCTTAGCCTTCTCGCGCAGCTCAGCGACCTTCATGGCCGCGAGTTCCTCGCGCGAAAGCGTGGGCTCGGTGGGAACGGCATTACGCTCCTTGTTGCGCTGTTTGCGATCGCGCTGGCGGTTGCGACGGTCGTTGTTGCGGTCGTCCTTACGCTCGTTGCGCTCGTCGTTGCGCTTGTGCTGGCGACGGTTGGGACGAGTGCCGTCTTCGCCCTCAGCGGGGGCGGCACCATCGGTTGCGGCGGTGCCAACATTGGCCGCGGCGGCGTCATTGGCCTCGGCGCCAGAATCAACCTGCGCTTCGACATCCTGCTGCTCGGACGCCTTGGCCTTAACGGACTTCTTACGACCGCGCTTGGGCTTCTCGGACGCAGGCTGTTCGACGTCCTGGGCCTTGGCGACATCAGTCGACGCATCGGCGGTCGTCTCGGCAGAATCCTCGGACGCACCCTTCTTGGCAGCCTTGGCCTTGGACGTGCGCTTAGCAGCAGTACGACGGCTGCGACCGGGACGGACGTCGGCGGGCTCGGCATCGGCGGGAGCGGCCTCGGAAGTCGTAGCATCCTGGACGGGTGCATCGGCAGCGGTTGCAGACTCGGCGGTCGCCGCAGCATCCCGAGCGGCGGCGGCTGCTGCTGCGGCCTTCTCTGCCTCGACAAAGGCCTTGGGCTTGCGACCGCGACGGTGCGGGCGCAAAGCCGGATCGACAACGGGAACTTCGTTGGCCTCGACAGGCGCAGCGGGCTCAACAGGCAATGTGCCCTCCCCTGCCGCGGAACGGACCGAAGCCTCAGTGAGCTCGGGGGCTACCTGTTCCGCAACTTGCTCGGCCTTAGCAGCCGTGCGGCGGCGTGTGCGCGGTGCCGGCTTCTCGGTCGGCAGGCCGGCGGCAGGGGTCTCGATGGCGGCAGGCGTCTCGGGCACAGACGGAGCTGCAAGCTCGGTCAGAGCCGCGGCCTCGCGCTCGGCAGCACGACGGCGGGCGCGCACCACCTGAGCCTCGCTAATCTGCGCCAACGCACGTGCCTGCGCGACCTCATCGGAAATCGGCGCCGAGGAGTCAGCTGCAACGGTGCGCTTGGCGCGCGTCGTGCGCGTGGTACGGCGCTTGGGCTTGGTGACCTCCTCGCCGTCAGCGGCAGGCTTGGCCGTGCGGCGCGCGAGCTTGGGCTTTGCCGGAGCAGCCTCCTCACCAGTTGCAGGCGCAGGCGTCGAAGCAGCCTTAGGCGTCTCGGGAGCCGAGGCTTGCGCGGGCGCCGCGACCTGGTCCGACGCAACCGGTGCAGCGGGAGCGGCTTGCGTCGTCGTTATTTCGTTTTCTTGCTGTTGATCAGACACAGTGTTTGCTCAACTTTCTTTTCAAGCCCTGTGATCACATGCTCCCTGCATAAACCTTCAGGGCGGCTAAACAGTCTAGTTCCGTTCAAAACGACGGACATCATTGATCTATATCGAGATGATTGCGTCAACTACGCAGCGTTAGTGTAACACAACCGCCGCCACCTGCAACTTAGTCATTGGGGGCGTTCTTAAACGACTAGTCAAAAGGGACACTCTTTGGTCTACCACCCACAAATCAGACTGCCTCCGCCAAAACTATGGCGGTTTACTACGACGAATCGATCAACCGCGACCACTCCGAAACATGTTGAACTAAAAACCGCAGGTAGATGCCTTGCGCTTTTTTGCGAAAAGCCGGCGTGGTTGGAAATTCCCAATTCATCGTAGTAAACCGGCATAGTTTCGTATTTCCAGCAGTTCCAAAATCGTCAATACGTCGGCATTTGCGAAAAAAGCCCGACCTCCGTGGGAGATCGGGCTTATAGGGCTCAGTTAAACCAAACCTACACGGTCAAATGACCCGCAGGTTACATCTGCTCGGGCGCGGAAACGCCAACGAGGGTGAGCACCAGGGCGAGCGTCACGCGGACGGCATCGCAAGCGGCCAGACGGGCACGCGAAAGCTCGGGGTCGACGGGACGGCCCTCGCTCGGCAGCACCTGGCAGGCAGCGTAGAAGCTGTGGAAGTCACCGGCGAGTTCCTCGGCAAAGTGGGTCAGACGGAACGGGGCGCGATCGCGAGCACAGCTGGCGATCAGGTCGGTGAGCTCGTTGAGCTTGCGCGAAAGGGCGAGCTCGGTCGGGTCGGTCAGCAGCGAGTAATCGACGTTCTCACCGATGGCCTTGGCGGCAACGGCCTTCATGCCCATCTCGTCGGCCTGCTCGGCGGTAACGTCGGCGGCACGGCGCAGGATGGAGCACACGCGGGCGTGAGCATACTGCACGTAATAGACCGGGTTGGAGTTGTCGCGCTTCTTAACGGCCTCGATGTCGAAGTCGACCATCTGGTTGGAGCTCTTGGAGATGAGCGTGTAGCGAGCGGCATCGGAGCCAACCTCGTCGACGAGCTCCTGAAGGGTCACCATGGTGCCCTTGCGCTTGGACATACGGACGGGCTTGCCGTTACGCAGCAGGTTGACGAGCTGGCCCAGTAGAACCTCGAACTTGCCGGGGTAACCCAGAGCGTCGCAGACGCAGCGGACGCGCTCGATGTAACCGTGGTGGTCGGCGCCCCAGATGTCGATGACGTGGTCGACGCGCTGGAACTTATCCCAGTGATAGGCGACGTCGGAGGCGAAGTAGGTGTACTCGCCGTCGGACTTGATCAGGACGCGGTCCTTGTCGTCGCCCAGATCGGTGGAGCGGAACCACAGGGCGCCGTCCTTGGTGTAGAGGTAGCCCATCTTGTCGAGCTTCTCAAAAGCGCGGTCGACGGCGGAGGTGCCGGCGGTCTCGCCCTCGGTGTCCTTCACATACAGCGAGCGCTCGGAGTACCAACGGTCAAAGTCGCAGTTGACGGCGTGGCAGAGGTCGCGCATGTTGTCGACCATCTTCACGTAGCCGCGCTCACGGAAGCTCTCCATACGCTCCTGCGGATCGGCGTCGACCCACTTGTCGCCGTCGGTGCGCCAGAACTCGGCGGCCTCGTCGATGATGTAGTCGCCGCCGTAAGAGTCCTTGCCCAAGGTCTCGGCAAAGTTGTCCTGATACGGATGGGTCTCGGGGTGCTCGTCGTTCTCGTCGGCAACAAAGGCGTCACGGTCGGCGATCAGCAGCTTGTGAGCCTCGTCGATATCAACGCCCTGCTTGGCGATGATGTCGGCAAGCTGCATATAGCGCGTGCTGATGGAGTTGCCGAAGGTGTTCATCTGAGAGCCGTGGTCATTGATGTAGAACTCACGCTGGATGTCGTAACCGGCGTGGTCCATAACGCGGCAGAGCGAATCGCCCAGCGCGGCCCAGCGGCCGTGGCCGATGTGCATGGGGCCGACGGGGTTGGCGGAAACGAACTCGACCTGGGTCTTCAGGCCACCACCGACGTTGGACTTAGCGAAGTCCATGCCCTTCTCGCGAGCCTCGCCAAAGATGGCATTCTTGACGGCAACGGAGAGGTAGAAGTTGATAAAGCCGGGGCCTGCGATTTCGACCTTCTCAATCGCGGGGTCCTCGGGCATATGGGCAACGATGGCCTCGGCGATCTTGCGCGGGGCGCAGTGAGCCAGCTTGGCGGACTTCAGGGCCATGGTGGAGGTCCACTCGCCATGAGAAGTGTCAGCCGGTCGCTCGATAGCGCAATCGTCAAGTTCAAATGCGGAAAGGTCGCCGGCCTCCTGGGCCGCAGCAAGCGCAGCGCGTACCAGCTCTTCAATCTTCTCGGGCATAGATCCTCCTTGTGTTAAAGCCCCCGAGCTCTTGGTCACTCGTAGGGCAAAAGCCAGAGTTTGTAGCACTCTATCACAAGCGAGGGGCACTGTCGCAGGGTAAAGCCAATCGAAATTGCATATGCACAAAATTGACTACAGCTTGTATGGAGTCACTCAAAGATGCCGGTCTGCCTGCAGATTATGCACGCGTTGAAAATGCATAAAGGTGTGAATGAGCTGTGTCTTTTATCGAATACTCTTACCTATCAGAGTTGTGTGCTTTTCCTGCATAAAGCGAGGATTTGCGCACGTCAGCGTGTTATTCTAGACATACGTAAATTCGTATAAGTTGGAGGTAGCATGTTCTCAATCGGTCAACACGTCATTCATCCGGGTCAGGGAGTCTGCACCGTCGTCGGTTTTAGGGACGACACGCCGCAGCCCATGTTGTTGCTCGAGGCCAAGCAAGGGCATGCGCAGACGATCCTTATGTACCCCGTGGCGCAGGCCGACCGTTTGCACGCTGCCATCTCTCAGCAAGATGCCGAGCATCTGCTGAGCCACTATGACGAGCTGGAGTGCGACACCTTTACCGAGCGCAACAGCTCGCTTGAAGAGACACACTTTAAGCAGCAGCTCAAGCTGGGCGCGCCCGAGACGGTCCGCGTGGCAAAGACCATGATGCACCGCATTCGCCAGGCCGAGGAAGCCGATAAAAAGCCCAGCTCTTACTATATGCGTGTACTCAAGGAAGCCAAGCGCCGCTCCATCGAGGAGTTCGCCGTGGCATTGGGCGTCACCGAGGAGGCCGCCGAAGCCCGCCTAGCCCAAGCCGCCCTCAACTAACCCATCCGCGCCAAAAACCACCACAAAGGGGACAGGCACCTTTGTGGTGGTTTTTTCGTTCTAGTCGTTCTAGTAGTATTCATTCTTAGCGATACCTGCGAGCACAAGGAGTCTTTTATGGCAGAGCCACTTTCCGCCGGAATCACCCGCGACCGTGCGTTCGAATTGCTCAACGAGCACAATAAGGACCCGTTCCACATCACCCACGGCGAAACGGTCGAGGGCACCATGCGCTACTTTGCGCGCGAGTTCGACCCCGAGAACGAGGAGTTTTGGGGCATCGTCGGTCTGCTGCACGACCTAGATTGGGAGGAGCATGAGGACGACCCCATGAACCACACCATCTATGCGGCCGAGATCCTTGAAGGCGAGGGCGCCTCTCCCGATCTCATTCGCGCCATTCAGACGCACACGTCGGACTTCAACACCTCGCTGCCCAAGCCCGAGCTGCAGATGGAAAAGATCCTGTTTGCCTGCGACGAGCTCACCGGCTTGATCGGTGCTGCCGTCATCATGCGTCCGAGTAAGAGCGTCATGGACTTTACGACCAAGTCGCTCAAGAAAAAGTTCAAGGACAAGCGCTTTGCCGCCGGCTGCTCGCGCGACGTGATTACGCAGGGTGCCGAGATGCTGGGCTGGGAGCTCCCCGAGCTCTTCGACCGTACCATCGCGGCCATGCAGTCCTTCGCCCCCGACCGCGACACCTTTCAGGCTTAATTCCAAAACCACCACAAAGGGGACAGGCACCTTTGTGGTGGTTTTTGTTTGCGCGGGCGTTAGGGGCGGACCTGGCCGGTGCCTCGGAGCTTGTATTTGTAGGTGGTGAGGGCCTCGGCGGCAAAGGGGCCGCGGGCGTGGAGCTTTTGGGTCGAGATGCCAATCTCGGCGCCCAGGCCAAACTCGCCGCCGTCGGTAAAGCGCGTGCTGGCGTTGGCGTACACGGCCGAGGCATCGACCGCGTCCAGGAAGCGCTCGCAAGCATCCGTGTCCTCGGCAACGATGGCCTCGGAGTGCATCGTGCCGTAGCGATTGATGTGTGCGATGGCCTCGTCCTCGTTTGCCACGACCTTCACGCTCATCTCGAGCGCCAGGTACTCGCGACCCCAGTCCTCCTCAGTCGCGGCAACGTAGTCATCGCCCTCGGCAAGCCCGGCATCGGCGCACGCGGCGCACGTGGCCTCGTCGCCGTGAATGAGCACGCCGTGGTCGTGCAGCACGGCAACAACCGCAGGCAAAAACACATTGGCCACAGCATGGTCGACCAGCAGCGACTCGGCGGCATTGCACACGCCCACGCGCTGCGTCTTAGCGTTGACGATAATATTGAGCGCTTTATCGAAGTCGGCGGATTCATGCACGTAGATGTGGCAGTTGCCCGTGCCTGTCTCGATCACCGGAACGAGCGACTCGCGCACGCAGCGCTGGATCAGGCCCGCACCGCCACGCGGAATGAGCACATCGACGACGCCGCGGAGCTTCATGAGCTCGCCGGTGGCCTCGCGGTCGGTAGACTCGATCATCGACACGGCCTCGCGCGGGAAGCCCTTGGCCTCGAGCGCATCGGCCAGCAGTTCGGCAATCATGGCACACGAGTGATAGGCCAGCGAGCCGCCGCGCAGAATGCAGGCGTTGCCGGTGCGGATGCAGATGCCCGCGGCGTCGGCCGTCACGTTGGGGCGCGCCTCGTACACCATGGCGACCAGGCCCAACGGCACGCTCACGCGGGTGAGGTCCACGCCGCTTGCGAGCACGCGGTGGTCGAGCACGCGGCCGACAGAATCGGGCAGCTCGGCGAGCTTCTCCAGGCCGGCGACCATACCCTCAACGCGCTCGGGCGTCAGCAGCAGACGGTCGAGGAGCCCCGCCGAGGTCCCCGCATCGCGCGCGGCGGACATATCGAGCTCGTTGGCGGCGACGATGGAGTCGATACCGTTGCGCAGCGCTGCGGCCATGGCGCGCACGGCCTCCTGGCGCTGCTCGTCGCTCGCCGTGGCAAGCGAGGCCGACGCTGCCTTAGCGGCAACGGCAAGATCGTGGACATACGTGGCTATATCGACCGACATGGGCGGCCCTTTCTCCTAGAAGTTTGCAACCATGGTAGCCGATTTGCGCATGGCCTCGCCCGCGGCGGTAGAATTGGTCAACCCGAAACACCGCAACGAACGGAAGACTCACATGGCCCTCATCACTTCGTACCACGTCCCCGGCCTGTATGTCGAGGACCACAGCATCGACGTCCCCCTCGACTGGCGCGGCCTGGAGCCGATGCTCCTGGCCGTCGGCAGCACCATGCGCCGCGGCGCTATACCGACACCCATCGCCGGCGCGCCCGAGAGCATCAAGCTCTTCTACCGCGTGGTTTGCGCACCCGACCGCATCAACGACGACCTGCCGCTCCTTCTCTTTTTGCAGGGTGGCCCCGGTGGCGAGAGCCCGCGTCCGCTGTCGCCCACAAGCGATGGCTGGATCGAAGAGGCCGTCAAGCATTTCCGCGTCGTGCTGCCCGACCAGCGCGGTACCGGGCGCAGCAGCTGTGTAGACGGGCGCACGATTGCCGCACTGGGCGAGCGCGCCGAGGCGGCCGGCTCCGATGCTGCCCGCTCGCAGGCGGACTTCCTCAAGCGCCACCTCGCCAGCTCCATCGTGCGCGATTTTGAGTACCTGCGCCTGGTGGGCTTTGGCGGCAGGCCCTGGGTCACGCTCGGGCAGAGCTACGGCGGCTTTTTGACGCTGAGCTACCTGTCGCTCTTCCCCGAGGGCGTGGCGGCAAGCTTTACCTGCGGCGGCATCCCCCACGTACCGGCGAGCGCAAGCGAGGTCTACGCGCACACCTTCCCGCGCATGGCCGCCAAGACGCAGCAGTATTACAACCGCTACCCCGCCGACGTCGAGCGCGTGGCGGCCCTGGCAGATGCCCTCGAGGAGCAAAAGCCCGTGCTACCCGACGGCTCGCCGATGACGGTCGAACGCCTACAGCTCATGGGCAGCGACTTTGGCATGAAGCCGAGCTTTGAGCGCATGCATTGGATTATCGATCATGCTTTTGTTGACGGCGACGGCACGCTGGCCTGCGGCGCCTCGGTATCTGACAGCTTTTTGATGCGCGCCTTCGAGCGCACCAACACGCGCACGAATCCGCTGTACTGGACGCTTCAGGAGTTCATCTACGCCGACGGCGACACCATGCCCATTCGCTGGGCCGCGGCAGAAGAGAAGGCCCGTCGTGCCGAGTTCGACACGCTCACGCGACCGCTCATGTTTACCGGCGAGGCCATGTTCCCGTGGATGTTTGAGCAGATGCCCGAACTTAAGCCCTTCAAGCCGGCGATGGATCTGCTTATGGAAGACACAAGCTGGGACAAGATCTACGACCCGCAGCGCCTGGCGTGCAACGAGGTGCCCCTGCAGGCCGCGGTGTACTTCGATGACATGTACGTGGACTCGGGCATGCAGCTCGATACGCTCAATCGCGTGGGCAACTCGCATGCCTGGGTGACCAACGAGTTCGAGCACGACGGCTTGCACGGCAGCGTGGTGTTCAAGCACCTCTTCGACGAAGCCCTCAACCGCGGAGACCTGCGCCAGATCTTCTAGCAAAGGAGTGTCCCAAAGTGCCGGCACATAAGGAACGTCCCCAAGTGCCGGAAAAGGAGAGGCAGCACTGCTGGCAAAACGAGCCGCAGCGCTGCCTCTCTTTATGCAAACACTATCAAGTTGTCCCTATGGATCGCGGGCTTCTCGGCCAGGTCTGCGAGCAGGCGGTTGCTGGCAATC
Organism: Collinsella sp. AF16-8; assembly: GCF_003462695.1. Taxonomy (NCBI): domain Bacteria; kingdom Bacillati; phylum Actinomycetota; class Coriobacteriia; order Coriobacteriales; family Coriobacteriaceae; genus Collinsella; species Collinsella sp. AF16-8. The sequence continues at coordinate 46,495 of NZ_QRXX01000001.1, forward strand.
TGGTCCTGGCGGCGGCCGGCGGCAAGCTCCAGCACGTCCGAATCGGCCTCGGCGATACCACGGGCGACAACCATGCCGCTCGGGTCGCACACGTCGAGCACATCGCCCTCGGAAAACACGCCATCGACCTCGCGAATACCCACCGCGAGCAGCGACGAACCGCGGCTGACCAGCGCCTTCGCGGCGCCGTCATCGACCGTCACCGAGCCGTGCGCCTTGTCGCCCAGTGCGATCCACAGCTTGCGCGGCGCAATGTCCAGGCGCTCCGCCGGCGGATCGAACAGCGTACCCACGCTCTCGCAGCGGGCCAGACGCACGAGCGCATCGGGCTCCTCGCCCGAGCAAATCACGCTCTGAATGCCCGCCGTCATGAGAATGCGGCTCGCGCGGATCTTGGTGATCATGCCGCCCGTGCCCACCGATGTGGAAGAATCGCCCGCCGAGGCGATGATCTTGGCGTCGATCTTATGCACGACCGGGACGAACTCGGCCGTGGGATCCTCGTGCGGATTGGCGGTGTAGAGGCCATCGATGTCCGAGAGCGTCACGCACAGATCGGCAGAAACCAGGCAGCTCACAAGCGCCGCCAGCGTGTCGTTGTCGCCAAACTTGATCTCATCGACGGTGACGGTATCGTTCTCGTTGACGACCGGCACCACACCCAGCTCCACAAGGCGCAGCAGGGCGTCGCGCGCGTGCAGGTAGGACGTGCGGCGCGCCGTGTCGTGACGCGTGAGCAGCACGAGCGAGGTGAGCAGGTCGCGCGCATGGAACTCCTCGTCGTAGGCCGACGAGATGATGCACTGACCGGCCGAGGCGCAGGCCTGCAGGCTCGGCAGGTCACCGACCGGCTTACGGTCGAAGCCCAACACGGGATAGCCACAGGCAATGGCGCCCGAGCTCACCACGACCAGGCGCCAGCCAAGCTCGCGCAGCGCTGCGGCCTGATCGGCAAGCCCGCCGATAAAGGCGCGGTTGACCTTGCCGTCGGCGCCCACCACCGTGGACGAACCGATCTTTACCACCATCGTTTTATAAGAAGTCGTCATACGTCAAACCAATCAACTGTTCAGCGAACGGCCGAGCCGGCGGCAAGGGAAGCGTGACTCGCCCCTACCGCCCAAGGAATTAGTGAGCCCAGGGAAAGGCAGAGGCCGCGGCCATGTTCTTGCGCACGAGCTCGTCGCGCACCTGAGCCAGGCCCTGCTCCATACCCACCACATAGGTCTGCGGGTACAAGAAGCGCTTGAAAGCTGCGTCCAGATGGTCGAGCGCCCAAGCACAGCGCTCGCGCGCGTCCTGGATGCTCTCACGTGGAGCCACCGCACTGCCATCGCGCACGATCGGCACCAGCAGCTCGCAATACTCAAGTTCGGACACGTCGGTCACCAGGGCGGCATCGTTCACGGCCACAAGGGTATTGCCGCGCGCGGCGCCCTCCCCTGCCAGATGGTCCTCGTCATAAATCATGTCGCAGACCGGGCCGCCAAAGCCGTCGTAATAGCGTCGTACGCGCTGCACGCCGGGGATCGTGCGCTTGTAGGGCTGCTCGGAAAGCTTCACCACCGGCGTCCACGGCTCCGCGTCGCTCGCACGACGGGCCGAAAGCTTGTACACGCCGCCCAGCGCAGGCTGATCGTAGCAGGTCGCAAGCTTGGTACCCACGCCAAAGCTGTCGATGGGCGCGCCCTGGTCGAGCAGCGACTGAATCGTGTACTCATCCAAATCGTTAGAAACCGAGATCCCCACATAGGGCAGGCCCTCGGCATCAAAACGGCCGCGCACATACTTGGAGAGCTTGGCGAGGTCGCCGGAGTCGATGCGAATGGCCGACAGGCGCTCGCCCACCGCTTCCATCTCCTTGGCAACCGTAATGGCATGCTCGCAACCCTCGCGTACGTCGTAGGTGTCGATGAGCAGCGTGCAGTTCTTGGGACTCGACTTAGCAAAAGCCCGGAATGCCTCGAGCTCGGAGTCGAAGCTCATGACCCAGCTGTGCGCATGCGTGCCAAAGACGGGAATACCGTAGCGGCGGCCGGCGAGCACATTGGACGTAGAGGAGCAGCCGGCAACGTAGCTCGCGCGCGCGACGGCCAGCCCGCCATCGGGACCCTGGGCGCGGCGCAGGCCAAACTCGGCAACGGGACGGCCGTCCGCCGCCAGCACCACGCGCGCCGTCTTGGTGGCGACAAGCGTCTGGAAGCCGACGATGTTGAGCAGCGCCGTTTCGAGCAGCTGGCACTCCAGCGCGGGACCGGTGACGCGAACCATGGGTTCGCGCGGAAAGACGAGCTCGCCCTCGGGGACGGCGTCGATGTTTACATGTGCACGAAAATCGCGCAGGTAGTCGAGGAATGCGGGCTTGAACATCGCGCCGCCGGCCGGGGCCTGGAGTGAGGCGAGGTAGTCGATATCCTCGGGCGTAAAGCGCAGGTTCTCGACCAGCTCGGGCAGCTCGGCGGTGCCGCACATGACGGCATAGGCGCTGCCAAAGGGATGGTCGCGGTAAAACGCGGTAAAACAACCCTGCTCATTGGCCTTGCCGCTCTCCCACAGGCCCTGGGCCATAGTGAGCTCGTACAGATCGGTGAGCATTGCAATGTCGGTGGGATGAGAGATATCGGTCAAAGCCATGGGGCGACCTTTCGGATGCGTTGTGCAGAGGTTGAGGGTTGGCGAGGCGGGCGTGCGGGCATGGAGCCCAGCGCGAACAGGCTAGTGCAGACCCATGCTGGTCAGGATCGTGTAGCCCATAAAGATGACAAACGCGATGAGGGCAAGGACAATGATGATTTTTTGAGCCGGCGCCATACCGGGGATCTCGTTCTCGCCCGTGGGCTCCTTGGAGGTGACCATGCGCTGGGCAAAGGTCATCTCGTCACGGCTCGGTTTGGGCTCGACGGGCTTGGGACGAGCGGCCCTTTTAGGCTGAGGTTTGGGTGCGGCGGGCGCGGGCTTCGCGGCGGCGGGCCTGGGCGCGGGGGCGACGTTCGCGGCGGCCTCCTCGGCCTTCTCGCGCTCGGCACGCAGGGCGGTCAGCTCCTCACGCTCGCGACGTGCCTCTTCCTGGGCCTCGCGGCGGGCCTTCTCGGCGCGGAGCTCTTCCAACTCGGCGCGTTCCTCGGCAGACAGTGGTTGGGACTCAAGCTCGGCCATGGTACAGCCCTTTCTTTTAAAAAAAGCCGCCGACACAATGTCAGCGGCTTATCAAATCCAAGGGTGGAGACGAAGGGAGTCGAACCCTCGGCCTCTGCCATGCGACGGCAGCGCTCTCCCAACTGAGCTACGTCCCCAAGACAAGTTGATATTTTACCTACGGCTCGCCAACTGTCAACGCCCAATACCCAGTCTTTTTGGGACGCGGCTATTTTGACAACTTTTCGAGCAGGCGATCCTCTCGATGATTTTTTAATCCCCGTCCCAGAAAAATCATCGGCGAGCGCACTACTTTGCGCTGGTGAGGACGCCGGTGGTGTCGAACGCCGGGGTGAAGCTCTCGTCTACCGCTCCGCCTTCTTGCCAAAACATCGTCGTAAAGCCCAGGTCGTCGGCATGGTCGAGCACCTGCTCGTACTCCTCGCGCGTCACGGCGCGCGCCAGGTCGCCGCCTTGTTCGCGCATGAGGGCATTGGGCGTGTACTGGTTCATGACCGAGATCGGCACGTCGCCCACCGTCTGCCACACCAGGTCCAACACGCGGCACGAATCGTCCGCATGCCCCGGCAGCACCAGATGACGCACGATTATGCCGCGCTTCATGAGCCCGTCCCCGTCTACCAGCTCTCCCCCGCGGCGCTCAATTTCGCGCGCCATCTGGGCCAGACCCGACACAGCCACGCGCGGGTAGTCCTTAATATGAGAGAGTGACTGCGCAAGCGCCGCATTGGCATACTTAAAGTCGGTAAGCCACACGTCGACCAAATCGCCGAGCGCCGCCACGGCACTCGCACGCTCATAACCGCTCGTGTTGTAGACGATTGGGATGACCAACCCGCGCGTCCGTGCCGCGGCAATCGCGGCAGGCAACAGGTGCGCATAGTGCGTCGCCGTCACCAGGTTGATGTTATTGGCGCTCTGGTCCTGCAGCTCCAGCATAATCTCGACCAAACGCTCGGGCGAAATCTCAAGACCGAAATTGCCCGTCGAGATCTCGTGGTTTTGGCAGTAGATACATTTGAGCGAACAGCCGCTAAAGAAAATCGTACCCGAGCCGGCCTCGCCCGAAATGGGCGGCTCCTCCCACATATGGAGCGCCGCGCGGGCGACCTTAAGCGTGTTGTCGGCGCCGCACACGCCACGCGCGCCCTCGTCGCGCGCCGCACCGCAACGGCGCGGACACAAATGGCAGGCGGGCGAAAAAAGTTCGGTCAACGACGTCGGCATAAAAACATGCTCCAAAACAATGATTCAGCAGCTCAAACGTAAAGGGACCAACCGCACAGACGGCTCGAGCCCAAGGCGCCGTAATCGTCCGACACGATTTTTATAATGTCAAGACTGGAATCGACAAAGTGCCGCTTTATGATGTAGGTATTCCGCCCCCCGCGGAGCAACTGGGTGAACCGTCGCGTTTATTTAGGGAGCCCACACAGTCGTACCTAGTACAGGTATCCTTCGTTGTTAAGGACGCTGGAACAGTCGATGAGGGCACCCACCTGTTTTAGGTGGGTTCATTTTCGTAACGTGGGGGGTGGTTTTCATTTGCCGAAAACCACCATTACAGCCCATATGGATCCCCGCCGGTATCCCGACAAGCTATCGACAATACCCTAATATCTGGTAAGCGCGTGATTATCGCTGCGTGCAATTCCATGCACCCCCCTTGGTCGAGTATCATGGTTCGGCTATGCCCTTTGCGCTTAGCAACCTTTGACCTTTTCCTTCGACGCTTGGCGGTTTTTAGATTCATGGCTTCATCCCCGAGCTACATACCGTATCTATGCGTGGCAGCAGCGGCCTTCATCACGACCTTCCTCACGGTGCCCCTGGTCAAGTGCTTGGCAATTAAGCTCGACGCCGTCGACTATCCTTCTAAGCGCCGCATCAACACCAAGCCCATCCCGCGTTTGGGCGGAACGGCGGTGTTTTTGGGCCTGGTCGTTGCCTGTATTGTGCAAATCCTAGGCACCTGGTACCTGGGTTGGCCGCCCGTTTTGGTGCCCCACCCCCGTCTGCACATCAGCTACCCCATACTTGCGCTTTCTTTTACCGTCATCTTTGCGACCGGCGCTATCGACGACGTCTTCCAGCTCAAGCCCAAGCAAAAGCTGGCCGGACAGGTCCTCGCCGCGCTTATCGCCTGTATCGGCGGCCTACGGATCGGCGTCATCGTCAACCCGTTTGCCCCCGGCGAGATCATGCTCGGATGGCTCGCCTACCCCATCACCGTGATCTATCTGGTGGCATTCACCAACATCATTAACCTCATCGACGGCCTCGACGGCTTGGCCACGGGCATCTGCGGCATCGCGTCGTTCACCATGTTTTCGATGGCCGTTCTCTCGGGCCGCATCGACGCCGCCGCGCTCTCCATTGCGCTCTTTGGCGCCTGTCTGGCCTTTTTGCGCTACAACTTCAACCCCGCAAGCATCTTCTTGGGCGACTCGGGGTCGCTGCTTCTGGGCTTTGCGCTGGGCTCCATCTCGCTGCTCAACGTGAGCCGCACCGCCGCGCTCACCTCGCTTATCATTCCGCTCATCGTTGCCGGCGTGCCCATCATCGACACGTTTAGCGCCATCGTGCGCCGCAAGCGCGCCCACATTAGCATCGGGCAGGCCGACAAGGGCCACATCCACCACCGCCTGATCCAAGAAGGCTACAACCAAAAACAGGCAGTGCTCCTCATCTACGCCTGGTGCATCATGCTTTCGGCCGGCGCCGCCGCGATTAACCAGGTCGAGGTGCCCATGCGCGTGCTCATCTTTACCGTGCTCGCCATTGGTTCGGCGGCCTTTGCCAAGCATCTACATCTGTTTGAGCCCGTGCTGCGCCACCATTACAACAAGCGCACACACGAGGATGAGCTCGTCACCCCCGACGACCCCGCCTTTAAGCAGGAGGAGCAGGCAGCCGAGGAACGTAAGGAAGAGCGCCACCACAAGCTCTAGGGTAAGCTGCCGAGGAAGCGCCCAGGCGCCGCCGGCCAAACGCGCAGCCATGCCGCGCCCATCGCACATGCCGCCGATCTCCCGCCCCTCGCCTACTTACGACCCGCCCCTCCAATAAACGCGTTATCATCTTGACCAATGAACATACGTTAGGAGCAATCATGCCAAACGAGAACAGCTACGAAGTCGCGCTGCAAAAGAGCAACGCCATTCGCGAGGGCCTGGCAAAAACGCCCGAGAAGTTCACCATGCTTACCGGCGACCGCCCCACCGGCCGCCTGCACCTGGGTCACTACTTCGGCACCCTCAAGGGCCGTGTGGAGCTGCAGAACATGGGTGCCAAGACCAACGTACTCATCGCCGACTACCAGGTCATCACCGACCGCGACACGACCGAGCACATCCAGGACAACGTGTACAACATGGTCATGGACTACCTTGCCTGCGGCATCGACCCCGACAAGACCATGATCTACGCGCACTCCGCCGTGCCCGCCGCCAACCAGCTCATGCTGCCGTTCCTGTCGCTGGTCTCCGAGGCCGAGCTGGCGCGCAACCCCACGGTCAAGGCCGAGATGGAGGCCTCGGGCCACGAGCTCACCGGCCTTCTGCTCACCTACCCGGTGCACCAGGCCTGCGACATCCTGTTCTGCAAGGGCAATGTGGTGCCCGTCGGCCGCGACCAGCTGCCGCACATCGAGCTCACCCGCACCATCGCCCGCCGCTTTAACAACCGCTACGGCAAAGTGTTCCCCGAGGTCGAAGCGCTGCTGTCCGAGACCCCGCTACTGCCGGGCCTGGACGGTCGCAAGATGAGCAAGAGCTACGGCAACGCCATCAACATCTCGATGACCGCCGAGGAGACGGCCAAGCGCATCAAGAAGAGCCAGACCGACTCCGAGCGCATGATCACATTCGATCCCGAGAACCGCCCCGGCGTGTCCGGTCTGCTTTCGACGGCCGCCATCTGCACTGGCCGTTCCGAGGTCGAGATTGCCGAGGAGATTGGCATGGGCGGCTCCGGCCAGCTCAAGAAGTACGTGACCGAGGCCGTCAACGAGTACTTCGCGCCGATCCGCGAGCGTCGTCAGCGCTATGAGAACGATCTGGACTATGTGAAGGACGTGCTGCACGAGGGCAACCGTCGCGCCAACGAGATTGCCGAGCAGACCCTGGCCGAGGTTCAGGACGCCATGGGCATGGTGTACTAGATCGATCTGCTGGCTAGAACTTTCGATTGCTATAGGGCGGGCGCTAGTGCGTCCGCCTTTTTTGGTGCCCGACCGGTTCGGCTCTGCCCATTGCACTCCCCCGAAAAACAGGAACAGGCCCGCTGGCAGTTAGTTGCCAGCGAGCCTGTTCCCGAAGTACACCGTTGAATCGCACAGAGGGGAGGAATGCGAATCAAACTCAACAGGGCAGGCTTTTTCATCGCCTATTGCCTGCTCCGTTGCTGAATACAATATAGTTCACCGTGGTTTACTTTGTAGCGTCAATATGTTCCCCCATAGCTTCTCCATAAGTTAGCTCAGGTAAACTAGAACCACCACAAAGGGGACAGGCACCTTTGTGGTGGTTTTAACCACGGCAGAGCCGCTAGAGCCCTGCAGGCCAGCGACAGGCGGCCAAGTCGACGTGCATGTCGTCCTTAAACGCCACACCCTCCCCTAGCAAAAGCTCACGTTGAGCATCGGGACCGCCAAAAGCAAAACCATCGCATATGCGGCCATCGGCAAACACCACGCGGTGACAGGGAATCTCGCCGGGGCGCGGATTGCCATGCAGGGCATACCCCACGTACCGCGCACTTCGTGGACGTCCAGCAAGCAGCGCCACCTGACCATACGTGGCGACCATCCCCTCGGGAATCTGCTCGACCACCTCGTACACCCGCTCAAAAAAGCCCTCAGACGCCATTGCTCGCTCCCTTCCACCCGGAATAGCATAAACCACCACAAAGGTGCCTGTCCCCTTTGTGGTGGTTTTGGCAGGTGGGCTAGTTAACGGGCTGGAAGAAGGCTACGGCTACGGCGCCGGGGCCTACATGGGTGCCGATGGTGGCGCCGATGGTGTGAACGGGCAGTTCGCCCTCGGTGTGGCCAGCCCACAGTGCCGCGCTGTCCTCGATATACTTCTTGAGCACCGCATCCGAAAGGCCCGTATAGCCGAGCGCCAGCGGCATGGAAAAGTCGATGCCGCCCGCCTTTTCGACCTTCTGGTTGAGCAGGTTACGTCCGTTCTTGGAACCGCGCGCCTTGCCCAGCTGCACGATCAGACCGTCCTCGGCAGCCACCACGGGCTTTACGTTGAGCAGCGTACCCACGGCACCGGCCGCAGCAGACAGGCGACCGCCGCGCACCAGGTACTCCAACGTCTCGAGCAGGCCGATGACGACCACGCGGTCGCGCACGGCCTCGACAGCCGCCGCAACCTGAGCCGCGCCCTGGCCCTCGTCCACCAGGCGCAGCGCATACTCGACCAGCACGCGCTCGCCCAAGGTCACGTTATTGCTGTCCACGACGAACATGTCGCCGCCCGGCGCCTCGGCAAGTGCCGTACGAGCACTCTGGTTGGTGCCCGAGAGCTTGGCTCCCACGGTAATAATCACGGTCTCATCGCCGGCCTCACGCGCTTCGGCAATCGCCTGCGAAAAGGCGTACGGGTTGACCTGACCGGTCTTGGGCAGCTCATCGCGCTCCACAAGCATCTCGTAAAAGCGCTGGTGATCGATGTCGACGCCATCCATATACACATCGGTGCCAAAGGTGACGGACAGCGGCAGAACACGCAGAGCGGGGTGCTCCGCCGGCGACATATCGCTTGCGGAATCGGTAATAATGCGGACGGACATAACGAATCCTTTCTTGCGCAGGTCTCGCGCAGGGAATTTTGACAGCAATGTCCCGGCACGGCGTACGCGCTCAAACGGGACGATGCAGTTCTTGGCTGAAAGCTAGCGCCAGCGCGGCTCTAGATCTCGCGCAGGGTGTTGAGGATCGTGCGCAGCGATGCATACATCTGCTCGCGCTGCTCCACGCCCATGGCCTTGCCGGTGGTATCGAGCACCTCGCGAATGATGCGATCGGCCTCGCTCATGCTCTCGCCGCCCAGGGCAGTCAGGCGCACCGGAGCACGATACTTGACGGCCGCATCACCCGAGTCGTCAACCTCGACGTAGCCGCCCTCCTCCAGATGTGCCAGTGTGCGCGAAACGGCGGCACGGGTAACGCCGGCCATGCGGGCGAGGTCGGCGCCAGTCAGGCCGTCCTTGCTGCGCTCAAGATAGTACAGGCACATAACGTCGGAGCCCTTGAGGCCCAGCCTTGCGCCTTCGGACGTCTTGATACGCTGAATCTCCTTGTAGAGGCCGCTGATCAGTCCGACAAAGTCCTCAAAACGTGTCTCGTCGTTCTGCTGCATGGTGACGACCGCCTTTCGCTTACATGATGCTAACGGGTAAACATCTTAGCCGCACAAGGCAACACCCGTACCCAAATATCCCATTTGTTAACCCATCAACATAAAAACCACCACAAAGGGGACAGGCACCTTTGTGGTGGTTTGGGGCATCGAGTTTGATCCGCAGACTTCGCTACAGCCCCACGCAAGGATTGTCGCGGGTCACAAGCGTTTTAACGACAACCGTCGCTCCCAGATAGCGCTCGAGCAGCTCGGCTAAGCGATCGATCGCGGCCTGGCAATCCCCCATCCGCTCGGGCTCCACGCACTCAATCGCCAGGAAAGCATCGGCCGAATCATCGGACAACGCCGTTCGAACGCCATCGCGCCAGTTCCAGCAGCGGCATACGGCGCCCGCATCATCGATGTAGGCGAGCTCGCCGGGCAGCGTCGGGTCATCTGTCTCCTCGCCAAGCGGCAGAAATGAATCGCCACCGTCGGTCACCTTCAGGCAAAGGTCTCCCTCAATCGCGTGCAAATCCTCGCCGCCTACGGGCAGCGCGTAGGACAGCGACACCGTGTTGTAGATGTCCACCGCGGGCGTAATGTGGCCCACCGGCTTTCCTTTGAGCACGCGCTTGAGCAGGTTCTCAATTGAGCAACGCGCGCCCTTCTTGGTCTTGAATAGGCGATATGCCTCGCGCCATGCCTTAACCGGCGCATTCTCGCTGATGGTATCACTCGTCAGGTGACGCTCCGCATCGATATTGGCGCGGTCGAGCAACGCGGCAATCGCATCAACGTCCTCTTGAGGAATCTGAGCCGCGGGCTTCATGCCCTTTACGACCACAACACCGACAGCCGCCTGCGGAAATAGCTCCCAAAACGAATCCTCGGCAACGAAACTCTTCATGTGCTCTCCCTTCATAGCATGCGCCCGAGCCCGGGTGCCTAAACAAAAAGCGCTCTTACGACGGCCACCTTCAAAGTCCTACGGTGCCGCCACAAGAGCGCTTACGCTGCCCCCATCCGGAGAAGGGGGCGATATGTCAGGCGTATTGTAACCCGAGTCATTCGCCCAAGCAAAACCGCCACAAAGGTGCCTGTCCCCTTTGTGGCGGATATGGACTCGCGGCGACGCTAGTGTCGGAGTCCCAGCAGGCCGCGGCCGCGATGACGGGCGTCGGCGTGCACCTGAGCGTGCGGACCGGCGGCCTTCACGGACTCGGGCAGGTGCGAGTACTTCTTCTCGAAGTTCTCCTCGAACATCACGGCCAAGTTGTGCGCCGCCTCGTCGTAGCGCGCGGTGCTCTGCCAGTACTGGCGCGGCACCAGGATGCCGTCGGGCACGCCGTGGCACGTGGTGGGAATGTCAACGTTAAAGATATCGTCATGCACGAATTCGCTGTCCTCGATGGTACCGTCGAGGGCGCGGGCCACCAGGGCGCGCGTGTAGGCAAGCTCGATGCGATGGCCCACGCCGTAGCCGCCGCCAATCCAGCCGGTGTTGACCAGGTACACACGCGTGCGGCCGTCGGCGATGCGCTCACCGAGCATCTTGGCATAGACCATGGGGTCGAGCGGCATAAACGGCTCGCCAAACAGCGAAGAGAACGTGGGCGTGGGCTCGGTGACGCCGACCTCGGTGCCGGGGATCTTGGCCGTAAAGCCCGTCACAAAGTGATACATGGCGGCGTCGGCCGTCAGGCGCGAGATGGGCGGCAGCACGCCAAAGGCGTCGCAGGTCAAAAACAGCACGACGCTCGGAGTGGTGCCCATGCCCTTGGTCCACGCGTTGGGAATGTGCTCCACAGGGTAGGCCACGCGCGTGTTGTGCGTGATCGAGATGTCGTCGTAGTTGGGCTTGCGGTTCTCGTCGAGCACCACGTTTTCGCAGATCGCGCCAAAGCGGACGGCGTTGAAGATCTCAGGCTCGTGGAACGCGTCCAGGCCCTCGCATTTGGCGTAGCAGCCACCCTCGATGTTGAAGATGCCCATGTCGGACCAACCGTGTTCGTCGTCGCCGATCAGCAGGCGCGTGGGGTTGGCCGAAAGCGTGGTCTTGCCGGTGCCGGAGAGGCCAAAGAACACGGCGGTCTCATGCGTGACGGGGTCCATACTGGCCGAGCAATGCATGGGCAGCACGTCGTCCTCGACGGGCAGCAGGTAATTCATGACGCTGAAAATGGACTTTTTGATCTCGCCGGAGTAGCCGGTGCCGGCGACCAGAATCACGCGCTCCTGGAAGTTAATGACCACGGCGGCGCTGGAGTTGAGGCCCTTGATGGCGGGATCGCACTGGTAGCCCGGCGCGGCGAGCACGCAGAAGTCCGGCTCGCCGGTGCGTGCGATTTCACGGGCAAGCGGGCGGGCGAGCATCTGCTTAATAAAGAGCGCCTGGCTGGCACGCTCGCAGGCGACAAGCAGACGACGCGTATGGTTGCGGTCGGCACCGGCCATACCGCGAGTGACGAACACGTCGCGCTCGTTGAGATAGTCGACGATGCCGGCCTTGATGGCCTCGTAGCTCTCGACAGACAGCGGGCGGTTGACGGCACCCCAGGCAATCTTGTCGTGAACATCGGGGGTGTCAACGATAAAGCGGTCATTAGGCGAGCGGCCAGTGCGCTCCCCCGTCTCGATCACCAGCGCGCCGTTGGAGGCCATACGACCTTCGTTGCGACGGATGGCGTGCTCGACGAGCTCGGCTGCCGGCAGGTCGACCAGCAGGCGGGGCTGGTTCTCGGCAGGATCTTCGACCAGCGTAATGCCAAAGTTGGACAGAACTTCTGCAGGGGTAACACCTGGCATGGGGCCTCCTTTAAAAGCGCGACACGTGGACGCGGCGCGCACTTTACTCACGTAAAGCCCGTTGTACCCGATATGCAAAAACGTTTTTGCGGCAACGGCGAAGCGCCCGCCCAACGGTCAAAAATCGCAGGCAAGCGGCCTAGTCATTGGGGACGTTTTTAAACGACTAATCGTTGGGGACACTCTTGAACAGGCAACAACCAAGGAGCGTCCCCGGATGCCGGCACTCGGGGACGTTCCTAAAGTGCCGGCACATAAGGAACGTCCCCGAGTGCCGTCTACTGAATGGCGCCGCCGAAATTATCGAACAACCTGTTCAAAAACACGACCGAACACCGTCGCGTCTATACTAGAGTGCAGCAATAGAAAGGACTCCGCTTTGAGCATCACGCCCCTCGATAGCATTCGCCGCGCCATCGCCCGCCGCAATGGCGTCGCCGACCCCGCCGTAGCGGGCAGCGGCACCGCAAGGACCCAGGGCGGACGCATCGAGAACGGCCTGTTCCCCGCCTCCCACACGGCCGAAGAGCTCGCGCGCATCCAGGAGCTGAGCCAGCGCAACGCCGGCGGCCCCGACAGCAGCCAGGCCACACGCCGTCGCCGGCGCGAACGCGATCGGGAGCCCGGCCCCGTCCGCCGCATGGTCAACGCTTGGTGGAACCGCCTGCTCGGAGCCGTCTACGGCGGCGGCTTCTCCACACAAGAAGCCGAGTACGAAGATCACGCCACCCGTCGCGACTACCTTTGGAATACCCTGGGCACCGCCGTGTGGGGCATGGCGTTTCCGTTGCTCACCATCGTGTCCACACAGCTCGTGGGCGCCGAGGAGGCTGGCAAATTCTCCATCGCCTTTGTCACCGGCACGCTCATCATGATCGCGTGCAACTACGGCGTGCGCAATTTCCAGGTCTCGGATATCGACGAAAAAACCTCTTTCGCCTCCTACCAGCTCAACCGCTGGCTCTGCGGAGCGCTCGCGCTGGCATGCGGCCTGGTATACAGCAGCGCCCGCGGCTACGATGCGCAGATGGCCACGATCGGCCTGGGCGTCTACCTGTATAAGGTGATCGACGGCGTGGCGGACGTGTACGAGGGCCGCCTGCAGCAGGCCGACAAGCTCTATTTGGCCGGCATGAGCCAAACGCTGCGTTCCGCCGGCGTCATCGCGGTCTTTAGCATGGCGCTGTTCCTTACGCGCAGTATGCCCATCGCGGCCATGGCCATGGGCATCGCCGCGATTGCCTCGCTCGTGCTGGTCACCGCGCCGCTTGCCCTGCTCGAGACCGAAAAATCGCGCCGCGTGAGCCTGCGCGAGGTCGGCCACCTGTTTATCCAGTGCGCCCCGCTCTTTGGTGCGCTGTTCCTGTTCAACCTTATCGAGAGCATGCCCAAGTTCGTGATGGAAGGCACGCTGGCATACAAATATCAGCTGTACTTTAATGCCCTGTTCTTTCCGGCGCAGGCTATTTTGCTGAGCATTGGATTTATCTATAAACCGCAGCTCCTGCGCTTGTCGAGCATTTGGGCTAATCCTCGCAAGCGTCGTCGCTTTGACCTGATTATTGTTGCCGTTATGGCGCTGATCGTGGTCATCACCGGCGTGTGCGCCGCATTTATGGCAGGTCCCGGTATTCCCCTCATGAGCTTTATGTACGGCCTCAGCTTTGAACGCTACCGTACGCTGGCGCTGCTGATGGTCGTCGCCGGCGGCGTCACCGCGGCCATCGACTTTATCTACGCCATCATCACGGTGCTGCGCCACGCTGGAGACGTCACCAAGATCTACCTGATCTGCTTCGCCGTAAGCGTGGTGCTGCCGGTGATCCTGATTAAGCTACTGGGTCTGATGGGCGCTGTGGTGAGCTACCTAGCCATCATGGCCCTACTCCTGGTGCTGCTGATTATCGAATACGCCCACATCCGCCAACGCATCGAGCGCGACCGCAACCCCTACGGCGCCTAATTCGAATCAATTTGAAGAAAAGAAACGTCGATGTTTTGGCACCGACAGCGAGCAGTCTCGAAGTGCCCCAGGTTGGCGCGAAGGAGGAGCGACGCGTACTTCTGTACGCGAGCGACGGTTTGAGCGACAAGGTGGGGTGCTTCGGGGCTGCGCAGCGTCAACGTGACCGCCGTTCGGTAGAACGGCGGAACAAGGTTATTCTCCAGGGTTGATATTCGCGTAGAACTCCGCGCCATCATCCAGGCGCAGGATCCCGACGCGGCCGAACTCGGAGCCGGTGGCGGCGGCGCAGTCGATATCGATACGATCGGGCACGCCGGCGGTATCCTCGCCACCCAGGCGCACAATCTGCCCGCGGCCCGACTCCTCATCAAGCCCCGCCAGGCCGCCAACCTCGCAATAGCGCCCAAGCGACACCGTGGGCGTGTGGCCGCTCACCACGACCGGACCCTCGCCCTCGGCAGAAAGCAGTCCCGTCGGCGCATCCCAATAGCCGTGACGAATCCACAGCAGGTCATCGGACGACTGCACCGCGAGCATCTGCTGCAGCAGCTCGCGATCGGCACCCACCGCTCCGACGCCATCGGCACAATCGACGCCATGCTCAAGTAAAAACGCGCGCGCCGCCTTCATCTCGATTCCAGCATGTACCAGCAGATACGGGCGCTCCTCGGTCTCGGCCACCGCGTAGAGCGGCAGCGCGGCCATCCATCGCACGAGCTCCTCGTATGCCTCAAATTCCATGTCGTTGAGCTGCTCGCGCGTCGTCCAGCCACCGTTGATATCCCAGGTCTCGGCATCGAGCGGATCCTGGCCAATGATGGCATCGAGCATGATCTGCTCGTGATTGCCCTTGAGAACGCGGGCGTTAGGCAGCGAGCGCACGAGCTTAATAACGCCGACCGGATCGGGCCCGCGATCGATCATGTCGCCCAGCACGTACAGCGTGTCGTCGGACGTCAACGAAATCTTGGACAGGGCCTCGTCAAGCGCACGCACGTGCCCGTGAGCATCAGATGTCACATAGATCGCCATGGTACGCCTCTCCTTGCATTGCGGCCAAAGCCCGGCGCCGCAACTAAAACTTCAAGTTGAACTTAAACGTTACCCATTGTACTCCGTTGCAATAAAGCTGGAAAGGGTTTCCGAGCAGAGGCAAAGACGGCAGCCGTCTATGACGATATCGCGCACGCCCGCAATCCAACCCCATAAACCCACCATCTTTGGGTACAAATAACCGCAGACAACTAACCGTGCCACGCCAACCACCCAGGAGCGGACACCATCCATGAACCAGATCCTTCTTTTTATCGGCCTCGTCATCATTTTGTGCCTGACCATCAAACCCGTCGGCAAAAAGCTCCCCTTCCCCACCCTGCTTATCTTTATCGCGCTCGGCATGCTGTTGGGCGTCAACGGCCCGGCGCATATCGACTTTAGCGACTACGCACTCACCGAAACCGTCTGCAGCACGGCGCTATTGTTCATCATGTTCTACGGCGGCTTTAACACCAACATAGACCGCGCCAAGCCCGTCGCCGCGCCGGCGGTGCTGCTGAGCACGCTCGGCGTCGTCATCACCGCAGGCATCACCGGCGTGTTCGCCCACTTTGTGCTGGGCTTCGACTGGATCGGCGGCCTGCTGCTGGGATCGGTCGTGGCGTCCACCGACGCGGCCAGCGTCTTTAGCGTTCTGCGCGAGCACAGCCTTTCGCTGAGGGGCGGCACCGACTCGCTGCTCGAGGTCGAATCGGGCTCCAACGACCCCGTCGCCTACATGCTCACTGCCGTGCTCGCGACCCTCGCGGCGGGCGGCAATATCGACATTCCCGTGCTGCTGACCAAGCAGATCATCCTGGGCGTGGGGTTGGGCCTTGCCATCGGCTGGACATCCAGCCGTCTGATTGAGCGCGCACACGCAACGGCCGAAGGCGCGCAGACCATCTTCTTGTTCGCCGTGGCCATCGTCGCCTACGCGCTGCCGAGCTACCTGGGCGGCAATGGCTTTTTGGCCGTATACCTTGCAGGCATTGTGCTGGGCGCAAGCGACATCACCGGTAAGGTCGAGATGGCGCACTTTTTTGACACCCTCACCGAGATGGCCGAGATGACCATCTTCTTTTTGCTGGGCCTGCTCGTCACGCCCGCGCGCCTGCCGCAGATGCTGCTGCCGGGCCTGGCGCTCATGGCGTTTATGCTCTTTGCGAGCCGCCCCATCGCCGTCGGTCTGCTGCTGGTGCCCTTTAAGACGAACCCTCGCCAGGTTGCACTCGTAAGCTGGGCGGGCTTGCGCGGCGCGGCTTCGGTCGTCTTTAGCCTCTTTGCCGTGGTAGCCGGCGTTCCCGGCGGTCACGACCTGTTTGACCTGGTGTTTGTGATTGCCGTATCGAGCATTGTGGTGCAGGGTTCGCTACTGCCGGCGGTGGCGAAGAAACTCGATATGATCGATGCGGCCGGCGACGTACGCCGCACCTTTAACGACTACCGCGACGAGGACGGCATGTCGTTTGTAAAGCTCAAGGTGGGCGCTGGACATCCGTTTGCCGGACGCTCGCTCGCCGATATTGGCAGCGCGACGGACATGCTCGTGGTCTTGGTGCTGCGCGACGGGGCGCACCCGGTACTGCCCAACGGCGATACCGTCATCGAGGAAGGCGACCTTCTGGTGATGGCAGCCCCAACGTTCGAAGAGCGTGCCGAGGTTACGCTGCGCGAGGTCACCGTGACGCCCCACGGTCGCCTGGCCGGTCAGCGCCTGCGCGATGTGCCGCAAGGCAAGCATCCGTTTATTGTAGTGATGCTCAAGCGCGACGGCCAAACGATCATTCCCGATGGCAACACCCTCATATACGCCGGCGACGAAGCCGTCATCGCCACGCTGGCGTCGTAGTGACCAGGGGTTAGCTAATTTGCGACGAAGAAATCAAGCGCCTAGAGAACTTCATGCCTTCGCTCGCAGATTTGGATTTGCCCGAGGAGTAAAGCACCCCTCCCCCATGTAACCATCCTGTAAATCATAGCGGCGCACTCGGGTTTTGCTGTGATTCGGTCGCGCCTGACGCTCCACTGTGCTAAAGTATCCCGAACGTTCAAACGACTACGAGGGGAACTAGAAGATGGCACGTGTGCACAACTTCTCAGCTGGCCCGGCCGCGCTGCCTACAAGCGTGCTCGCCGAGATCGCCAACGAGATGATGGACTACCGCGGTTGCGGCATGTCCGTGCTCGAGATGAGCCATCGATCTAGCATGTACCAGCAGATTATCAACGACGCCGAGGCAACCCTGCGCCGTCTGCTGAGCATCCCCGACAACTACCGCGTCCTGTTTTTGCAGGGCGGCGCCACGCTGCAGTTTGCGGGCATCCCCATGAACCTCATGCGCCGCGGCCGCGCCGGCTACGTCGTGACCGGCAACTTTGCCAACAAGGCGTACAAGGAGGCCGCCAAGTACGGCGAGGCCGCGCTGCTCGCGAGCTCCGAAGACACCAACTTCGACCGCATCCCCGACATGGCCGACATCAACGCGCGTATTGCCGCCGAGGCTGCGGGCGACGGGCTCGACTACGTCTACATCTGCCAGAACAACACCATCTTTGGCACCATGTACCACGAGCTGCCCAATTGCGGCGACGTGCCGCTGGTCGCCGATGTCTCGAGCTGCTTTCTGTCGCAGCCGCTCGACGTTGAGCGCTACGGGCTCATCTACGCCGGCGCGCAGAAAAACGCCGGCGCCGCGGGCGTGACCGTGGTCATCGTGCGCGACGACCTTATCGCCGAAGGCCCGGCCTATGCGCAGACGCCGCAGTACATGGACCTTAAGACCCAAGCCGCCAAGGGCTCCATGCTCAACACGCCCAACACCTTTGGCATCTACGTGTGCGGCAAGGTGTTCCACTGGGTCGAGGAGACCGGCGGACTTGCCGCCATGGCCGAGCGCAACTGGGCCAAGGCCAACCTGCTCTATGATCTACTCGAGCTCAGCGAGCTGTTCCATGGCACCGCGCAGGCCGATAGCCGCTCCATCGCCAACGTCACCTTCCGTACCGGCGATGCCGAACTCGACGCGGCCTTCGTTGCGGGCGCGGCAGAGCACCAGATCCAAAACGTCAAGGGTCATCGCCTCGTCGGCGGCATGCGCGCCAGCGTGTACAACGCCGTAACCATGGAAGACGTGCGGGCACTGGCCTCGTTCATGAAGGACTTCGAAGCGCAGCATAGTTTGAGCCCGCGATCTAACTAGCCCGCAGCACGCGGGCCGACCAGCCACCTCAGACCACCCTGTTTAGATAAAAACCTGCTAAGGAGTTTTTCCATGCGTAAGATAAAGACCATCGACGACATCACTAAAGACGGCAAAGTCGAGTTTGGCGAGGGCTACGAGTTTGTAAGCACCGCCGAGGAGGCCGACGCGATCCTGATGCGCTCGACCGACCTGCACGGCTACGAGCTGCCCGAGGGCATCCGCGCCATCGCCCGCTGCGGTGCCGGCGTCAACAACATCCCCGTCGAGGAGTACGCCAAGAAAGGCGTCGTCGTCTTTAACTCCCCCGGTGCCAACAGCAACGCCGTCAAGGAGCTTGTCCTGGGCATGCTGGTGCTTTCGAGCCGCGGAGTAGTGCAGTCGATGAACTGGGTGCGCGACAACGCCGACGACCCCGAGATCCAGGTCGACGCTGAGAAGGCCAAAAAGGCCTTTGTGGGCCGCGAGCTCAAGGGCAAGCGCATCGGCGTCATCGGCCTGGGCAACGTAGGCTCCAAGGTCGCCAACGCCTGCGTCGACCTGGGCATGGACGTCTACGGCTACGACCCGTTCATTTCCGTCGAGCACGCATGGGTGCTGAGTCGCGAGGTGCAGCGCGTGGGCACGCTCGAGGATCTGTGCCGCGGCTGCGACTACCTCACCGTGCACGTGCCCAGCAAGGCCGATACCATCGGCATGATCAGCACCGAGCAGATCGACCTGCTGGCGCCCGACGCCGTGCTCATCAACTACGCGCGCGAAACCATCATTGACGAGGACGCCGTCGACGCTGCCCTGCGCGAGGGCAAGCTCAGCTGGTTTAGCTGCGACTTTGCCACGCCCAAGACCGTCAAGATGCCCAACACGTTTATCACCACGCATTCGGGCGCCGGCACCGGCGAGGCCGAGGCCAACTGCGCCGACATGGCCATCAGCGAGCTCAAAGATTACCTGGAAAACGGCAACATCGCGCACAGCGTCAACTACCCCGCCTGCAGCATGGGCAAGGCGCGCGCCGCAAGCCGCATTGCTTGCCTGCATGCCAACGTGCCCAACATGATCGGCCAGATCACGGCCATTCTCGCCAAGGACAA
Organism: Collinsella sp. AF16-8; assembly: GCF_003462695.1. Classification (NCBI taxonomy): domain Bacteria; kingdom Bacillati; phylum Actinomycetota; class Coriobacteriia; order Coriobacteriales; family Coriobacteriaceae; genus Collinsella; species Collinsella sp. AF16-8. Next base: position 66,110 of record NZ_QRXX01000001.1, read on the forward strand.
CGCCAACGTGCAGCGCATGATCAACGAGTCCGCTGGCGAGAACGCCTACACCATGTTCGACACCGATGAGCACCTGGACGGCAGCACGATCGAGGCACTCAAGCATATTCCGTCGATGTATCGTGTGCGCGTGATTAAATAGCGCCGGCGCCAATCCTGCCAGACAGACCACGAAGCCCATTCGGCCCCCGTTTTCACGAAACGGGGGCCGATTTTGTTGTTCCGGACGACTTTAAAATGATACCCATAACAAGTTTTTTCAGATAATCGATAGTGAGGCTCAAGTCGCTAAGCACACCCGCTTTGATAAACAGCTTTATCAGGGACTTTAGTAGGTAAAAATCGATCTCTATGTGCCGAATGTAAGTTGACTGTCCATTTTCCGAAACAACTTATTCTAGATAGCATTTTTAAGGCCCCTCCAAGGCGAAATATAAGTCTTTTTGTGACCAAAACTCTAGTCCGCGCGACCGTTTTCCACCCGCGCGGCTACATTCCTGCCCAATCGATAAAAATCTCCTCACGAAGCCGCCGTTCGAGCTCCTGCTGTCGCGGCGTCTTGTCTTTCAGCGGCACATCGAGATAGGACATGATGAGCTCCATCACCACGCGGAAGGCATCGGAGTCGGCCAGCTGACCATAGGTCATCAGAATGACGGGATATCCCATCGCTTGCAGCGCCGTCGTTCGATCGGAGTCCGAAATCTTGGATTCAATGGATCCGTGAATGGCTTTACCCTGGCATTCAACCAGACACTCTCGGCTGCCGTCCTTATTTGCCAGCAGGATATCGGCATAGCGCCTATCAAGCCCCGAAATCAGGCGGGCGCTGCGCGTCATACGAATCTCAACGTTATTGGTAAGGCTCAGCCCTTCGCCGCCGCGCAACCTCGTAAGGCCAAACAGCATCGAAGCCTGGACCTCGAGCGGCGATGCTGCCACCCCCGTAATGCATTTCGCGGCTCGTATGAACGATTTAGCGCCGCGGAGCCCCCGGACCTTATCGACGAACTCTGTAAGCTCAGAGAGCTCGATCAAGGGAGGTCGTTTCCACAAGTCCGTTGGATTCCCCGAGACATCCTTTACGTTTTCCCAGCCCGACCGTGCGTCACCCCACCGGCCCCCGTATGCCTGCTCAAGTGCCGACTTTACCTGAGGCGCAATCTTGCACACGGCAAAGGTGCCGCACATCTCATACATGCACATGATTAGACGCTCGTTTGAGACCGAGGAAGCCAGGGTCAGCAGGGTAAAGAGTGGGGACGCAACATCGAGGCCAAACTCCGTCTGCCGCACGGAATCAAACGGCCTCTCCCCGTTCCAAACATGCCTGACAATGCGATCGCCCTTACGTCCGCAGCTGCCCTGCGCCAACACGTGTAACGGGGTGCCCAGGAAATGCGTGACGAGCGGATGCTCACATAGGTGCTCCCTGCGCGGATCGTCCGCAGAATCGGGCAGGTCCGGCATTATTGCCAAGACCTGTGGAGGTATCCGGTGATACCGAAAGGCAGATATGTCGCACAGCATGTCGTCCATGAAGGGTACGTACCCGCTGCGTCGCTTGTGAACCCGCCCGGACGGCAAACGCGCTGGCTCGGCCTGCGAACGGTAAATACTGCCACGCCCACGTCGCGGATCTCTCAGGAGGCTTACAATCGGTTTGGAAAGCAAACTGATTGTGAGGTTGCATATGGTTGATGAGGATTTTGCCTGGCGGCTTGCGCAGGAGCTTGTGCGGATCGACAGCTCAGACCCGGGCGCGTATGAGGATGAAATTGAGCGCTTCATTAAGAGGCTCATTGAGCAGCAGCTGGCACAACTTGATAGTTCTGCGCTCGATGCCGTGCAGATTGAGGAGCTCGAAGTGCTGCCCGGGCGCCGCAACCTTAAAGTCACCGTGCCGGGCCAAAGCGACGAGCCGCGGCTGATCTATATCTGCCACATGGATACCGTCACCTTGGGCGATGGCTGGGACGCAGACATCGAACCGCTTGGGGCGGTTGTGCGCGACGATAAACTCTATGGCCGCGGTGCCTGCGATATGAAGGGTGGCCTGGCCTGCGCCATTGCCGCACTGGTCCATACGCTCGAGCGCGTGGCGGCGGATGGCGCGCTGCCACGCCGCGGCTTTTCGCTCATCTGCTCGGTCGACGAGGAAGACTTCATGCGCGGCTCAGAGGCCGCGATCGATGCTGGCTGGGTCAGCTCGCGCGAATGGGTGCTGGACACCGAGCCCACCGACGGACAGATCCAGGTGGCGCACAAGGGGCGTACGTGGTTCGAGATTGAAATGGCTGGCGTGACGGCGCATGCGAGCCAGCCTTGGAAGGGCGCGGATGCCGTCGCCGCCATGGCCGAGGTCGTGTGTTCGCTTCGTCGCGCGTTTGCGGCGCTGCCCGCGCACGATGAGCTGGGGCCTTCGACCATCACGTTTGGCCAAATCGAGGGCGGATATCGCCCCTACGTCGTACCCGACCGCGCCAAAGTCTGGGTCGACATGCGCCTGACCCCGCCGACCGATACGGCCGCCGCAATCAATATGGTCGAGCATGCCATCGCCGTCGCCGAAGCCGCCGTTCCCGGTTGCCATGGCAGCTACACCGTGACGGGCGACCGCCCCGCCATCGAGCGCGACCCGAACTCTCCCCTTCTAGCAGCGCTCAAGCGTGCCGCCGATGACGTAACGGACGCGGACACGACCGTCGGCTTCTTTACCGGCTACACCGATACCGCCGTTATTGCCGGCAAGACAGGCAACCGCAATTGTATGAGCTACGGCCCCGGCTCGTTGGCGCTCGCACACAAGCCCGACGAGTATGTGCCCCATGCCGATATCGTTCGCTGCCAAAACGTGCTCATCGCGCTTGCCGATAACACGCTCTGGGACGCAAGCGGCCAAGTTGGGGCATAATAAGCCGCGAACAAACCGACTCGCGCGTTAGGACCGCCCATGAAAGCACTTCCGTTTCCCTGCATCCGCCCGGCTCAGGACCGTGTGCTCGAGGCGCTGCCTGCGATGGGCGGTATCCTGAGCGGCAACGACGCCCTGCGCGGCGCCATTGCTGACGGCCTAATGCTCAAGGATCCAGGCGCGGCGTATTACGTGTACGAATGCTCGGGCGAGCCGGGTCGCGCGACGGGTGTCGTGGCGATTTGCCCGGTTAACGTACTGACGGGTAGCGACGAGGCTGCCGCCGAGAGCGTCGACGCACTCGCCGCCGCGCGCGCGATCGCCGAGCTTAAGGTGCAGCCGCGCCCCGTGTCGCTCGCCTACGAGGCGTCGCCCGTCATGGATATCATTTTGAGCGCTGCCAAAGAGGGCGCATCGCTCTACGCCGTCACCGATCCCGCGGGCGTCACACATCGCGTGTGGGAGGTCAAGCGCGAGGACGCCGTTGCCGCCATCCGTGCCATGCTCGATCAGGCGCCCGACCCGGTGTTCGCCGGTGACTCCGCCTATGTCGCCGCACTGGCTGGGGCATCGCAGATTCTGGCCGACGAGGCCCGCGCTGCCGGCGCCTACTCTGGCAAAGAGCCGTTCAACTTTGCTGTAGCCGTGCTGTTCCCCGCCGCGCAGGTCAGCGGCAACGCGCCGCAGGTTCCGACGGGTCTGCTCACTCACCAGGTCTCACGGTTCTAGCGAACTCAAACGCTAAGCTGGAAAACCCAGCATCCAAACAAACAAGGGGCGGAGATGCAGCAAACGCATGCACCTCCGCCCTTTTCGCATCAAACAATTACGCCGGTAAACCGGGCCGCAACGTCAGCGTTATCCACGCTGCGGACCTGCCGCCGCCACGAGCGGCTCTAGCCCCAGCTCGCGCGCGTAGTCTTCCTGCGTAAAGACTTCGACCAGTTCAAACGTATCGGCCGCATCGTCAAACGCAAAATGCAGCACTGAGCAGTTGCCCGGCACGCGTTCGCGCTCGTCGGCCGCCGCGCCCCGCACGTGGTCCAAAAACTCCTTGATAGCTGAGCCATGACTTACCGCGAGCACGCACGTATGGTCCGGACGCTGCATAAGATCGGTCAGCGTCGCCACCATGCGCGTGCGCACCTGGATCTGGCCCTCGCCGCCAAACTGCCGATAGAAGTCGCGCCACGGGCGCTCGGGCATAAGCATCACGCGCTCGGCCTCAAAGTCGCCAAAGAACCACTCACGCAGGCCGTCCAGGCGCTCGTACGCCAAGCCCGGCCACAAGTTGGCGACAGTCTGCTCGGTGCGATGAAGCGTAGAGGTGTAGGCATGATCGGGCTCAATGCCGCGCGCACGTAAAAACATGCCGGCGCGCGCCGCCTGGTCGCAACCCAACTGCGTAAGCGGCGAGTCACTCCACCCCTGAATGATACGCTTAAGGTTGAATATCGTCTGTCCATGACGGACCAGATACAGATCTTTATTCATAGGGGTCCTTTCGTTCGTTACCAACCCAAGAGCGAAAACGCCCCGTCGCAATAGCCAAAATGAAGCACGGCACCGTTGTCGGGTAGCTCTCCCCCGCCAGTCACATACTCAAGAAACTCCTGGCAGGCTGAGCCGTGGGAAACCGCCAGCACGCAGTCGTGCTGCGGCCGGGCCATAATACGGGACAGCGCCGCGACCATGCGCGACTGAAGCTGCACTTCCGACTCGCCGCCAAAGGCCACCGGATAATCGCCCCAGGGCTGCGGCGGCATCTCGCGATTTGATGTGCCCTCCAGCGAGCCAAAATGCCACTCACGCAGGTCATCGACCAGCTCAATGGAACGGCCCTCGCCAACGATAAGCTCGGCCGTATGCCGCGCCCGGCCCAACGGCGAGGAATACACATGATCAAAGGCCACGCCACGCGCCGCAAACGCCGTACGCGCCGTCAGCGCCTGCTCGCGCCCGCGCGCCGTAAGCGGCGAATCGTGCCAGCCCTGCAAAATGCTCTGCACATTGAGCTCAGTCTGCCCATGCCGCACCAAATACAGATCTGCCACACGCTCTCCCCTCGTACCACCACAAAGGGGACAGGCACCTTTGTGGTGGTTTACCGTCTGATCACGCCGCGGTGACGCTCAGCTACACCAGCACGTCGGCGAGCGGGCGCTTGGGTACGTGGTGCACCTGCGCATCGTCACGCCAGTAATTAATTGAGCCGTCGGGGTTGGAATCGATCGCATCGATCATCTGCGTCTCGGCCGGCACGCCAAAAGCCATGATCAGCTTGAGCTCATACTTGTCGTTATCGAGCCCCATAGCATCGATCGCGTGGGGCGTAAAGGCCTTGAACATGCAGGCTGCCACCTCGGGCGTGGCGCTGCGAGCGGCGAGCATCATCGTCTGCGCGGCAATGCCCGTGTCGACCTCGGTGATGGGCGCGGCGGGCTTACCCGGAACAGCGCGCTCGGCAAGAATCGCGATGTAGCCGGTCGGACGCTCGCCCTCGGCAGGACCCGACCAATCCTTAAGCGCGCCGGCCCATGCAAGCTCATCAAATACACGCGCGCAATCCTCGGCACCGCTCACCACATGAAAACGCAGACGCTGAGCATTGGCGCCGCAGGGAGCCAGGTGCGCCAGTTCCGCCAGCTCGAGCAAAAACTCGCGCGGCACGCGCATGGACTCGTCAAAACGGCGGCACGTACGGGCGCGGCGGACCAGCGCGTCAAACGTGTCCAGGCCAAGCTTTTCGCAACCTTGCTTTGCCATCGATTCGACACTCGACGGTGCCTCGGGAACTGCTTCGTTCATAGGGACCCCCAATACAAGCCAATTGTCCTTAGGAAAATCTAACCTAAAACGTAGGCAATAACGAACAGGGCTGCAATGTTCTACACCTGTTGAATAGAAAATCGCGACGTGGGGAACAACGGAAACAATTCGGGGCCTTTGGGTTACGTTTCGCCCTCCCCGACCCATACGTCAGCGCCCTTAGGGGATACTGGTTGTAACGATCAAGGCTTACGCCGCACGGAAAGGAGACTTATGGGCATCTTTAAGAACGATGATCAAAAATCGAGCCAGTTTGGATTTGACGAGAAAAGCATGGCGGGCAAAGCCGTCAAGGCCGTACGCTGGATCTACGCCATCACGGGCGTCTTAGCACTCATTGCTGGTATCGCGCTGCTTTTTGCACCTGCCAAGTCCCTCGTCTTTTTGACGACTGTCCTGGGTTTTTACTTTGTAATCACTGCTGCCATCAGACTATTCACTGCCATTTTTGAGCCGCTGCTGCCCACCGGCTGGCGCGTGACGAGCATCATCTCCAACCTACTCATTATCTTGGGCGGCGTCATAATCCTGCGCAACCAGGCCTTCTCGACCGCGACGCTCACCACGATGGTGGTTATCGTGGCCGGCTTTGGCTGGATTGTCGAAGGTGTCATGTCCATTCTGGAGTCCGAGCTTTCGTCCAACCGCGCCCTCGCTATCCTGAGCGGCGCACTTTCCATCATCGCCGGCATGTTCGTGTTTATCTATCCGCTGTGGTCGGCCAAGATGCTCGTCATCTTTAGCGGTGCCGCGCTGCTGGTGTTTGGCGTGACGCTCATTGTTCGCGCCATTCAGTTTGGCAAACTGGTGCGCTAGATGCCAAAGACGCTCTTTATTGATGCCGACGCCTGCCCGGTCACGCGCGAGTCGATTGACTGCGCGCGGCGGGCGGGCGTCGCCGTTGTTATCGCCGGCAACAGCACGCAAAACCTGGAACGGCACATTCGCCGCGACGACCCGCGCGATGCCGAGCACGCGCGACGCGGCTTTTGGGTCACGACGCTCGACGTGAGCGTGGGCGCCGACAGCGCCGACTTTGCCATTGTCGAACGCCTGCAGGCGGGCGACGTGGTCGTGACGCAGGACATTGGCTTGGCGAGCATGGTGCTCGGGCGCGATGCCGCCGCCATCGGTGTGCGCGGGCGCGTGTACGACAAGGCGACTATCGACATGCAGCTGTTTATTCGCCACGAGGAAAAGAAGGTACGCCGCGCCGGCGGACGCACTCGCGGTCCGGCAGCATTTACCAGCGAAGACCGCGCCCGCTTTAAACGCAACCTCACCGAGTTGCTGCACTAACCAAGGTAGATTTTTGAGACATGCCTAAAATCTACCTTTTTGTTTTGAGCGGTGTGAGCGCTCGGAATCCATGGCTCAACAAAAAACGGGCTTCAAAATGCCATGCGTCGCCGCATTGCGCAGGCGCTGAGCATGGCTATTTGAAGCCCATTTTTTAGGCCTACTTAGAGGCCAACGGCGGAGAGGATGAGGCCCCAGCCAGCGCCGATGACGCACATCATGATCAGGAACACGGCATTTTCGCGGGCGCTGCGGTTGGTGCGGAACAGCACCAGATAACCCACGCCGGCGGAAATGAGCGTGCCGGCGAGCATCGGCGCCAGTTGCAGCGCGCCTTCCAGATACAGCTGTGTAATGACCACGCTCGCCGAGCAATTGGGAATCAGCCCGACAAGCGCCGAACCCAGGACAGCGAGTGTCTCGTTGCCGCGCAGGAACTGCTCGATCGCGGACTCGCCGAACGTCTCGAGCACGGCGACCAGAATCAGCGTCACCAGAAAAATGAATACCGAGACCTGCACGGTGTGCGAGATCGCACTGCGGATGATCGACAGGACAGGCGTCCCTTCGTGGGAGTGAGAGTGACCGTGACCATCATGGTGTTCATGTTCGCCCTCATGACCGTGATCGTGGCCATGTCCGTGTTCGTGCTCGTCCTCGTCTTCATCACAACCGCAATGGTCGCGCTCGCACAGCTCGTGGATGTGGTCGGCGCTCACGCCTGCCTCGGCCACCTCGTCGATGATGTCACCGCCGCTGTGGTCGTCGTGCGCGCAGTTCACGTGGGCCGGGTTGGCCGCGGTTCCCAGCACGGTACGGCGAATCGCCGCGTGCGCGCGGGCGTTACGGCGCAGGCCGCGAATGGCAGCGTCCACGATAAAACCCGTGACCAGTGCGATCAGCGCTTTCGAAGCCAAAAGCATCGCCATAGTCTGCACGGGAACCTGCTCGGCAAGCAACAGCGGCAGCATCTCATCGGAGGTCGAAAGGAACACCGCCACCAACGTGCCCAAGGTCACGACACGGCCGGCGTACAGCGTTGCTGCCATGGCCGAAAATCCGCACTGCGGCACCATGCCCAGCAGCGAGCCAACCACGGGACCCGCAGCGCCGGCGCGCTTGATAGCGCCGTTGACGCGGTCGCCCGCAACGTGCTCAAGTGTCTCGAGAGCAAGATACGTCACCAACAAAAACGGCACCAGCGACAGCGTGTCCTTGCCGGCGTCGAGCAAAATATCAATCAGTAAATCCATGACGGATGGAACCTTTCGTGTCTTTCGGCAGCATTGTAAAAGTCCTAGCGGTCAACTAGGGTATTGTAGTTGTCCCGGGCGCGGTGCCAATAGTTGCCTATGGTAAACTATCATCTCGCCATAACTCAGTAACCTCGAGCCGCACAACGCGGCCCGTCCAAGGAGTAGCATATGAACGTATCGCAAGCACTCGAATACGAGCGCCAGCCGTTTATCCCCATGTTTATCTACGGCGACCACGGCGCCATGGAGTCCGAGCGCCAGAAGGGCGAGGAGGCCCTCAAGGTGCTCGAGACCGAGTACTTTACCGCCGAGGGCGACCCCGGCTTCGACTTTGCCACCGTGCGCGACCTGGCCGACCGCAACCGCGACCTGTGCGACCAGATTGGCGAGGCGCGTCTGCGCAACGTGACGCCCGCGACGCTCTCGCGCGGCCTGTCCGATGCCGACACCTGCGCCGCCATCGGCAAGATGCAAAAGCGCACCGCCGCGTCCGTTATGCGCGAAATCCGCGGCGACCGCGACGCGCTCGGCGTGGCCTACGCCCGCAAGCCCATCCAGGGCACCGTGCTCGGTATCGACATCGAGACCACCGGCCGTGCACCCGAGCGCGGCTATATCATCAACGTGGGCTGGGAGATCATGGAGCTCACCAGCGACGCCGTCCCGCATGACGCCGAGGCACACTACTGCGGCCTGCCCGACATCTACCGCGGCGAGGATGTGCCGTTGTCGAATATCCACCACATCACCTGGGACGACATCGACGGCAAAAAGCCGTTCCGCGAGAACAAAGAGCTGCAAAAGCAGCTGCTCAAGCTTATGAAGAAGTACCCGTACATGGCACACAATGCCGCCTTTGAGGACAGCTGGTTCAAGATCCACCTGGACGGCTACGCCGAGGCACGCCGCGCCGGCAAGATCATCGTCATCGACTCGCGCCAGATCTGCCGCAGCCTGGACGCCGACGTGCGCTCGCTCCCCCGCGAGTCCGCCCCCGCCGCGCTCGAGAACTGGGCACGCCGTCGCGGCACCCTCGCGCCCGACGCCAACGAGCAGCATCTGGGTCTGGACGACACCGACCTCATGCTCCGCACGGTACAGGCCGAGTTCAACCTCAAGAACCTGTTTGCGAAATAACCGATCCATCTGCGGGAGCGCCTGCCAGGCACAGTGCAATCCGTCTGGACGCACCGGCACGCAGTAAACTAGGGCGCAGTCTTATGGCTGCACCCTAGTTTTAATCAAAACGAGCAAATATGCATGCTTCACATAGTCGGCAGATTGGCCCACCTACTTTTTTCGAGTTGTTCGGCCAGCTGAACCACTAGTCGAGGCCCCTTGAACCGCAATCGAGCGCTATAGTCGCCCCAATTTCGCAACCAAGCCCTATAAATCTACCTGAATCAATTCGAATAAGACGTTGCGATCACACCATTCGTATAGGATAAGGCCGAATAACTCAAATTATGTTGGTGAGGCATCTGAGCGGTCGGCAAAAACGCTTAGAAGCTACGAATCCGCAACTAAAGTTCACCAAAATGGGGCAGCCGACAGAAACCTCCCCAGCCGAAGCTGCCCCCCTCAATACGACAGCTCAAAAACCCACCGTTCGCAGAAGATAAGCCGCGCCCCAATACCGTTGCCCGAAGTTTCGAGCGTATATGGCGTCCGCTATGCCATCATGCGCGTATGGGAATCGTTCTGTCACATACCACGGCACGCGCTGTATACCAAACAGTCAACTCGCTCGCAAGCCACGCGACCGATCCCATATCTATGGAAAAGATCAAGGTGTCTGCGCCGACCACGTCCAACCTGGAAGCGGCGCGAGCATGGCTCAACAGAAAGAATGTCGATTCTGAAAGCATCCATGTGCTGACGTTTTCCAATAATGCCAAAAGGCACCGCAAGGGCTGCATCTGCCACTGCACGCGCTATACGTTTGATGCAGAAAGCTACCTAGAACTCGAGCCGAACGTCTACATCGTCGATATCAAGCCGTGCGCGTTAGAAGCAGCAGCCGACCTCAACCTTTCGGAGCTCGTTGAGTATTACTTTGAAATCTGCGGCTCCTACGCGCTTGGAACGTCCGACGAAACTCAATATCGCGAGCGCCCAGCCCTAACCAGCGTTGAAGAGCTCAGAGCCTTCTTTTCAGAGGCATCGGGGTATCGTGGATCTAATAAAGCACTTAAGGCACTTTCTTATGTACGCGAAGGCTGTCGCTCCCCACTCGAAACGGCGTTTGTCATGATGCTGACAATGCCCAAGTCAATGGGTGGCTTAGCCATACGCGCTATCAAAACGGACTATCCGATCCCAGTCCCCAAAAGATACGCCGCCCTAACGCGACGGACGGTTTTCTACCTCGACGCGCTGCTCGAAAATTCGATGACCGATATCGAATACAACGGCTTTTACCACGACGAGCCCGAACAGCAATCAATTGACGAGGAACGCCGAAACACGCTGCGAAACATGGGATATGCCGTTATCACAGTTAGTCGTCATTCGTTTTTCAAGCAGTCCGCTTTTAGGCGGGTCATGGAAGCGATTCGCATTCGCGAGAAGATATGGCCCGGTCGACTCCCGGATAACTTCGCCATCCTGCAAGAAACTCTTCGTCAATTTGTCTTGCGGCGCTACTTCGAATACGGTCGCCGCGTCCTGGAGACACTCAAAGAAGAAGAGGCCGCCAAGCGCGAAATTGCAAGCCAATATCCGCAAGCTGATGACCCGAGCATCAACGATGTGCCAGAACCCGACGACATGCAACACGTCGGGGCCCTTGCTGAGGAAATCAATGGGCCTTGGGAATGCGACATGTTCGCAAAAATCGATGAAAACCGCACGGAAGACGACACGATTATTGATCTAATTGAGAATTCGCTCTTCTAAAGGCGATCTCTGCGGATGTCCACCTACATTTTTCGACTTATTCGACCACCGAGGTGCCAGATTGGCTGCAGCAATGCTCAATATAACTTTAGATAAAACTGATTCTGCAGGAACTCCCGTAGAGGAAGAACTGATTCTCGCGGTATTTAACACGATAAAGTACAAATATGAACAGTTCTAATGCTTCTCAAGGTGGCTTTCTTAGCATGCTGGCCGAACATCTCGAAATATGTTGGCGAGCATTGCGTCGATGTCTCCCAACCCGCAGAAAATCGCAGAGGCGGCAAGCAGTCATCGAAATTAACGTAAATTGTATTGACATATGAACATGCGCTCATATAATCGGAAGTAAGTTATATGAGCGCATGTTCATATGAAAGGATGTTACAATGAGCAGCCACGCTGATGAAACAAAGACTGGCATCGAGGCCACCGAGCCGATCGTCCCCACCACCTGCTCGCCCGAGGACCTTCCCGACGAGGAGCTTCTCTACGACCTTGCCGACCTGTTCAAGGTCTTCAGCGACACCACGCGCATCAAGATTCTCTATGCCCTCATGGGTCGCGAGCTCTGCGTGGCTGACATCGCCGAAGCGACCGCGACCTCGCAGTCTGCGGTGTCGCACCAGCTGCGCACGCTTAAGCAGTCGCACCTGGTCAAGTTCCGCCGCGACGGCCGCAACATTCTATACTCGCTTGCTGACGATCATGTCTATACCATGCTCAACCAGGGCATGAGCCATATCTGCGAATAGCAATCAACCACGGTATCAGCGCGGCCGGCACCCAGACCGCCAACACAGGGAAAGGAACCCACCATGAAAAAGCAGTTTAAGCTCGACGAGATCGATTGCGCCAACTGCGCGCGTGAACTTCAGGACGAGCTGGCTAAGCTCGATGGCGTCAAGTCCGTTTCGGTCAACTTTATGACCCAGAAGCTGACGCTCGAGGCCGACGACGCCAAGTTCGACGAGGTCCTGGACCGCGTCGTTGAGTTCACCGCCGACGCCGAGCCGGACTGCGAGATCATTCTCTAACCCGCGCACACGTTGACCTGTAAGGCCGCGCTTGCCGCGGCCTTTGCTCGCGAAATTATATGAGCAAGTGTTCATACACTCAAATGGGAGGTTTGAATCATGGCAGCCGCCGACCCCAAAAAGAAAAAGAAGAAGCGCAAGAAGAAAGAGTCCCTTGAGCACAAGCGCAACCGCATCCTGGTAGCACTGGGCATTTTTGCCGTTGTTTATGCCCTCGACGAGCTCGGCGCCCTCACTATCGCATTTGGGGAGCCCGGCAACATCTACGCCAGCTTCGCGCTGTTCCTCGTGCCGTTTTTGATTGCCGGCTACGACGTACTGCAAAAGGCATTCAATAACATCCGCCGCGGCAAGGCCTTCGACGAGAGCTTCCTCATGGCCGTCGCGACCATCGGCGCGTTTGCCATGGTGCTCTTCCCCGACACCGACCCGCACATGGCCGAAGGCGCCGCCGTCATGCTGTTCTACCAGGTCGGCGAGTTGTTCCAGGCATACGCCGTGGGCAAGAGCCGCAAGTCGATCAGTGCCATGATGGACATCGCGCCCGACTACGCTAACGTCGAGCAAGCCGACGGCACACTCGAACAGGTCTTTCCCGATGACATCGCCGTCGGCACCGTGATCGTGGTCAAGCCCGGCGAGCGCGTGCCTATCGACGGCGTCATCGTCGAGGGCGAAACCCAGCTCGACACCGCCGCGCTCACGGGCGAGTCAGTCCCCCGCCCCGCCAAGACCGGCGACGATATCATCAGCGGCTGCATCAACATGACGGGCCTCATCCACGTGCGCACCACCAAGCCCTTTGGCGAGTCAACCGTCGCGCGTGTTCTGGAGCTCGTGGAGAATGCCAGCGAAAAGAAGGCGCGCACCGAGAACTTCATCACGCGCTTTGCCCGCGTCTACACCCCCGCCGTCACTGGCGCTGCCGCGGTGCTCGCGCTTGGCGGCGGCCTGGTGACTGGCGCTTGGTCCGATTGGATCCTGCGCGGCCTGACCTTCCTGGTCGTCAGCTGCCCGTGCGCCCTCGTGATCAGCGTACCGTTGAGTTTCTTTGGCGGCATCGGCGGCGCGTCCAAGCTGGGCGTTCTCATCAAGGGCTCCAACTACCTCGAGACGCTCGCCGACGTGGACACCATCGTCTTCGACAAAACGGGCACCCTCACCAACGGCACGTTCTCAGTCGTCGCGGTGCACCCCGAGGCTGGCTATACCGAGCAGTCGCTGCTCGAAGTCGCAGCCCTTGCTGAGTCGTTCTTCGATCACCCCATCGCGCAGTCCGTGCGCGACGCCTACCAGGGCGAGGTCGACCCCAAGCGCGTGAGCGACTCCGCCAACGACGCGGGCCACGGCGTGACGGCAACCATCGACGGCAAGCACGTCGTCGTTGGCAACGCCAAGATGCTCGCCGCGGCCGGCGTTGAAGCACCGGACTGTGAGGTTGTCGGCACGATCCTCCACGTGCTCGTTGACGGCGTGTACGCCGGCCACATCGTGATTGCAGACACCGTTAAGGCCGATGCGGAGCAAACGATTCGCGACCTGCATGCCGCCGGTATCAACCGCACCGTCATGCTCACGGGCGACCGCGAGGAGGTTGCAGCGTCTGTGGCCAAGCAACTCGGTCTCGACGAGTTCCACGCGCAGCTCCTGCCGGGCGACAAGGTCGAGCGCGTTGAGGCGCTACTCGCGGCCGAAAGTGGCAAGGGCAAGCTCGCCTTTGTCGGCGACGGTATCAACGACGCTCCTGTGCTTACGCGCGCCGATGTGGGCATTGCCATGGGCGCCATGGGCTCCGACGCCGCGATCGAGGCCGCCGACGTGGTGCTGATGGACGACAAGCCGTCCAACATTTCCCGCGCGATCCGCGTGGCGCGCAAGACCATGTCGATTGTTTGGCAGAACATAATCTTTGCGCTGGGCATTAAGCTGCTGATCCTTGTGCTGGCAGCGCTGGGTATCGCCAATATGTGGCTTGCCGTCTTTGGCGACGTAGGCGTGGCGATCATCGCCATCCTGAACGCCATGCGCGCGATGGGTGTCAAGAACCTGTAGCGCTCGTGGTCCCTCCGGCCGGGGCCGGGCTTGGTTTTGAAAACGTCCTCGCGCATGAGGCCCGTCTTTCTTGCTCCTGCGGAGCAACGGAAAGGCGGGCCTCGCGCTGCGGAGTGTTTTCAAAACCAAGCCCGGCCCCGGCCTGCATTGACACAGCTGGCGGTTCTTGGGCATCGCTTGCTGGCGGGGTTCCTTTGCTGAAATGGACTTGGCCGAAAGGGCCGCTGGTCCCGGTCGCTGGTTCGCGCTTTGCGTGAACTCCGCGCTACTGTGGGTCAGTTAGGCTTCTGTTGTTGGACCCGCTACATCTTCCCGTCTCAGCATCGATCTTAGCTTCTCGAAGCTCTCCTCGCTCAGGCAGTGCTCCATGTGGCAGCCCTCTTGCGACGCGACCTCGGGCGTTACGCCTGCGTCCTCTAGCAGACCTACAAAAAAGCAGTGGCGCTCCCACATTTGACGGGCAACCTCAAGACCGCGTTCCGTCAGATGCACGTCGCGTTTGCCCATCTCCACGTAGCCGGTGCTCTCCAAGGCCGCCATGGCTTTAGAGACGCTTGCTTTGGTTACGCCCAAGTATTCGGCAACGTCGATCGAGCGCACGATGCCCTGACGTTCCGATAGAACGTAGATCGATTCGAGATAGTCTTCTCCGGATTCACGCAGGGCCATGGGCCGCCTTTCGCGATGGCTTCTAGTTAGCCTTTGGATACTTTTGCTTGATTTACTTTACCGCAAAAGTTGCCCATGTCTTACTACTTTGCCTAAAAGTTAGCCGTGTTTCACAAAACATGCGGGACGAAAACAAAATGGGGACGCCCCGCAAGGAGTGTCCCCAGCTGCCGGCAGAAAAGGAACGTCCCTAAGTGCCGGCCGCAGCTACAGTAGCCCAAAGTGCTTGGCGGCGCTGTAAATGCCGTCGTCGTCTACGGCGGTCGTAACGTAGGTCGCCGCGGCCTTCACGGTATCCTGCGCGTTGCCCATGGCCACACTTGTGCCCACGGCCGAGAACATCGACAGGTCGTTCTCGCCGTCGCCAAAGGCGATCGCCTCGCTCGCGTCGATGCCCAAGCGCTCCAGCGTCGCCGCCACGCCCAGGTCCTTGCCGCCGTTAGCGGGAATAATATCGCAGAACAGATCGCACCAGCGCGTAGTGAGCGAATGCGACACGGAATCGGTCACGATATGCTCGTCGGCCGGATCAACAAAGGCGCAAAACTGGTAGACCGGCGCGTCAAAGGCGTGCTCAAACGGCTCCTCATGGTAGACAATCCCCGCGTTACTGCCAGCCGTCACCACGCGCTCGGACAGGCGGTTCACAAACGAATTCTCGCCCTGCATGCACAGCGAGTCGTAGCGCCCCTGCGCCACCTGGTCCACAATCGCCGCGACGTCGTCCGAATCGATCGGGCAGCTGCGGTAAACGCCCTTGGCATCAAAACAGTGCTGACCCGAAAGCGTGATGTACGCATCCCAGCCCAGGTCGAACAGCCAGTCCGGCATCTGGTAGGTCGGACGGCCCGTGGCGATCACGCACGCGATCCCCTGCTCGCGAAAGCTGTCGAGCACCTGCTGCGCCGACGCCGGAATCCGATGGGTCTTAAAGCTCAGCAGCGTACCGTCGATATCGAAAAACGCGGCCTTGATCATCCTCGCCTACTCCTCGCCCTCGAGCTTCTCGCTCGCCTCGAGCCACGCCATCTCCAACTCGTCCATGGCGGCGTGGGCCTCGTCGATCTTTGCCTGCTGCTCGCCCAGCGCCGTGTAGTTGGTGGGATCGACCTGGGCCATTGCTGCCTCGGCCTCCTCAACGCGGGCGCGCTGCGTCTCCATTTTGCGCTCGAGCGAGCTCACCTCGCGGCGAAGCTTCTGGCGTTCGGCGTTGGAAAGGCCATTGGGCTGGCCGCTCGACTTGGGCTTTTCGGCCGCAGCCGCCGCGGCACCGGTGTCAAACGTGCCGGTCTTGGCGCTCGGTGCACCCACGGGCTCGCCCTCGGCGGTGGCGTTGCACAGGCGCAGGTACTGGTCGACGCCGCCGGGCATATGCGTCAGGTGGCCGTCGAGCAGCGCCCACTGCTGGTCGGTCACGCGCTCCATCAAAAAGCGGTCGTGCGTCACCAGAATCAGCGTGCCGGGCCAGCCGTCCAGCAAGTCCTCGACAATCGCCAGCATGTCGGTATCCAGGTCGTTGCCGGGCTCGTCCAGGATGAGCACGTTGGGCTCGTCCAGGATCGTCAGCAGCAGCGACAGGCGACGGCGCTGGCCGCCCGAAAGATCGCCGATGCGGCTCCAGAGCTGCTGCGTCGTAAAGCCCAGACGCTCGCAGAGCTTCTCGGGTGAAGTCTCCTTGCCGTCAATGACGTAGTACTTCTTATAGTGGCTGAGCACCTCGCGGATCGTGTCGCCCATGTAGGGTTCGAGCTCCTCGAGCTGCTGCGACAGCACGCCAAAGCGCACCGTCTGGCCGATCTTCACGCGGCCGCGCAGGGGCGCGATCTTGCCCTGGATCACGTCGAGCAAAGTCGACTTGCCGGCGCCGTTCTCGCCCAAAAGACCATAGCGGTCGCCCGCACCAATGAGCCAGGTCACGTCGTTGAGCACCTGCTTGGGCGCGCCATCGGTATCCGCATAGCCGGCGTCCACGTCGACCACATCGATAACCTGCTTGCCCAGGCGGCTCACGGCCAGGCGCTTGAGCTCCAGCTCGTCACGCACGGGCGGCACGTCGGCGATCAGCTCGCGAGCGGCATCCACGCGAAACTTGGGCTTGGTGGAGCGCGCCTGGGCACCGCGGCTCAGCCACGCGAGCTCCTTACGTGCCATGTTGCGACGGCGCTCCTCGGTAACCGCGGCCATGCGGTCGCGTTCCACGCGCTGCAGGATATATGCCGAATAGCCGCCCTCGAAGGGATCGACCTGGCCGTCGTGAACCTCCCACATGCTGGTGCAGACCTCGTCCAAGAACCAGCGATCGTGCGTGACCACGAGCATCGCGCCCTGACCGCGCTGCCAGCGGGCCTTTAAGTGACGCGCAAGCCAGTTGATGGTGCGCATGTCCAGATGGTTGGTGGGCTCATCGAGCATGAGCACGTCATAGTCGCCGATCAGCAGGCGCGCGAGGTCCACGCGGCGGCGCTGACCGCCCGAGAGCTCGCCTACCATGCCCTCCCAGGGCACATCGCTAATGAGGCCGGCGAGGATCTGGCGCGTACGGGGGCTCGACGCCCACTCGTACTCGGGGGCGTCACCCACAACGGCATGATGCACGGTATCGGTATCGACAAGCTGGTCCTTTTGGCCGAGTAGACCGATCGTGATGCCGCGGCGGTGCGTCACGCGTCCGTCATCGGGCTCCAGCGTGCCGGCGAGCACGCTCAGCAGCGTCGACTTGCCGTCGCCGTTTTTACCGACAATACCAATGCGGTCGCCCTCGCCCACGCCGAGCGTCACGCTATCGAAAATATGCTTGGTGGGAAACTCTAGGCTGACGGAATCGCATCCCAAAAGAATCGCCATATGCCCTGCTCCTTCGTAGAAATTCAACGTTCTCCATGATAGCGAAAACCACCACAAAGGGGACGGGCGCCTTCGTGGTGGTTTTGGGCAAGCGCACCAGCACACGACACAAAAAGGCGGGCCATCTCCCGCAAGAGATGACCCGCCTCTCCAATCAGTCCCGCGGCAACCGTGGCCGCCGCGGGCCTCAAGCATGTCCCGGACTAGGAGAACATGCCGGTGAGGTAATCATTCAGCCGCTTATCCTTGGGCCGTTGGAAAATCTCGTCGGTCTCGTCGTACTCGACCATATCGCCCATGTAGAAAAACGCCGTGCGGTTGGACACGCGCGACGCCTGCTCCATGTTGTGCGTCACGATGACGATGGCGCGGTCGGCCACGATCGACGACATGAGGTCCTCGATCGCCAGCGTCGAGATGGGGTCGAGCGCCGAGCAGGGCTCGTCAAACAGGATTACGTCGGGGTTGAGCGCCAGCGTGCGCGCAATGCACAGACGCTGCTGCTGACCGCCCGAAAGCGCGTAGGCGCTCTTGTCGAGCTTGTCTTTGACCTCGTCCCACAGCGCGGCACCGCGCAGACTTTCCTCGACCATGCGGTCGAGCTCGTCACGGTCGGTGATGCCGTGGCGCTTGGGCGCAAAGGTGATGTTGTCGCGAATGGACTTGCGGAAGGGGTTTGGCTGCTGGAACACCATGCCGATGGAGCGACGCAGCTCGTACGTGTTCTCGGTCTTGGTGTTCACGTTGCGCCCGCGGTAGTTGATCTCGCCCTCCACGCGACAGCGGCGAATCTCGCGATTCATCAGGTTGAGGCTACGCAAGAAGGTCGACTTGCCGCAGCCCGAAGGCCCGATGAGCGCCGTGATCTCACCCTTGTGGAAGTCGAGCGACGTATTGTGCAGCGCATGGTGGTCGCCATAGTACACGTTGACGTCCTTGGCGGAGAGCACGACCTCGTCGCTCACGGCCTTGCCGCTCACGCGCACGCGCCTCTCGCTCTCCCCCACGCTCGACAGAAAGTCCTGGGGGGTGTCGGACGTGGCCGCCTCGGTTGCGGGCGTTGCATTCATATCGCTCATTCGGCCGTCATCTTCCTTGCCAGTTGCTTGCCCACGATACGGGCGACTACGTTAAACAGCAGCACGCAAATCATCAGCAGTGCCGCGGTGCCCCAGACGATCTGCTGGGCCTCGGGGCTGCCCTCGCCATAGATCTTGTAGATGTGCACGGCCAGCGACTCGCCGGGACGGAACACGTTCCAGGCGCAGGTGGGGCTCGACAGGTTAAAGCTCAAGAAGTTGAGGCGGACCGGCGAGCTCATGCCCGAGGTAAAGAGCAGCGCCGCGGCCTCGCCAAACACGCGGCCGGCCGAAAGCACGATGCCGGTCACGATGGCGGGCATGGCCTCGGGAATCAGGATGTGCAGTGTGGCCTCCCAGCGAGTGAGGCCCATGGCCAGGCACGCATCGCGCTGGGCCTGCGGCACGTCCTCGAGCGCCTGCTGAATCACGCGCACCAGGATGGGGATGTTGAACATGGTGAGCGCGACGGCGCCGGAGATGATGGAGTACTTCCAGCCCAGCTGCACCGAGAACACCAGAAAGCCGAACATGCCGACGACGATGGAGGGCAGCGAAGACAACGTCTCGATGGCGGTCGAGGCGATGTCGCGAATGGGACCGTCGGGCGCGTATTCAACTAGGAAGACCGCGCCGCCCAGGCTGATGGGCACCGAGATGATCAGGGTAATCAGCAGCAGATAGAACGAGTCGAACAGCTGGTAGAGCACGCCGCCCTGCGTTCCGTTGGCGCGTGCGGGCTGCGTGAGAAAGCCCGGCTGGAACAGCGTCGAGATACCCTCGAACAGGATGTAGGCCACCATGGAGACGACGATAAGCATGACGATGGCGACAATCGCCGTCAGCACGCCCGTGGCGATACGGTCTTGCCTTTGGACACGCCCGAGTCTCGCCTCGTCGATATGGATGCGCGTGCTAGCCACGAGCCTTCGCCCCCTTGCGGCCAATGAGATGGATGATCAGGATAAAGATGAGGCTCATGCCCATCAGCAGCAGGCCGAGCGCCCACAGGATGTCGTCCTGGGCCGAGCCCTCGGCATAGACCGCCATGGACGTGGTGAGCGTGGTGGTGATGGTAGACGCCGGCGACAGCAGCGACGTCGGCATGGCCTCGATGCCGCCAATGACCATGCGCACGGCGAGCGTCTCGCCAAAGGCGCGGGTCATGCCAAGGATGACTGCGGTCATGAGCGAGGGCATGGCGGACTTGAGCACCACGTGCCAGATGGTCTGCCAGCGGGTGTAGCCCAGCGCGAGCGAACCCTGGCGGTAGCTATCGGGCACGGCGCGCAGGCCATCGACCGAAAGCGTGGTCATCGTCGGCAGAATCATGACTGCCAGCACGATAGCGCCGGGCAAGATACCCAGACCCGTGCTCACGTGGAAAACGCTCTTCATAAGGCCGACGACCACGTGAAAACCGATCAGGCCAAAGACGACCGAGGGAATACCGGTCAAAAGCTCAATGAGCGGCTGAAAAACCTTGGAGCCAAACTTAGGCTGAATCTCGACCGCAAAGATGGCAGAGCCGATGGCGATGGGCAGTGCGATGAGCGTGGAGAGCACCATGACCGCAAACGAGGTGACGATCAGGGGCAGGGCGCCAGTGTAGGGCAGGCCGTTTTCGGCCGTGTTGGCCAGGTCCCACTTGGTACCGATAAAAAACTCGACGATCGAGACGCCGTCCTTGAAAAAAGCCGAGAGGCCCTTTTGGGCGACCATAAAGATGAGCGCGGCAACGACAAGCGTCACGAGCGCTACGCACGCACCCGTGACGCCCAGGCCCACGTTCTCAAGCTCGCGCTTTGGCAGCTGTTTTGCCATTGCAAACCTTTCCGGGGGCGATTACTTATTTAGCGGAGACCTTGCCACTGGCGTCCTTGACGACCTTCATGGCAGAAACGGGAATAAAGCCCTGCTCCTCGACGAGCTTGCCCTGGACGTCGTCGGAAAGCATGAACTCCAGGAAGGCCTTGGTGGCCTCGTCGGCGTCCTTAGCACAGTACATGTGCTCGGTCGCCCAGATCTTGAAGGAGTCGTCGGTGACGTTTGTGCTCTTGGGCTCGACGCCCTCGACCATGATGGCGTTGAACTTGGAGTCATCGAAGTGCGAGAAGTCAAGGTAGGAGATGGCATTGTCGGTGCTGCCCATCTGAGTCTGGACGTCGCCGGACTTGTCGAGCTCGGCGTCGCCCTTAAAGTCGACGGCCTCGTCGCCAAAGACGGCGGCCTCGAAGGTGGCGCGGGTGCCGGAGCCGGCCTTGCGGTTGAGAACGACGATCTTGGCGTCGTCGCCGCCGACCTCCTTCCAGTTGGTGATCTGGCCGGAGAAGATGCCCTTGAGCTGCTCGAGGGTCAGGTCGTCGACTGTCACGTTCTTGGAGACGACGGGGCCCATGCCCACGACGGCGACCTCGTGATCGACGAGGTTCTTGACCTGATCGGCCTCGAGCTTGGTCTCGGCGAAGACATCGGAGTTACCGATGGTGACGGTGCCGGCGGCGACAGCGGTCAGGCCCTTGCCCGAACCGTTGCCCGAACCGGAGACGGAGACGTCGGGGTTGGCATCCATAAACTTCTCGGCAGCAGCCTCGACGAGAGCCTGGAACGAGGAGGCGCCGTCGTAGATTACCTCGCCCGAGACGGACTCGGCAGCAGCGGCGCTACCCTTGTCGGCGGCGTCGGTTGCGCCTGCGCCGCCGCAACCAACGAGACCGAGACCGACGATGCTGGCAAGACCACCAGCGAGGCCGAGGAACTGACGACGAGAATAAGCCTGATCGAGCATAATCTTCCTTTCATACAAGCGACTCGCGGGCACCCTGCCCGCTTTGCTGTTTGGAAAGATACGGTCTCGATCGGGCAGCGCCCGCGTCAGCTGCGCTTTATTACGGGCATCTGATAGACCCTTACCGCAAGCGCGGCTCGGCTTTACAAACGAATAACAAACCCGCCACCAAGCATGACCCGCCTTTTACACCAATAAAAACAAAGTTGCGGTGAAATAGTTCCTGCTTGGCCATCAAATGGCCCATTCTAGGAACTATTCCACCGCAACTTAAAAAGCCCGGACGAAAGGGGTGCTAAGTTGTTAAAACGCCGCAGCCTTAAAGCTCAAGCTCGTTCAAACGTAAGATCGCCACGATATAAATCTTGAGCGCCTGCTTGAGCTGTTCCTCGTTGGCGCACTCGTTGGGACCGTGCATCTGGCCGCCCCACTCGGGCAGCTCCAGACCGGTCTCCTCGGGGCCAAACGAGACGGCGCGGGCAAAGTTGCGCGCGTACGTGCCGCCGCCCATGGCAAAGGGCTCAGCATGCTTGCCCGTAAACTCGTTATAGGTATCAATAAGCGCCTTCACGGCCGGATCGTCGGCAGAGACCGAGAACGGCACCTTCGCACGACCCACACGGCACGTCACGCCAAAACGGCCCACGAGCGGATCGAGCTGCTCGCGGATGGTATCGGCACTCGTGCTGTCGGGGAAGCGCACGTCGATGACCTGCTCAATATGGCCATCCGCCACGCGGATGACGCCAGCGTTGCAGGTAAGCGGGCCAAACGCCGGACTCGTCGCATCGATACCCAGGCCGCGACCATAGGCGTCCGCATGCACAAAGGCCAGGAACTTGACGAACTCGTGCTCGGCAGGCGTCAGCAGGCGCTCGTCGCGTGCACCAAACGCGTCCTCGGCCTCGCGCAGATACGCCACGATCAGCCCGACGGCGTTGATCGTTCCCTCTGGCATCGAGGCATGACCGCCAATGCCGTGGGCGAAAATCTGCGCATGCCCGTTATCAAGCGCCGTGATCTCCAGGCGGTCGGCGTTCTCAACGGGCGCCGGCAGCTCATCGGCGGCAATCGCGAGCTCGCAGATGGACTGCGACGGAATGGCATTGCTCGCCTCGGAGCCGCTCCACGACACGATGCGCCCGCCGTCGATCTTGGGACTCACGAACGTCGCCCCAAACTGGCCCTTCTCGGCATTGCAGACCGGAAACTCGGCATCGGGCGTAAACAAAAAGTCGGGGTCTGCGTGGTTCTCCAGATAATGGTGAACGTCGGACATGCCCACTTCCTCATCGCAGCCCAGCAGCGCGCGGAAAGTATAGCGCGGAACAATGCCGTGCTTGAGCAGATAGGCGCCGGCGTAGAGCGACAGCACCGCCGGACCCTTGTCGTCGATAACGCCGCGGCCGAGCAGCCAGCCCTCGCGACGCTCCATCGCAAACGGGTCGGTGTTCCAGCCCGGGCCGGCGGGCACCACGTCCACGTGGCAGATGGTCGCGAGCTGCTTGTCGCCGCGGCCAGGAATATCGGCAATGCCCACATAGCCCTCGTCGTCGCTCGTCTGATAGCCGAGCTTCTGCGCGATGCCGAGCGCACAGTCGAGCGCGTCACGGACCGGGCGGCCAAACGGCGCGCCGGGCTCTGCATCGGCAGAAACTGCCACGGACGGATAGCTCACCAGCTGCTCGATATCGGCGACGACATCTTCCCAGACCTCGTCGACATACTCGGCGACGCTCTGCTCCACCTGATTCATGGACGACCTCCTTACCAATGAGCGGCGAGCGCGCTCGCCCCTCACATTACGTCATTAGATAGCGAAAAGTTTAGCAAGCTCGGCCACCGAGTGCACCACCGCATCGGCACCCGCCGCCTCGTGCTCGCCCGGCGCCGCCGCGCCCGAATAGATGCCGATGCACGGCACGCCCATTGCGTGCGCGCCCTCCACATCGTTAAAGCGATCGCCGATCATCACGGCATCGTCGGCCGTCGCGCCGAGCGCCGCCAGGGCATCGCGGACCGAATCGGCCTTGGTCTCGCGTCCCTGCGGCGGATTCATGCCAATCACCGCCTCAAACTGAGAGAGCCCGAGCTCATGCACCATGTCGATGCACTTGGCCTCCATGCGCGACGTCGCCACGGCCATACGTTTGCCTTGGGCGACCAACCCATCCAGCAGCTCGGGGACCCCATTGAACACGGGATACTCCTCCGGTCCCAGTTCATCAAAAAAGGCGCGGTACTCATCGGCCACCACAAGCGACTCCTCGCGGGAAAAGCCGTAAAAGTCGTGAAAGCTCTTCCACAGGGGCGGCCCGATCATGCGGCGCAGATCACCCATCTGCGTCTCCGAAAACCCGCGCGCAGCCAGCGTCTTGCGCGTCGAGGTCATCACTGCCCGACCCGTATCGGCCACCGTGCCGTCAAAATCGAACAGCACAACCGGCCGCTCGCAAAGTTGCAATGCCGCCATCGGCACCCTTCTTCCCCAGTTGATGATTTCCACACCACCGCTTCAAACTGTTGACTATTCAACAATTGAACCTAGCAATGTAGAGCAACTCCACTATACTTGTCGCACTTTGCTTTCAGAAGGCGGCGCTGCCGCGCCCCAACGAAAGGTGCAATTATGTCTTTTGCCATCATAACCGACTCCACGTCGGACATCTCCCCCGCCCGTGCCCAAGAGCTCGGCATTTACGTGATTCCGCTGCATGTGATTATCGAGGGCGAGGACCTGCTCGACCAGGTGCAGATTACCGCCGAGGAATACGTCGCCCGCATGGCCGGCTCCGAGCAGCTGCCGCACACCTCGCAGCCGAGCGCCGGCGAGTTCAAGGCGCTGTTTGACCGCGTACGCGCCGATGGCCACGACAGCGCGATCTTCATCTCGCTGTGCAGCGAGTGGTCCGCCTGCTATTCCAACGCATGCCTGGTCGCCGAGACCCACGAGCTCGACGCGCGCTGCATCGATTCGCGCACCGGCTCGGGCGCCGAGGGCCTGCTGGTGGAGTACGCGCTTGCCATGCGCGAGGACGGCCGCAGCTTGGACGAGACCGAGGCGCAGATCCGCGCGACGCTGCCCGAAGCCCACCTGCTGCTGATTCCCCGCACGCTCGAGAACCTGGTCAAAAACGGCCGCGCCCCCAAGCTCGCCGGCCAGCTGACGCAGATGCTCAACATTCGCCTGGCCGTTTCGCCGGAGTGGAAATCGGGCGAGATCAAGGCAATCAAAAAGGGCCGCGGCGCCAAGCGCATCGTCGCCAACACCATGGCAGATTGCCTCGCGTTTTTGGACGAGCACCCGGGCTCAAGCGTGCGCGTGCTCACGACCGGCGCCGCCGAGGAGCAGGAACTTGTCAACGAGGCACTCGCGGGCCAGGATTACGTAGACGCCGGCACCGGCCCCATCGGCTGCACCATCGCCACCCATGTAGGCGTCGACGCCATCGCCATCAGCTACTGTCCTCGTTACCAGCCCATCCACTAGGGGCACCTTTACCACTTGCGGTGGAATAGGAACTGTTTTTGGCTTATCAGCCGCAAATCAATCCCTATTCCACCGCAACTTAGAAATCGGCGATCAGCCCAGCGGACCCTGAAACAGTTCCTGATGAGTGCCCATTCTCACCAGCCTAATCACTGGGTTAGTCTTATGGGGAAGATAAAGAACGACCACATCGACCAAGCCATCGGATAGGTGGAAATCGATGTGGCCGTTGTAGTTTCCGCCCGGGTTTGAGAGCTCGTGGGCGCCATACTCCGCCGGAAGTGACCCATGAGCCACAAGCTCTGCAACCGCCGCTTTAAACTCACTTTTTAGCTGCGGATGCATGCGCATCGTTCGTTTGTAGTCCACCTTAAATTGAGCCTCGACTTTAATCTCGAACATCGCTATTCCTCATCGAGGAATGACATAAGCTCATCAGCGTTATTGAATGACAGGCTATCGTCCGGCAAAATCCCCAGCTCATGAGCATCGGCGATCACCATGGCGCGCCTCGTCACCTCGTTGGGCACCTCCGCCCTTCCTACAATCTCAAAAGGAATCTTTCGCTGATTTACCAGCTGCCGAACGGCAAGATTGAGATAGGAATTGAGGCTGAGGCCGACCGAATCCAAGAACTCAGTCGCCTGCTCCTTGAGCCCCTCTTCGATTCGAACCGTCGTAGGCTTAACTGTTGCTGTAGACATTTGCGACCTCCTCGCCCTCGTCTTTTACACCAGTATACCCAATATAAATGGCAATCTGATGTTAGATAACATCAGATTGCCATGCGTATTCATGTCGCGTGGGCACGATTGATCTACATCAGCCCGCTGAGCGCAATGTCAACGGCCTCGTTGAGGTCGTCGGTAATGTGTACCAGATCCGGATCGAGCGGGCTAATCATACCGGTGCTCATCACCGGGCCGTTGAGCCAGTCGAATAGGCCCTGCCAGTACTCGGTGCCCACCAGCACGAGCGGCATGCGCTTGACCTTGTGCGTCTGCACCAGCGTGAGAACCTCGAACATCTCGTCGAGCGTGCCAAACCCGCCGGGAAACACAATAGCGCCGGAGCTGTATTTGACGAACATAGTCTTGCGCACAAAGAAGTAACGGAAGTCCATGCCGAGGTTCACATATTTGTTGAGCCCGTGCTCGTGCGGCAATTCAATGCCTAGGCCAACTGACTTGCCGTTGACACTCGCTGCTCCCCTGTTGGCCGCTTCCATGATGCCGGGGCCACCACCGGTGATGACCGCCACGCCACGTTGCGCGATCTTGCGCCCGACGGTACGCGCCGCCCTGTAGAGCGGATCGGTCTTGGGCGTGCGGGCGCTACCGAAGATGGTCACCGCAGGACCAAGCTCGGCAAGCGCGCCAAAACCATCGACAAACTCTGCCTGGATGCGCAGCACGCGCCACGGATCAGCATGCAGCCAGTCGGTCGAGTCCTCGGGCGCCAGCAGGTTGGCGTAGGTGTTGTCCTTGGGAATCATGGGACCGCGCATGACCACGGGGCCGCGGCGGTACGTCTCGTCGTAGGCTGGCTCGCCCTCGACGTTCTCATTCTTAATCATGGGATACTCCTATCGAGAAAAAGAAAAACGGGCGGGGTCGACGCCATGCGCCAAACATCCGCCCGAACATCAACTATTCGGTATGGTACCCACGATGCATCAAGTGCTTGCAAGCTATCGGTCATCGGTCGCGCAGACAGTGTTAGCGAACGTGATGACCGGCCGGCGCTCGCACCTTGCCGTTGCCCGCGCTCTGCAAGCGCTCGCGCCGCTCTTAGTAGTCCACCGCCGCAGGACTGTTCATCCAGTCGCTCACAAACGCGCCGTAGCGGCCCTCGATAATGGCCTGACGGGCACGCTGCATAAGGTTGAGCAGGTAATAGATGTTGTGCATCGACAGCAGAATACCGCCGAGCATCTCCTTCTGCGTGACCATGTGACGGATGAGCGCGCGGCTGTAGCCGCCCGTGCACACCGGGCAGGTGCAGGTGGGATCGATGGGGCCGTCGTCGTGCGCAAAGCGCGCGTTGCGGAAGTTAAGGCGACCTTCACTGGAGAACGCCGTACCCATGCGGCCGGTGCGCGTCGGCAGCACGCAGTCGAACATGTCGATGCCCACGCCCACGCCGCGCACGAGCGTGGTAGGGTTGCCGACGCCCATGAGGTAGCGAGGCTTGTGCTTAGGCATGTACTCGGAAACCAGCGGCGCCAGTGTCTCGAACATGGTCTCGTGGTCCTCGCCCACCGAGTAGCCGCCGATGCCATAACCCGGAAAATCGCCGCACTCCTCCAGATGACGCAGCGAGCGCAGGCGCAGGTCCAGGTGCATACCGCCCTGAACGATACCAAAGAGCGCCTGGTCATCGCGGGTATGAGCCTTATAGCAGCGCTCGGCCCACATGCTCGACAGCTCAACAGCGCGCTCAACGTAGGCGCGCGTGGCGGGATAGCCCGGGCACTGGTCGAGCTGCATGCAGATGTCGGAGCCGAGCTTCATGGCGATTTCCATGTTGTCCTCGGGCGTCCAGAACACGTGGCGACCGTCGTAGTCGTTGACGATAAAGCGCACGCCCTCGTCGGTGAGCTTGACGGCGTCGTTGTGGCTGAACACCTGGAAGCCGCCCGAGTCGGTGAGGATGGGGCCGTGCCAGTTCATGAACTTGTGCAGTCCGCCCAGCTCGGCGATGGTGTCCTCGCCGGGGCGCATGGACAGGTGGTAGGTATTGGCGAGCACGATCTGCGCGCCGAGCTGTTTGACGGTCTCGGTGGGAATGCCCTTGACGTTTGCCTTGGTGCCCACGGGCATAAAGATCGGCGTCTCGATATCGCCGTGCGGGGTATGCAGCACGCCGGCACGCGCGTGCGTGGTCGGGTCCTCGGCGATCAGGTCGAATTTAAAGAGGTTTTGATCCATAAACTGGAACTCCTTGGTTGCGGTTCATACGCAGACCATTATACGAGCAACCCGCAAGAAGCACCGACTCGACAGAAACTGGTGCGAGGAGGATACGGCAGGGACACGGCAAATGAGCGTGGATTTTTGGACGCTTACCGGATGAGCGTGGATAATCTCCCACTTTTGCCCAAAGCACAGCCCAAAAACGGGAGATTATCCACTTTCATTCTGCGGGCACTCATTTAAGTACGTCCCCGATGAGTGGAGCTATTTACCAGCCACGGCAACGCCGATATTTTGGCAACGTCAGCGAGCGGGTCGCATTTGAGACAAGGTGCCGTGAAATGAAAGGGCGCTGACCTTCTGGTCGCGCCCTTGAAATTGAACGGCAGATTGTCCAAATGCGGCCCGCGCAGCGTCGGCCGGTCCGCCGTTCGGTAGAACGGCGGAACCCCTAAGGACGCTGGCCCATGCCACCCTCGAGGGTGACGGTCTCGCCGTTCATATACTTAAAGTCGGGACCGCAGAGCTGAACGACGACGCGGCCGATTTCCTTCTCGACGTCGCCGTAGTGACCCGCCGGCGGCATGTGGACGTTGGCCTTGAACGCCTCGGGATAGGCATCCTGGAAGTTCTCGAGCGCGGCGGTCCAAGCAAGCGGGCAAACGATATTGACGTTGATGCCGTCCTTGCCCCACTCGTTGGCGGCAACGCGAGTCAGACCACGGATGCCCTCCTTGGCGGCGGCATAGCTGCACTGACCATAGTTGCCAAACAGGCCGGCGCCCGAAGCAAAGTTGACCACGGAGCCCTTGGTCTCCTTCAGGTGCGGGTAGGCCTTCTGCATGTACAGGTAGGTGGCATACAGACCGGAGTAAATGGCGAGGTTGAACTGGTCCATGGTGTGATCGGCGATCGTCACGCCCGAAGCGCTGGCCTGAGCATTGTTGACGACGGCGTCGATGCGGCCGAACTCCTCAATGGCCTTGTCGATGACGTTCTGGACGACGGCCTCGTTGTCCTGACCAGCCGAGACATCGGCCTGAACAGGCAGAACCTTGACGCCGTACTCGGCCTCGAGGGATTCCTTGGCAGCCTCGAGCTTGGCAACGTTGCGGCCGGTAATGACGAGGTTTGCGCCCTCCTTGGCAAAAGCGATATCGATACCGTAGCCGATGGAGCCAGCGGAGCCGTCCTTGAGCGTGGCCTTGCCGCCGCCGGTGACGATCACGGTCTTACCAGTGAAAAGTCCCATATAAAGTCCTTTCAAATCGCGACGGGCCTGCCCGTCGACTGCGCGCATCCAACTTCACGCGCCAAAAGCTGAAATGCAACTTTAGCGGGTTCAAGTGAAAAATAAAGCCCATGGCAGGCGAACGGCGCAACGTCTTTCGGCGAAGGGAATGTCAAGTACAAACTGGATAAAGTGGCCGAGTTTTTGCTATCGACGCGAGCCATCGAACACGTTTTGAAACTTTGCTGCAGCGCGCGGGATGTCGGCGCGAGACTTTATCATAGGGTGACAAACAACGATGAGGAGCACATGCCTATGACAGACGAGCTGGACCCCCAGACTCAACAGCATATTGATGATTCCGCAGACGTCACTGCAGATGCCGACGCTGTGACCTGCGATGATATTGACCTCGACGGCCCATTCTTGGACGAAAGCGCTACGGCGGAAACCCCTGGCGCCGAAGATGCAGACGAGCAAAACGACGATGCGCCCGCTCAGGACGACCGCCCCGTACAGGATGCTGCTCCGCAAGCTGCGGGCCCTATCGAGGTTTCTTCGGAAGAAGAGCTCGACGCCGTCATGGACTCCATGATGGATGCCGTCAAAGCGATGAAAGACGCCGTGGCCGACGCTGACGTTGACGCCGAGGAAGAGGAGGCCGCCGAGGCAGCCTCGACCTTCGTACCCGGCGAGACTCCGGTTGCCGACCAGGGCAGCACCATGCCCTCGTTTCTGCAGCTCGAGCATCCCACGATTGGCACCGATGCGGTCGACCCGCACGCAGCAGGCTTTTCTGTGATCGAAGGCGGTACCGGCAATATCGCCGTGCCGCAGACTGCCGATGCGGACGCTGCCGACACCGCTCGCCCGACCGCCCCGCACTCCTCCGCCGCGAGCCGCGATCTGGGGACCGCTGTCTCGAACACTGCGAACGCCGTG
Source organism: Collinsella sp. AF16-8 (assembly GCF_003462695.1). Lineage (NCBI taxonomy): Bacteria > Bacillati > Actinomycetota > Coriobacteriia > Coriobacteriales > Coriobacteriaceae > Collinsella > Collinsella sp. AF16-8. The sequence continues at coordinate 96,353 of NZ_QRXX01000001.1, forward strand.
GGCACCTTTATCGCCCAGGGTGCCTCGGCCATGCGCGAGATGAACGCCGCGAAAAAGGCACTTGCCGATGCCCGCGCCCACCTGGCCGAACTTGAGCAGCGCATTGCCGATCAGGCCGAGGAACTCGAGACGCGCCAGGATATCGCAGGCCGCTACGACCAGATCGTCGCCGACCAGCGCCAGGCGATTGCCACGGCCCAAAAGACTGCAGCGGCCGCCGAGATTGATCGTGATGCCCACGCCTCCAAAGCGACAGAGCTCAAGGGTCAGCTCGAACAAATGAAGACAGAGGATGACGCGACTGAGCTCCGCCTGAAGGCCGCGCTCGACGCCGTGGAGGCCCGCGAGGCGAGCTCTCGCGAGACCGGCAACCGCCTCGTTCGACGTCTTGAGGATTCCAAGCGCATCCGCGACAAGGTGAAGGCCGAGCGAGACGCCGGCATTGCGGCCGCACAACAAACCGTCGACGCCACGCGCGCCCAGCTCGAGACGCTGCGCCATGAGTATGCCGAGCTGCAACGCAATCCCTCGGCAAATCCCGCCAACTATACGGTGCGCACCAGCGAGCTCTCGATGCAGATTTCCGACACGGCAGATGCCCTGCGTAAAGCCGAAGAAGATGTCCCGCGCATCACCGCCGACCTTGAGCACTCGCTTGCCGCAGCCGAGCAGGCCGTCGAGCAGGCTCAAGCCCCTATCGCCGACGCAAAACGCGCGCACCAAGCCGTGACGACCGAAGCCGATGCCGCGCGCGACGAGCTGCAGACGGCGAAGACCGCCGCCGCGACTCGTCAGCGCGAACTGCGCGAGAAGATCGCTGCCGAGGACAAGGCGCGCCGCGACCAGGAGCAGACCATCGCCAACGCCCAAGCAGATGCCGCACATGCACAGTCGATCATCGAACAGGCGACCGAGGTGCACGACCACCCAGAGATCACCGAGTCGCTTGCAGGGTCCTTGGCCCGAGACAATGCCGAACACACCGAGACCGAGCGAGAAGTCGCCCAGCTCGAGGCCACCGAGGACGCGGTGCGCGAGCGCACCCGCGACTCACGCATCAAATTCACCGGCGCCATCGTCTGCATCGTCGCCGTAGTTCTAGTGATCATCTTGATCTGGCTGTTCGCGAGCAAGTAACCACTCCCCAACGATTACAAGGACTGTCCCCAGGTGCCGGCAAAAAAGGAATGTCCCCAAGTGCCACCTAATGAGAGTGGATAATCTCCCACTTTTGACGAAGAAACACGCCTAAAACGGGAGATTATCCACTCTCATTCTGCAGGCACTCATTTAAGTACGTCCCCAATGAGTACCTGCCGATGCTTTGGCAAAGTCAGCGAAAACGCCCCTAAGCGAGCAAGGTGACGTGAAAGAGGGGGGCATTGACCTTCTGGTCATGCCCGACGATTGAACGTCAGATTGCCGCTTAGGGGCGTTTGCAGCGTCAAGTGGTTACGCGGTTCGTAGAACCGCGTAACTTAAAGAATGAGCATCGCGTCGCCAAAGCTGAAGAAGCGGTAGCGCTCCTCGATGGCGGCGGCGTAGGCATCCATGATCTGGTCGCGGGTGGCAAGCGCGCTCACGAGCATCATGAGCGTGGAGCGCGGCACGTGGAAGTTTGTGATCAGCGCGTCGACCACGTGATAGGTCGAGCCGGGCATAAGGTAGAGCTGCGTCGTGGCGTTCTCGCGCACCACGATGTCGCCGCGGCCGAGCGTGTCGGCACCGTCCTCGCGGCCTTCAAAATAGCGCGCCGTCACAGCCGGATCGGACACCGGCGCGTCCGCGTCAAACGCACTCTCGAGCGAGCGCACCGCGGTGGTGCCGACGGCGATCACACGATGACCCTCGGCCTTCGCCTTATGCACGGCGTCGACAACCTCCTGCGACACGTGGTAGCGCTCGGTGTGCATGACGTGCTGCGTAGGGTCGTCCTCCTCCACCAAGCGGAAGGTATCGATGCCCACCTCGAGCTCGACGGCGGCAAACTTCGCGCCCTTGGCCTCGATAGCGGCCATGAGCTCGGGGGTAAAGTGCAGACCCGCCGTAGGAGCGGCAGCCGAGTGCTCCTCCTTCATGGCGTAGACGGTCTGGTACTTCTCGGGATCGCCCTCGTAATCGGTAATGTAGGGCGGCAGCGGCACGTGACCGGCAGCATGAATGGCCTCGTCGAGCGTGCGCGGCTCGCCGGCGGCATTGCAGCCGGCCGGCTCAAAGCGCACCAGACGGCCTCCGCGGCTATCGGTGACAAAGTCGATGACCTCGGCCGTCAGCACCACGGGAGCCCCCTCGGGCGCATGGGCGCCACCGGCGCGATACTCAATCTGAGCACCGGGCTTCAGGCGCTTACCCGGCTTGACCAGGCACTCCCAAACGTGGCCCAGCGGGTCAACATCCTCACGGCGCTTGAGCAGCAGCGTCTCGACCACGCCACCCGAGCCGGCTTTGCGACCGATCAGGCGGGCCGGCATCACACGCGTCTTGTTGATGACGAGCACATCGCCCGGCTCGATATAGTCGATGATGTCGCGGAAGATGCGGTGCTCAACGGTACCGCCGTGCTCCAGCGGCTTCCCCGCCTGGGAGCCTTTGCGATCCACCACCAGCAGGCGGCAGGAGTCGCGCGGCTCGGCAGGAGCCTGGGCAATCAGTTCCTCAGGAAGGTTGTAGTCAAAATCATCGGTACGCATAGACACGTCGGATACTCCTTATATAGCTAAAGTCCGCTCTACATCCTAGCAGGCTGACGTCCCAAACGAACTACTTTTTGGCGGCTTTACGCTCGTCGCGGATGCGGGCGCGGTCCATGGCCGCCTCGACGGCCGAAAAGCGGCAGCCACAGTAGTTCTGCCGATACATGCCCAGCTCGCGCGAACGACGCGTGGCCTCTGGATAATACGGGCGAAAATCGCGAATCACCGGGGTGAGCCCGCGGGCGGCGGCCAAGCGCTCAAGCACATCATTACACGTGTCGAACAGCTGATACGGCGAGACGGCGAGCGTCGTGCCCACATATTCAAACCCACGCTCCTGGGCCACACGGCATGCCTCGGCCAGGCGCAGGGCATAGCACGCGCGACAGCGACGGGGCCGATCGGCGCCCAGCGGGGCCACGCCGGCCTCCCAGCGCTCACGGTCCTCGCCTGCCTCAATGAGCTCGATGCCGCCGTCGGCACACCACCGGCGCAGCTCGTCCAGACGCCGCTGCCATTCATCGCGCGGTTGAATATTGGGGTTGGTCCAGCAAATCGTGGGCTCAAACCCCTCCTCGCGCAGCAGGCGAACCGGCTCAAGCGAGCATGGTGCACAGCACGCATGCAGCAACAACGACTTCATCGACATCCCCGTCCCAGAAAACTCACCCCGACATCATGGCAGCTAAAATAGCCCCGTCCCAAAAAGACTACTTTGCGAAAAAGCGCACGCCAAAGGACGTGTCCTCGCAGGCAGCGATGCGGCGGTCGCGCAAAATGGCCCGCACGTAATACCAGTCGCCCACACAGCCCGACAAATGCAAGCCAGCCGCCAGGTAACACAGCAGCGGATAGCCCGAGAGCGCAAAGCCCAGGGCAAACGCCACCGTCAAAACAACCGTGGGCGCCAGGCAAATGGCCATGTACCGCCGACGCAAATACACAACGCCCTCGGCGCAGGCATAGATCATCGCCGTCTCACGATTCGCGCCAAAGGTCACATGCGCGCCCGCAGGCGCCAGCAGCTTAAAAAACACCGCATGCACCAGCTCGTGCACGGCAAACGACGCTGCAGAAACCGCAGCCACACCGACCATCCAGCCCACGACGGTGATCCAGCCGCCCGCCTCAGCCGCGTCCAAGTCCGCAGGCCCGCCCAGCAGCATAAACACCGGCACCAGGCACACGGCAAACACCGCGACCACGGCCATCCCCCACACGAAGCAAGCGTGTAGAAAATCCTCGTCCTCAAACGCATGTATGTTGGAAATCTCATTCATAGCATCTTAGGATAGCGCCCCTGCCACGTACCCGCCCGCATGTGCGATAATGTCGAACGATATGCACGAATTGACCACCGCGCCGCCGAGCCTCGCGCCCGGCCGTGCTCTCACCATATGCGAAGGAGTCCCATGGCATCCAAATACTCCATGAACGATCGTCCCAGCTGGCCGCGCCGCGCCATCGTTACCGCCGGCGAGCCCTACGGCAACAAGGGCCTGCACTTTGGCCACGTCGGTGGCGTCTTTGTCCCGGCCGACTTCTTCGCCCGCTTCCTGCGCGACCGCCTGGGCCGCGAGAACGTCATCTTCACCTCGGGCACCGACTGCTACGGCTCGCCCATCATGGAGAGCTACCGCAAGCTCAAGGAGAACGAGGGCTACGACAAGTCCATCGGCGAGTATGTCGAGTCCAACCACTCCCGCCAGGCCGCGACCCTCAACAACTACAACATCAGCTGCGACATCTACGGCGGCTCGGGCCTTGAGCCGGCGGCCCAGATCCACAACGAGGTGACTGCCGAAATTATCGAGCGCCTGCACGAGCAGGGCACCATCTCCAAGCGCTCCACGCTGCAGTTCTACGATGCCAAGGCCGGCACGTTCCTCAACGGCCGCCAGGTCATCGGCCGCTGCCCCATCCAGGGCTGCAAGTCCGAGAAGGCTTATGCCGACGAGTGCGATCTGGGCCACCAGTTTGAGCCCGAGGAGCTCATCGCGCCCAAGAGCCAGCTCACCGGCGAGGTGCCCGAGCTGCGCCCGGTCGACAATCTCTACTTTGATCTGCCGGCCTACCTCGACTTTATGAAGACCTATACCGCCAAGCTCGCCCAGAACCCGCAGGTTCGCTCCGTGGTCTCCAAGACCATGGAGGAGTGGCTGCTGCCGGCTCAGCTCTACATCCAGAACAAGTTCCGCGAGGCCTTCGATGCCGTCGAGGGCCAGCTCCCCGAGCACACCGTGCTGGAGCCCGAGGGCAACAAGAGCAGCTTTACCGTCACCTTCCCCAGCTGGAAGGAGCGCGACGACGCCCACGCGGTGCTCGCCAACGGCGGCGTGCGCTTCCGCAGCGGCAAGGCGCTCGTGCCCTTCCGCATCACCGGCAACATCGACTGGGGCGTTCCGGTGCCCGAGGTTGACGGCGTAACCGACGTCACCTGCTGGTGCTGGCCCGAGAGCCTGTGGGCGCCCATCAGCTACACTCGCACCGTGCTCGCACGCGATGCCAAGGCCGCCGGCGTGACCGAGGGCGTCGCCGCCCAGGATGCCGCCCTCATGGGCGAGCCCGCCGCCGATTCCACGCAGGTCCCCGTGCCCACCTACCAGCACAGCTCGCTCGACTGGCGCGACTGGTGGTGCTCGGACGACGCGCAGATCTACCAGTTCATCGGTCAGGACAACATCTATTTCTACTGCATCGCGCAAACCGCCATGTGGGAGGCCCTGGGTTGGGACCTTACGCAGAGCACCGTCAGCGCCTGCTATCACCTGCTCTACATGGGCAAAAAGGCGAGCTCGTCCTCGCAGACCCCTCCCCCGCCGGCAGACGACCTGCTCAACCACTACACCTGCGAGCAGATGCGCGCGCACTGGCTGTCGCTCGGCCTATCCGAGAAGCCGGTGAGCTTTAGCCCCAAGGCATACGACACGCGTGTGACCGGCAAGGACAAGGACGGCAACGAGGTGCGTGCCTGCGACGACAAGCGCGTTATCGATCCGGCCCTTAAGGAGAGCGCGCTGCTGACCGGCGTCTTCAACCGCCTGGCCCGCAGCTGCTTCTACGGCGTCGCCATCAAGGAGAGCGACGAGAGCCCCTATCGCAACGGCTGCATCCCCGCCGGCGCCGCCTCCGCCACTGTGGTCGAAGCCGCCGAGCAGGCAGCTCTCGCCTTCGAGCAAGCCATGTACAAGTTCGAGACGCACCGCGCGCTCGCCGTGTGCGACGACTACCTGCGTGCCGCCAACAAGCGCTGGAGCGACGCCTCTAAGGCCGCCAACAAGCTCGAGGGCGAGCCGGCAAACGCCGCAATGACGCAGGCCCTCGTCGACGCCTTTACCGAGCTGCGCGTGGCGACCGTGCTCATGCACGGCATCGTCCCTGCCGGCTGCGAGCTCATCTGCGAGTACTTCGACGTTGACCCGGTCGCCTTCTTTAGCTGGGATAACATCTTCGCCTCCACGGATGAGTTTGTGGAGAGCCTGGGCGAGAAGCCCGGCGAGCACCGCGTGAAGCCGCTACCCCCGCGCTTCGACTTCTTCAGCAAGCACGAGAGCCAGTACTAAACACTCGACATGTAATGGAATGGGAAGGAAAGACGGATGTCCAAGCCGCGTCGTCGTAAGCAGAAAAAGCAGGTTAAGCCCGAGCTCAAGCTCAGGCAGTTTGCCGCCACCGAGCTTTCCGACCAGCTTGCCGCCCAACACTCCGCCGCCGACCTGCCGCGCTTTATGGTCGACACGGTCGCCGGCGCCTATGCACCCGCCGATGCTCAGCTCATGATCGAAGGCTTTGGCGCCGCTGCCACGCGCCCGGTCACGCTGCGCGCCAACACCCTCAAGGCGACCGCCGAGGACATCGCCGCCGCGCTCGACGCAGCCGGCATCGCCCACCGCCCCGTCGCATGGTACCCGGACGCTTTCATCCTGCCCGAGGCCCAGGTATCCGACCTGTGGGACCTCGACATCTACCGTGACGGCAAGATCTACCTGCAGAGCCTGTCGTCCATGATGCCACCTTTGGTGTTGGGCGCTCAGGCCGGCGAGGACATCCTGGACATGTGCGCGGCCCCCGGTGGCAAGACGACGCAGATCGCCGCCCTCACCCAGGGCCAGGCACACCTCACGGCCTGCGAGATGAGCATTCCCCGCGCCGAAAAGCTTGAGTCCAACCTCCACCGCCAGGGCGCCAAAAACGTGCCCGTCATGCGTATCGACGCACGCGAGCTCGACGAGTTCTTCCGCTTTGACCGCATCCTGCTCGACGCTCCCTGCACCGGCACGGGAACCGTCATCAGCGGCAACGAAAAGAGCCTGCGCGGCCTCACCGAGCAGTTGCTCGGCAAGTGCGCCCGCTCGCAGCGCGCGCTTCTGGACCGCGCCATGGGTGCCCTCAAACCGGGCGGCACGCTCGTCTATTCGACCTGTTCGATCTTGCCGCAGGAAAACGAGGATGCCCTGCAAGAGGCCCTCGACAAGCACATGGACTGCGAGCTTATCCCCCTCGACGGCACGCCGAGCAAAAGCGAAGCACGCCGCGCCCAGGATGCCGGCGAGGAGCCGCGCATCGAGTCCAACGCTCTCACCGAGGCAATCGCCGCGGGTCAGGTATCGGCCATCACCAATGGCATGCCCGGCACGCTCACCATCCCGCCCAGCCGCGACTTTGAGGGCTTCTACATCGCCCTGGTCCGAAAACGCGGCTAGCGCACGGATTCAAAACTCAACAAGCTATTCCCGTGCGCGCTTGTCCTGCTGGTCACGGTGCTGCTTAAGCGCCTCGCGTTCCTTGCGCTCGGCTCTTTTGCCCTTAATGGCCGTAACCACAAAATAGATGACCGCGGCGGCAACGATTGCGCCCACGCATAGGCCAATCGAGCCCAACATTGCTGTTAATTCCATACCGCGTCACCTCTCTTTTAAACGGGACATTTAAGATAGCACCTCAAAACCCGCCACCACAGCTCCTTCACGTTCGACGAGCGTTCGGTCTAACGGATGGCGCAGCGGGGAAAAATCAACTCGTCAAACGATTTAGCAAGTACAACGCTGCCGGCACCCTGCCGGCCGTCATCACATAGAATCGAGCCTCCATGGATACCCTCAACGATCTAAACGAGCGCGTCGACGCCTTTGTCGGCACCAGCTCCTTCGACACGCCGGCTACGGCAAACGACCAAGCCCCCATCGATGTTCCTGCCGAGGTTCACGAGGACATCGTCGCCTCGGTCGATTTTTCCGAGGTCGAGCTTGCAGACGAGTTCACCGAGCCCCAGGTAGCCGTGACCCCCAACGGACTGCTCCCCATGGAGCCGCTGCCCATCGACGGACGTCTGCGCAAGGCGGCCCTCCGCATGCCCGACGAGATCGAGGAGGCCAGCGGCTTTACGCTCTTTGGCCGCCGCATCAAATCGCTCATCTACACCACCGACGTGGCGGTCATCCGCAACTCCAATGCCGACGCCGTGTTTGCGGTCTACCCCTTTACGCCGCAGCCGGCCATTACGCAGGCGCTGCTGACCGTCGCCGAGTGCCCGGTCTTCGTAGGCGTGGGCGGTGGCACCACCACCGGCAAGCGCTCCGTTCAGATGGCAGCCGTCTCCGAGATGCAGGGCGCGGCGGGCTGTGTGGTCAACTCCCCCGCCACCGCCGAGATGGTCGAGCACATCACCAACATCGCCGACATCCCCGTCATCGCCACGGTCGTACGTTGCGACGACGATGCTCACGCAAAGGTGCGCGCGGGCGCCAAGATTCTTAACATCGCGGCCGGCAAGAACACGCCACAGGTCCTGCGCGAGCTGCGCGAGCACTATCCCAACCTGCCGCTCATCGCACCGGGCGGCAAGACGCCCGAGAGCATTCGTGAAACCATCGCCGCCGGTGCCAACGCCATCATTTGGACGCCGCCTTCGGCCCAGCAGCTGCAGACCGACATGATGCAGCGCTACCGCAAGATGAAGGAAGACGCCACGCCCGTCATCTCGCACGACGATGTACCCATTATCGACCAGGTTGCCGCCGCCGAGGTCAGTCAGGTCGAGAACATGAATCCCGACGTGCCGATTCCCGACGAAGTCATCGAGCGCGTTGCTTCGATCCACGATCATATCGAGGAGCGTCGCGCCAACCGTGGACTCAAGCCCTCGCTGCACGGCTTCTTCTTCCGCGGAAAGAAACGCTAGCAAAACATCCTGGCCCGCCCCACAAACGTGAGGCGGGCCGTTTTCGTTTGAGCAATCATGCGGCGATGTGATGGGGCAAATTAATCCACGCGCTTGTCGCCCATAAAGAAGAGCGCCACCGTACCAGGTCCGGTATGCGAGCCAATCAGAGTACCGATGTTATTAATCTCAATCTTGCCTTTAAGCTGCGGAACCTGTTCCTCAATCAGCGCCGCAACTGCCTCGGCATCCTCGCGGCACGCCGAGTGCGACATGATGCACTTACCCGAATAATCCGCACCGTCCTGCACGTGTGCCATCATGGTCTTAGCCATCTCGGAAATCGCGCGCTTCTTAGTGCGAATCTTCTCACGTGGCGACAGCTTACCTTCGCAATCGACCGTCATAAGTGGGCAAATCTTAAGCGCCGTGCCGATGATTGCGCTCGCAGCCGAAATGCGACCGCCGCGCAGGTAGCTCGACAGATCGGTCGAGAAGAACCAGTGGTGCAGGTTGAGTTTGTGCTCCTCGATCCAGGCGGCCGTCTCGTCGAGTGAAGCCCCGCTATCGCGCACGTCGGCGGCACATTCCGCCAGCAGGCCAAAGCCCGAAGACGCTGCCAGCGAATCGATGACGCGCACCTTGCCGCCCTGGGGATAGCGATCCGCGAGCATCTGCGCCGCAACGCAGGCCGATCCATACGTGCCCGAAATACCCGACGACAACGTCAGGTGCAGCACGTCTTTACCCTCGGCAACAAACGGCTCCCAAAACTCCTCGTACTCGCCCACGCTCACCTGAGACGTCTTGGGCATGGCGCCTGCGGCAATCTGGGCAAAAAACTCGTCCGGCGTAATCGACTGATACAGATCGTCCGTATAGACAACATCGTCGATCTCGTAATGAAAACACACGACAGGGATATTGCGCGACGCAAAGAACTCACGGGTTCGGTCGGCGGCGGATTCACAGGTCAGGACAAAATCACTCATATGAGGCTCCTTACTCATTGCTGCGCAAATTATCGCACAGTGAGCCTACATACGGTACATATGTCCACTATTTACCAAATCGAACCAAAAATAGCGAACATCTTTACCACCATCGTCTCCACCGGCCCCACGCATAAATATCTGAGAAAACACCTTCTGTCGTCTCCACTCAACCGCCATATCTACCTCAACTAAATCGATTTACCAAACCGTTCAGCCGACAATTCAGCCGCTGGCGCAAAATCGAAACAAAAGCGGCGCATACTGATAAACGTTTGACGCTGTTTATCAGTTTTACCAACCCCATCGGAAGGTGTTTCATGGTCGCATTCGATCGCAATCCGCAAGACTTCAAGTATCTGCGTCTGCTGTCGAAACAATTTCCCACCGAGCAATCCGCGTTTACCGAGATCATCAATCTCTCGGCCATTCTCAACCTGCCCAAGGGCACCGAACATTTTATGAGCGACGTGCATGGCGAGTACGAAGCCTTTATGCACATCCTCAACAACTGCTCGGGCGTCGTGCGCGAGCATGTCGACGAGATCTTTGGCGACACGCTCACCTTTGACGAAAAGGGCGAGCTGTGCACGCTCATCTACTATCCGCGCGAGAAGATCGACCTGGTCCGCAGCCAGCGCGAAGACTCGCCCACCTGGTACAAGACGATGCTTGATCAGCTCATCATGGTTGCCCGCTCGCTTTCGAGCCGCTATACGCGCTCCAAGGTGCGTAAGGCCATCCCACGCGATTACGCCTACATCATCGACGAGCTGCTACACACGCATCCGGACGAGAACAACTATCGCGTGCGCTATCACGAGCGCATCGTGGAGTCCATACTGGAGACCGCCAGCGCCGACGACTTTATCGAGTCGCTTGCCTCGCTCATCAAGCGCCTGGCCGTCGACCACCTGCACCTGGTGGGCGACATCTTCGACCGCGGCGGCGGCGCGGCCAAGATTATGGACCGCCTGCTCACCTACCATTCGCTCGACATCCAGTGGGGCAACCACGACCTGCTGTGGATGGGCGCTGCGGCCGGTGAGCCCGCCTGCATCGCCACGGTGCTGCGCAACAACCTACGCTACGACAATTACGAGATCCTGGAGAACGACTACGGCATCTCGCTGCGTGAGCTTGTCGCCTTTGCCGATGCCACCTACACCGACGGTGAGCCCATCACCCCGCTGATCAAGGCCATCAACGTGCTGCTCTTTAAGCTCGAGGGCCAGATTATCCAGCGCCACCCCGAGTTCGATATGACCGACCGCCTGTTACTCGACAAAATCGATCACGACACCGGCACGGTCACGCTCGCCGACGGCAGCGTGTGGCCGCTCACGACCAATGACTTCCCCACCGTCGACCCGGCGGACCCCTATTCGCTCACGCCCCAAGAGCAGCACATCATCGACAAGCTCGTGTCCGAGTTTGTCACCGCCGATCACCTGCATCGCCATATCGATTTCCTCTATTCCCACGGCTCGATGTACAAGGTCGCCAACGGCAACCTGCTGTTCCATGGCTGCGTGCCGCTCAACGAAGACGGCACCTTTAGCAGCATGAACTGCCTGGGCACCTGGCACGCTGGCCGCGATTATCTCGATTTTTGCGACCACATCGCCCGCCGCGCCTGGCGCGTGGGCGACCGCGACGCTCTCGACTGGATGTGGTACCTGTGGATTGGCTTTAACTCACCCGCCAGCGGACGCCTGGTGCGTACCTTTGAGCGCGCCTATATCGCCGACAAGAGCACCTGGGTCGAGCCGATGGACCCGTACTTTACGCTTACCAAGTCGCCCTCGGTCTGCGACGACATCATGCGCGAGTTTGGCGTCGCGCCCATGGCATGCTCACCGACCGGTCACATCATCAACGGCCACACGCCCGTTAAAACCACCAAGGGCGAGCAGCCCATCCGCGCCGAGGGCAAGCTGCTGGTCATCGATGGCGGATTCTGCCGCGCTTACCATCCCAAGACGGGCATCGCCGGCTACACGCTTATCTCGAGCTCGCGAGGGTGCCGCCTCAAGTCGCACCAGGCCTTTACCACCGTTGCCGAGGCGCTCACCCGCAACATCGATATCGAAAGCGAGACCAACCGCTTTGACGAGGCCGACCGCCGCCGCATGGTGAGCGACACCGATACCGGCGCCAAGATCCGCAGCCAGATCCAGGACCTACGCCAACTGCTCGATGCATATAGAAACGGTGCTATCGAGGAGCGCGCCTAGCTCCACCCGCGGGGATTGGCTAAACTTGCTGGGTTTGTCATCCCCACGGCGCCCCAGCGCCACCCTAAGGCAGGTACCATGCAAAAGCTCCTTGCGCAGATTATGAAGTTTGGCGTCGTCGGCGTCATTGCCACGGTCATCGACTTTGGCATTATGAATCTGCTCCACTACGGTCTGGGCCTCAACATCCTAATCGCCAACACCAGCGGCTTTATCGTCTCACTCATCTTTAATTACGTCGCCAGCATGAAGTACGTGTTTGCGCACAAGGAGGGCATGAGCCGCCGCCGCGAGTTCATTATCTTTGTCGTGCTGTCCATGATTGGTTTGGTGCTCAACGACGGTATCGTGCTGGCGCTCAACGCCGGTCTGGGGCTCGAAGCCAATATCGCCAAGATTTGCGCCACCGCGCTTGTCATGGTCTACAACTATGTGACCCGAAAGATCTTCCTGGAGGGCGACGAGACCAAATAGCTCGACACCCCTGCAGCATTACGGCGCCCACGGACGACGCGCGCTCAGCGCAGTATCGTCCGTGGGTGCCGCTCGTTTACGGGCAAATTTTCAACGTTTGCGGATTAGCACTTGATAATTTGGCGAGTTCGTATAGTTCTTGGCAAAGACCTTACGTTTCCCTTGCAAAAGCTCTAAAGTATCCTCTGCTCGATTCATCAACGCATTGGATGTGATTACGTGCGCAAGGCACTGGCACAACCTCATACTAAGCAGTTCCTCAAGTTCGCTGTCGTGGGCCTTATCTCCTTTGGCATCGACTGGGGTATGCTCATTGCGCTCGTCGAGCTGTTCCACCTCGACTTTTTGATGAGCACCACGGTCTCGTTCATCACGTCCGTCGTGGTCAACTACTGGCTCAGCATGAAGTACGTGTTCGACCATCGCGAGGGCATGAGCCGCAAGCGCGAGTTCACGATCTTCACCATCCTGTCGGTGATCGGTCTGGGGCTCAACGACCTGTACATGTTTGTGGGTGTCACGTTTTTGAGTATCGGCTACCAGGCCATGAAGGCCATCGCCACGTTCTTGGTCACCTGGTACAACTACTTTAGCCGTCGCTTCTTCCTCGAAGGCGCTCGCTCGTAGTCGATTCGACATTTGCTTGAATGTATAGCCGGTTGGAATTCTCGTTCCAGCCGGTTTTTTATTTGTCGAGGTCCCCGGCGACCCAGTCCTCTACGCATGAAAAACGGGCAGCCCGGATGTTTATCCGAACCGCCCGTCTGGCGCGCTATGTCGAGGTCTCTAGCCTGTAACGTAATACCAGACCACGTTGTCGCCGTTGGAGAGAACGTAGTTGCTGCAGGCCGTCATAGGCGTTGTGCCGTTGACGGAGTACATCCAGCCGCTCGTGCCGCCGTACTGTTTCTCGGCCAAACCACCAATCGCAGAAACATACGTGCCGTACGATGAGCCGTGTGCGTTGACAGAAAGGCCCAGCGCGCACAGGGCATCGTAAACGGTGGCGCCTTCGTTAAAGGTAAAGGTGCCGCCAGAAGACACAGGATTGCCCACGGCGCTCGATGTGACCGAAACCGTCACCGTTACGTAGTTGGGCTCCTGCGAGCCGCCCTGTCCGCCCGAGGGAGCGCTTCCGCCATTAGAGCTGGAGGCTCCATCAGACGACTGACCGCCGCCCGAAGAAGCACCGCCAGACACATTGGAAGTATCGCCGGCTCCCGTATTCTGGGCAGCGGTTTTATCTCCAGACTTCTTGCCGTCCCGACCATCGGACTTCTTGCTATCCGAGCTTTTATCCGATTCCTTGTTTGAAGACTCGGAATCGTCCTTGGACTTGGACCCATCTTTTGCGTCATTCGATGACTTGGAATCCTTGGAACTGGCCTCGCCCGAAGTCGTAGTCGAGCCAGACGCCTTGGTGTCCTTGGTGACAACGCTCTCCCCCGTCACGGTCTGAACGATCCAGTCAATGGACCAGGCGCCGCTCTCGGAAGGATGGACAAAGCCCAGCGAGACGACGATCAGAATGGTGCACGCGGCAGCCAGAACGCCGAGGAGCGCCTTGCGGCGAGGGGCGGACGCCGCCGAAGCGGCGCCCTGGTGCTTTGCATCGTCGAACTGAATGAACGAGGAATCTGGTTGCTTGGGGTCAGCGTCCTTGGATTTATTGGACACAGCCCTCACCTACCGACGTTTGGTGAACACGAACACGCCGACGATGGCGAGACCGATGACGCCGGCGGCAACGCCAACAATGGCGAGCGGGTTGGTGCCAGTCTCCTGCTCGGAAGCACTAGAGGACTTCTTAGCAGTGGTCGTGGAAGCAGCACCCGTATCGGACTTGGAATCGGACTTCTTGTCGGACTTGTTGTCCTTCTTGTCAGACTTCTTGTCAGACTTCTTCTCGTCCTTCTTATCGGACTTATCGGTGTCCTTCTTGTCGGACTTGTTGTCCTTGGTCTCGGTCTTGGTCGACACCGTCGTCTTGGTCGTCGGCTTATGACCCGGGGCGATAGCGCCGCCGGCCTGCTGGCCCTTCGTGCCAGAGCCGGAACCCGTGCCCGTGCCAGCACCGGAACCGTTGCCAGCGCCACCGTTGCCACCATTAGTGCCAGAACCACCATTGCCGCCAGGGTTAACGGCATTCTTGGTCCACTTGGCATACAGCGTCAGATCGGCCGTCACCGGCGCGATAAAGTCATACGCCTGCGTGCAAGCCTCATCGGTATACCAACCGCTGAAAGTATAGCCATCGCGCGTCGGATCGGCCGGCTTGACCAGCTTGCCATCGGCCGTAGTCTGGAAGTCGACCTTAGAACCCTCGCCAGTCTCAAACGAGACCTTAACGCCACCACTCAGCTTGAAAAGCGTGCCGGAATCGTTGATGTAGTAGAGGTTACCCTTGGCATCGCAGGCAATCGGCGAGTCACAGTAATTGTTGTGTCCCGCCGCGCTAAACGCACCGGTCGCCTGTGCGTCACCCATCTTGTAGCGATACACGCCACCGCCCGAGGTGTAGTTCACATAGTCGGAAGTCGCACCATAGTTGACAGTGAAATAAACGTACGTGTCATCCGCCTGGACACTCACGAGCGGTGCGCCCTTAATGCCACCGGCAGGAAGCACGGAGCCATCGGCAGACGAAACCAACGTCGTAGCAAAGTCATTATCAAGGTCGACAATCGCCAGCGCCGAACCGCCAGAAACCTCGCCACCGACAATCAGCTTATTGCCATACAGCGTGGGCATGCAGGCACAACCCGTAAGACCAAGATCGATGACGCGTTCTTCGGAAATGCGCGAAGAGGCCCTTGCGTTTGCGTCCGACAGTGCCAGCACGTGGAGCTTGCCGTCACGCGAGATCACATAGGCATGCTTGCCGTCTTTGGACAGTACACAGCTGGAGTTGACGATGGCACCAACCGAAACGCTGCCGAGCACATCACCCGTCGACTTGCTCAGCATCTCAACGGTACCTGCACTCGTCGGAACCAGAATATAGCCGTCGCCCACTGTAGCGCTCGTCCAGTAGTAGCCCTCATCAGCATTAACATGCTGCCAAGAAACAGCGCCGGTCAGTATATTAATACGCGTCAGATGACCGTTATTGTACGTACTCGTTCCATAGTCGACATCAACGGTGCCAACGTAGAGATAGTTGCCATCGACCGTCAACTGGGAATTTGACTGGGCAGATTTGCTCACAGAGTCAGTGACCCAAACCGTCGTCAGCGTATCGGCCGTCAGAGCCTGGACCGCACCGCCGTCGAGCGGGACGATGACCAAGCCTTTCGTATAAATCGGACGCGTGGTGTAGCCAATCGCAGTCTGAAGGTTCGACTCGGCAAGCACCTTGCCCGACTCGGCGTCGATCTTAAGCAAACGCTTGTTCACGGCAAGGTAAACGTTGCCGTTCACGACAATAGGCTCGCTCGCATTGGGATACGTGGCACCCGAGTAGGCCCTCCAATCGAACGTCCAAGAGCTTGCCAGCGTGCCCGTAGGCGTGGACACGTTCTTGACCACCGCATTGGAATTGCCGCTCCAGTCGGCTTTCCAACCGGTCGGGCGCGAAGCGCTCGGATCGACTACGACTTCATCGGGATTAGGAACGGTGTCGCCAGGGGCGTAAGCCCAGACGATTTTGTCGCCCGACTTGAGCACGTAATCGCTATCGAGCTGAGGCCCGGGAACGCCATTAACAAAGAACGACCATGCACCCGACAGCTCGGTGCCATCAAGCGGGGAGACAAGACTATGAACACCCCAATAACCAAATTGGTCGTACATCTTGGACTCAATGCCAATGGCATCGAAGTAGGCAGCGGAAGCGTCCTTGATCGACGTGCCCTCGACAAACACCTGCGTCGAAGGATCGGTCCAGCGCTGCGCCTTCTCATCCTTCTTACCGATGATCTCCATTGAAACGGAAACCTGGCCGGGCATGGTTCCATCAAAGCCATAGACCCAGGTAACCTTGTCCCCGGCCTTGAGTGTGTAATTGCCCGCGCCGACATTGGCCGCCTGACCGTTAACGAAGAACTGCCAGAATTTCCAAGTGTTTTCGTTAACTTTCTCGCTCGAAAGCGTCACGGTCTTGTTGAACGGTGAAGTCAGCGACTCGAGATACCAGCCGTACGTGCCTTTCCCCGTTTTGGCGCCAATGCCGGCCTTTTTAAAGGCCTGCTCGGAAAGATCAGCAGCGGTCGTGCCCTCTTCCACCAAAGCTGTCGTGGGCTGCGCCCATGTCTGCTGAGCGCCCGAGGCGTCCTGGCCGACAACGGTGCAGCTAACGGAAATCTGATTGGCGGGCGCGGGGTCACCGTACTTCGAGTAGCACCAGACGACGGAGTCGCCGTCCTTGAGCGTGTAGCCGCCCGCGCCGACCTCGGAGGCGCTGCCGTTGACGAACAGCTGCCAGTACGCGCCGGTCGCCGAGTCGTAGCCGAGCTTGCGGTCCTTATCGAAGGGCGACGTGATCGTGTTGAGCGCCCAGCCCCAGGTGCCGTTGGGATCATAATCGGTGGTCAGGCCGGCCTGCTTGAAGAGCTGCTCGGAGAGGTCGGCCGCGGTCGAGCCCTCCTTCAGCGTGATCCGCTGCGCGGCGGCCCAGGTCTGCTGGGCGCCCTTGGCGTCGGTGCCGACGACGGAGCACGTGGCAGAGACATCCTGGCTCTCGGCCTTGGCAGGCTGAGTCTTGGCCTCTCCAGCGGCAGAGACAACGGCGGCGTCCTGCTTCGAGGCATCGGACGTCGATGCAACCGGCGCCTCATTGCCTGCAGCGCTATCGTCCTCAGTCTTGTCGGTAGGGCCCGAAGTTGTCGCGGCGGCATCTTGCTCGGCAGTGCCCCCATTCGCCACCACGCCGCTCGCATTGAGGTCGGCAGCGGGGCTTGTCGCGGACTCACCAGAGCCGTTCTCGTCCGGCGTCGCAGCCTGAGCCACAGCCTCGGCAATGCCCTCGGCGCCCTCGGCCCACAGCTGAGCCGGCGTGGTGCCAAAGGCCATCGCGAAGGCCAGGAATGCCACCAGGCCGCGCTTGGCTACGCCGCGCGCAATTGCGCCACGGCGATGCGAGACGCGCTGGCGCTCGTCCACAAACATATCCATTTGTCTCCCATTGTCTGTACTTGGAGCGTTGCCTTGAGGCTGCCCCACGTCATCGCGCATGTTGCGCTCGAGTTCCCCCATCGGGGTCCCCCTTCCCTCCAGAGCCCTATGCACACCGGCGGCATACGCCGCAGCCGCATGCAAGATGGGAGGCGATCCGACTTAACCTTAACGACTCGGGCACGTCGTCCGATCTGCGACGCGAACATCCCGAGCCAAGAGGAATTACGGTTACTGGTACAGCCGGGGACTTGCACCCCAATTCTCCCAAACGCGCAGGTAAACCGCGCATTCGTGCGTCTCCGCACCACCATCTAGGCCATCGATTATTACCGTCAAAATGGTATCACGCAAAAGGGCCTCGCACGCAGGCGAAGCCCAAGGTAAAAGCTATTGTTTGCGATAGGAAAATGCGGTGACGGTCGCGGCCTCTAGTGCTTGCCGCCGTGACTGTTGAGCCAGATATTGCGGCCCAGCATAAGCGCCAGCACCAGTGCGCTGACGTAGCCCATAAAGCCAATGACCGGGATACCAAACACAACCGGCTCGATGCGCGCGTAGTACACCACCGACGAACCGATAAACAGGCCAGCAATCACAATTGCCATCGACATGCGGTCGATAATTCCGCCCAGCTGTCGCAGCGCCTTATCGCTGCTCATGATCTGCGTGTTCACCTTAAGCTGGCCGCGCGTGAGCATGCGCGAAGCCAGGCCAAGATACTCGGCCGCCTCGAGCGAGCCCTTCGCCGCGCGATAGCTGCTCGCGGCAAGATCGCGCCCCATGTCGCGCACGCGCGTATAGGTGCTTTTCTCGTTTTTAATGTGCGTTTGGATGATCTGGATCATGTTGACGTTGGGCATGTACTCGGTCAGCAAACCCTCGAGCGTCACCATGCCGCGCGCGAACATCGTTACCACGCTCGGCAGCTCAACGTCGTTTTTGCGCGCCAGGTTTAACAGCGAGGTCAAAAACTCGCCGATATCCAGATCCTTCAGGTCAAGGCCTGCAAAGTCTGCGACGATAAAGTCCAAATCGGACAAAAAGGCCGAATGATCGAGCTCAGCCGAGTCGCCACGCGTCACGGCGAAGCGCATGAGCGAATCCTTGAGCTTGGGCACGTCACCCTCAGCCACGGCGAAAATCATGTCCTTGACGATACCGCGATCGTGACTCGACATGCGTCCGACCATGCCCAAGTCGATAAAGTAAACGATGCCGTCCTTGAGAATAATGTTTCCCGCATGCGGGTCGGCATGGAAAAAGCCGTCGTCGAGCACCTGCGTCGAGTAGTCCTCGACAATCGCGGCACCGATCATTTCCAAGTCATAGCCCGCGGCCACCAAGCGTTCAGGATCGGCGATCGAAATGCCGTCGACGTAGTCCATAACCACCACGTGCTCGGTGCACAAGTCCAGATAGGATTTAGGGCACGTCACGCCATGAACGCTCTTATGGAACTCGTAGAAGTCGTTGAGGTTTTTGGCCTCGGCCAAAAAGTTGGTCTCCTCGCGAAACGAGGTCCACAACTCCTCGACTACGCCGTGCAGGTCAACGAATTGATCGGTGTTGACGAACTTGGAAACGATACGCACCATCGAGCGGATGATATCGATGTCCTGTGCCATAACCTGCTGCGCACCGGGGCGCTGCACCTTAACGGCCACGTCCTCGCCGGTCACCAGGCGGGCACGGTGTACCTGCGCGAGCGACGCGCTTCCGAGCGGATTGGGGTCGATCGCGTCGAACATCTGCCCCAGGCGCTGGCCGTACTCCTCTTCCAGACACCGGAGCACTACCTCATACGGCACCGGCTCTACATCGGAGCGCAGACGACGCAGCTCGTCGCAAAACCGCTGCGGCAAAATCTCGGACCGGTTGGCCAGAATCTGCCCCATCTTGACGAACATGGGGCCGAGTTCCTCGAGCAGGCGGCGCAAACGAACCGGCGTGAGGTTATCCCACACGCGGTACTTTTTGACCAGGCGAACAATCTGCCCGATGCGTTCGCGACGACCCGCCGGCGTGAGCTGGTATTCCTCGTCCGGCGCCATCGCGTCGGGCTCCTCGGGGACCATATCGACAGCGCGCGGCTTCTTGCGAGCGCCCGAGACGGCGGCGTCGACCTCATCGACAACCGCCGCCTCGTCACCCAAGGGATCTAGATTGTTGTAATCGGTGGTGGAATCTGCCATCTGCGCTGCTACTCGGCCTCTTCGGTATCCTTCGCATCGTCGGGCTCAACGGACTCGACGGGCACCGAGGTCACGTTGTCCTCGACCGAATCGACGATGTCGCGCACATGGGCCAGGAAGGCCGTGCGCTCGGGGGCGGTCATGACGCGGACGCGGGCAAGGATGAGCTCGTCAAGCACGCGCTGGGCCGCGGTCTCGCCCTGCATACCCAGACGCTCGGTCAGGTCGGAGATGGTGCCACCGGCCTGCTCGAACATGTCGGACACACTGCGGGCGATATCGGGGGCGCCTGCATCCTTGCGCACCTGCTCGCCCTTGGTATTAAGGTCGTCGAGAACCTTCTTGCTGCCCTCGACGGCAACGGCGGCGGCGCCGAAGCCCACGTTGATGGCGCCGTTAACAAGCTGATCGAGTTTCATAACCATGGTTGTCTCCAATCACAAACAACTGCATTGGCGTTCTTGTACCCAAGATTGAGTGAAAGCGACAAAGCGTTTTAGCGCTATTCGATCGACGGGAAATCCCTACCTCACGTTGTCGTTCATCGCGAAAGAGTTCTTCATGACGCAGCTCGTGGTGTAGAGCACCTTACCCAGTAGAGCATCGGTCTCTACGCGAACACGCTCGGCAAAGGCCTCATTGGCGCGTGCAAGTTCGGCAGGTACCTCGGCCTCAGGCAGAGCGGCTACGGCAGCATCGACGTCATGGATCTGCTTGTGGCCCATGCCACCGACCTTCTCCTGATAATCCTCGACCGCGCGACCGCACTCATGGAAGCGGACGTCGGCCAGCGCGCCGATCAGGCGGTTGGCCCAGTAGAAGTTTTCGGACGTCACGCGAGCCTGCGTGTCGGCATAGTACTCGGGCATGGTCTCGACGTTGGCGTACAGCGGAACCAGCGCGTTAAACGAGTTGGAGCCAAAGGCCATCCACTGCACGGCGCGGTAGGCCGGCTGCGCATAGGGGCGCAGCTGCAACACGGCGAGCTGGCTGTTGCGGTTGATGCCGATGGGGCGATAGGCGCCACGCGTAGCGGGCGTGCCCTTGCTGCCGTAGCAGTCGTACTCCGTGCCCTGGTAGTGGCTCGAAAGCACGTACTTGATGTCCTCGATGGTCACCTTGCGCTCGGGCACGCGGCTCCAGGGGATATCGTCGCTCTCGGGTGTGTAGTCGGCGTCGGGGCCGTCCCACACGTCGCTGGGGTTGAGGCAGCGCTGCATGTACCAGGCGCGCGGCGTGTTGTAAACGTGGTCGCTGTCGCTGTGCGAGCCAAAGGCCTCGCGCGGGTTAAAGACCGCGGCAGGACCGTCGCCCTCGACGCCCAGCGTCAGGTCCAGATGCCACTCGGCCATCCAGGCGCGCAGGTCGGCGGAGCACATGTGGTCGGCCTGGGCGCCCTCGGCGTCATCCAGGTCAAAGCTGTCGATACCCAGCTGGTTGGGCATGGTCACATAGGCGTCGTCAGGCACGCGCTTGGCGATCCAGTGGTGACCGCCGATGGTCTCGAGCCACCAGATCTCGTCCATGTCGCTAAAGGCGATGCCGTTGTTCTCGTAGGTGCCGTAGCGCTCGAGCAGGTTGCCCAGGATACGCACGCCGTCGCGGGAGGACTTGGCATACGGCAGCACCAGGGTCACCATGTCCTCCTCGCCCAGACCGCCGGGCTGCGCCGGAACATAGCCGTCCTCGCCCTCGTTGCCCTTGGCGGGCACGTAGTCGACGAGCGGGTCGGCGCCGCGAACGCGCTCGTTGGTGGTGAGCGTCTCGGTTGCGGACATGCCCACATTGAGCTCGTTGAAACCGGCCTCGGCCCAGATGCCGTGGCCCGGGACAACATCGGGGACGCTCGTGTAGCGCATGGGGTTATCGGGCAGCTCAACGGTCAGGTGACTCAGGACGCTCGTGTAGACGCGCGGCTGCTCGTCGGGATGCACCACGCGCATGCGCTTGGGCTCAAACACCCCGTTGGACGAGTCCTCATTGCGAGCAACCAACGTCGACCCGTCGTAGCTCGCGTTCTTACCAACCAAAATCGTTGTGCACGGCATGCGCATCCTCCTTGAGCGAAGAAATCAAACGATAACAGTGTATCGCTTCGGCGCAGAAAGGGCGAAACCGCGGCGCTGGCAACCCCTGTGGTCAAAAAATGCCAAATATGAGTACTGTCACCAATTTAGTAACAGCAATTTTGCTACGTATGGGTGTCGAAAGTCTACATTTGTTCAAAAATTAGATGATGTAATTCCTCATAGGTCCAATAAAATAAGCTCTCTATCGATAATAAATATCGTTAGAGAGCCTATTTGACCTAAAATATATGTGACTATCTTGGCAACAGTACTCATATTTGGCATTTTTTGTCCACGGGGTATAGAACTAACCCCTCAAACAGCCCAAAACGCCTATTTCGATGCGCGCTCGGCCGCTTCGATCACGTGTTTGGCGAGGATCGCCGTCGTCACAGCGCCCACGCCGCCCGGCACGGGCGTGATGGCGTTAACGACCGGCTCCGCAGCATCAGAATCGACGTCACCCACCAACTTGCCAGCGGCCTCGTCCCAATTAATGCCAACATCAATGATCGTCTGGCCCTCTCGAACCGCATCCACGTCAATCGTACGCGCGCGTCCAACGGCGGCAACCACAATGTCGGCAGCACGGCACTCGGCAGCAAGGTCGTGCGTATGCGTATGGCACGTCGTCACTGTGGCATTGCGAGCCGTAAGCATGGCGGCAACGGGACGGCCAATCACCAGCGACCGACCAACGACCGCGACCTTGGCCCCATCCAGCTCAACGCCGTAATGATCCAGCAAAGCAAGCACGGCTTCGGCTGTGCAGGGGGCAAAACCCTCGCCGCGCCCCGAAAGCGTGGTGAGCAGCGAAGCCGGCGTCATGGAGTCAACGTCCTTGGCAGGATCGAGTGCCGCGGCAACCGCGTCCTCGTCAAGGCCGGCGGGCAGCGGGCGGAACATCAGGCAGCCATGAACAGACGAATCGGTATTGATGTCCTCGATGGCCGCCAACAGCTCGTCCTGCGAAACATCGGCGGGAAGCAAAACGCGGCGAGCCTCAATGCCAACCTTTTCGCAGCGCTTGAGCGCACCGCGCTCGTAGGATAGGTCGTCCTCGCGTTCACCCACGCGCACGATAGCCAGCGTCGGCACAACGCCGCGCTCGCGCAAAGCCACGCAGCGAGCAGCAAGTTCCTCAGTCAAAGCGCGAGCAACGGGGGCACCCTTCAGCAGTTCAGCCATGGCTATCCCCTCTTCCTTGCAGCGTCGGCTGCGCGGCGCGCCAGCGCATCGGCGCGCGGCAACCACGTGTCGAGCAACTCATCACACGCCGTCTCGAGCTCCTCAGCACGAGCGCGATCCTTCATAGACGTGGTGTTCGCAAAGAGCGTCAAGCTCGCGCCCTGCATAGCGGAACGGCAGAACACGGCGCCGCACGCCACATCGGACAGCAGCTGACGCGAACCCTTGTCGGCCATGTCCTCGAGCAGCGCCAGTGCACGCCCGCAGGCATCCATAATGCGATACGGCGGCATAGCGGCCACATGCAGCGCATCCTGAATCGCGGTCGCTCGAGCCGGATCGCCACGCGGAATACCGTACGCCGCGGACACCTGCCCATATGCACGAACGTCCTCGGCAACCAACTCGACAAGCTCCTGGGCCAACTCATCAGCCTGGGCAAACGCACGCGTCAGGTCATCCGCACGATCAGCAAGCGCGGGATTGGTCGCACCGTAGCGGGCAACCATTCCGCACAGCGAGGCGCCCAGCGCGCCCACAAAGGCGCTCGCGCTGCCACCGCCGGGAACCGGCTCGCGCGCGGCCAGCGCCTCGGCAAACCCGCGGCAGGTCTTGTCCATCATCTCTTGGCTCATACACATGCACCTTCAAGTCATATACATCGGTCGGGTGGCAACCGCCGACCGACCGCATCGATCACATAATGGTGCTAAGTCTAGCCCATAAGCACATGGGCGTCAGCGCACCTGGCCATCGCGGATTTCTATGGCACACGATAGGCGGCAGCGACACAAACATGGGACACATGGCCCACGTTTCGAGACTCCCGGGCAGCGGCAACTGGGGCATACATATAGGTAAGGAGCCCCATGTTGGGGCAACGCTCATCACGGCACCGGACGACGAATGGAGGAATCACCGCACAGCAAACAAAGTCATCATGTGCACGCGCAACCGCCGCCCCAGCGATCCGCGGCACACGATGTCCCTGGCAGACAAGGAGGACGCCACCATGAAGAAAAAGACCCTATCAATCCTTTCCCTTTGCATTGCCCTCTTTGCCGCATTTGCCCTTGTCGGCTGCGGCGGGAACGCATCGGGCGGGGGCAGCAGCGCATCCAAGAGCGAGGGCAAGGAAAAGGCCCCCGTCGCCAAGAAGACCGACTTTATCTGGTTTAAGGTCGAGATGCCCGAGGGCGTCGGCGTAAGCGACTCCGCCGGCAAGAATGCCGACAGGGTCCAGCTCACCTTCCCC
Organism: Collinsella sp. AF16-8; assembly: GCF_003462695.1. Taxonomy (NCBI): domain Bacteria; kingdom Bacillati; phylum Actinomycetota; class Coriobacteriia; order Coriobacteriales; family Coriobacteriaceae; genus Collinsella; species Collinsella sp. AF16-8. The sequence goes on from NZ_QRXX01000001.1 coordinate 120,728, forward strand.
GAAAACGAGAACGCCTCGGCCGATCGCTTTATCCCCGTTTGGAAAAAAGCGATGACAGCCGAGGAATCCCACGCCGACCAGGCAGAAAAGAAGGGGGATACGTTCCAGTGGAAGGATGGCGGGTCCGTCGAGTATAACGGCAGGACGTGGCTCGTCGGAACATACGAGGACAACAGCGGCATCTCAACCATGCTTTTTACCGACGTTGAGCCGGGAAGCGTCTACGTCCTCATCTCGAACTTCGACCAGCACAAGAAAGAAGCCGAGACGCTCCTCAACTCCATCGAGTTCCCCGATGACATGGCAGAGGCAGTTTCCGAGGCGCGCGAAGTCGAGATTTCGAGCATCGAGCTCAAGTAACGGGACACCCGCACGCGCCTACGCGCACCTGCGCACATGCGCCCCATTAAAGCAACGGGCACCCAACCCCGGGGAGGGCCGACAGGCATCGGCCCTCCCCTCTTTTGGACCCGCGCATATTGCCACTTGTCGGCGCAAATCCGGCCCTCAGAATGGGACATATGGCCCACCCTAGCGAGCCGTCCACGCGTACAGTAAAGGCAGGTAATCCATGGGCGGTTACAGATCGAGGAGGACACGACCATGAAAAAGAAGGCCTTTGCGATTCTCACACTCTGCATCAGTCTCCTTGCCGCGGTTGCCCTGGTGGGTTGCGGCGGAAGCGGCGGCGCTACCGGCAGTGGCGGTGGCGGCGGCGCAGAAAAGCCAGCCGTGGATATGAGGACCGACTTCATTTGGTTTAAGGTCGAGGTGCCCGAGGGCGTCGAGATCACCGACGTTGCCGGCGACACCGCCGACAGGGCCCAGTTTAAGTTCACCGAGAGCGAGCACGCCAGCGATCGCTTCATCCCCGTCTTCGACTCTGACAAGAACGCTGACGAGCTGTTCGACTACGAGGCCAAATGGAAGGCCAACTTTGAGTGGACCGAGAATGATCCCGTCAAGTACAACGGCAAGACTTGGCGCAACGCTTCCTATACACACTCGGGCGGCGTGACGACCGAGTACTTCACCGAAGCAGGCGGCGGCAGCGTCTACGTGAGCATCGACAACGTCGAGGAGCACAAGGACGCCGTCGAGACCATGATGAAGTCTCTGGAGTTTGCCGACGACATCGCCAAGGCCAAGACCGAAGCCATGGGCGTCAAGCTCGACGATATCGAGATCAAGCGCTAAGCGACTGGCGAGCGCAACGGGAAACACGAGCGCGGCGCAAGCAGGCGACGGTACCCCAGCGCTTCGTACCCAGGGAGGGCCGGTAAACCGACCCTCCTTTTCTTATGCCGATAGCCGGCGAACGCGAGGGTGCCGGGCGGCAAAACCACCCCCAGCGCGGTAGCAGCACAAATAGACAAGCGCCCCAACGCGTCCGCCCGCCGATTTATGGCGCCACGCAGACAATTAAGCCAACACGTTTAGACATCCGGGCAGTATAGTGAACAAAATGAGTGCATAACCGCACCCTGCGAACGGAGGAGTTATGACCGAACACCACGCCATCAGCCGTCGAGCATTCACGTTGGGCCTAGGACTCGCAGCATTGTCGCCATTTGTAAGCCTGCCCGAAACCGCGGGATTGGGCCTTCCCGTGCGCGCGGCATTTGCAGAAGACGCTGCCACAGCGTCAGTCAGCCTCGACAATTTCGTCATTCGCCTTCGCCCCGCGGGCTATTTTCGCACCGCGAGCGTCAACCAAGACGGCAACGTTCGCGGCAACGTCTGCCACCTGTTTAACGACGGCACGTCCAGCAAGCTCATCCTTGAGAACGTAACGACCAAGAATGACGATACAAACTGGTATGCTATCCGCACCTTGCTCAATTTCGAAGAGCATAAAAGACGGGCTACAGCATTTGGTCGGTCGACGACGACTCGGACAAAGATGGAAAGGTCATCCACGTATGGGGCGGCGAGTATGACAACAAGCCCAGCCGCGCTTTTGCGTTCGAGCGTCAATCAAACGGAACCTATATCATCCGAGACCGCACGGTCGAGAAAGAAACCGAGAAAAAAGACATTAAGTACCTGGCAATAGAATCGAACGGCGAAGACCAGGACAACAATAAGATCTGCCATAAGAGTAAGAGCATTCCGTGGGAGCTCGAACTTATCGGTTACGACATGAAAAAGAACGATGCCACGGTTAGCAGCCTCGACTGGATCACGTACAGCAGCTACGTCGATGGGCCATGTTGGATGAAATACGTCGACGACAACAAGTTCCTCGACGAGCTGAGCATCCCGGGTACGCACGATTCGGGCACCTGCAGCGTGGACAACGACACTGAGCCCCAATCCTCGCAAGTAAAATGCCAGCAGGATTACATTCCCACGCAGTTGCTCGAAGGCATTCGCTATTTTGATATCCGGCTCGGAAAGGGCGACGACCCCGGTATCGACCACGGGGATTACTACCTGCTCAAAAAAGACGCGTACTTTATGCATCTTTCCGATGTCATAGGCTACTTCAAAACGTTTTTGAACGAAAACCCGACAGAAGCGCTCATCATGCTTGTATCACGAGGCAACGACGAGGCTACCGACAAAAGTGTTACGACGGCTTTCGCCAAGGTTTTGGACGACAACCCCAAACTGTTCTATACGTCGAGCCGAATCCCCACGCTACACGAGGCGCGCGGAAAGATCGTTCTGCTGCGTCGATTTAGGCTCGCCGGCAACAGTGTAAGCGGCCACACGTGGGGCCTCGACCTTACCGAATGGGATGACAAGATCAAGGCTCACTCCGACAGCGCCACTATGTGTCTCGTCCAAGACGCGCGGGGCTTTGAAGCCGCGGGGGAAACAGGCGACAAAGAGCCCTATTGCACCAAGGTATACGCCCAGGACAAGTACAAACTCACGGGAACCGACAAGCTCAGCTGGGTCGATAATGCGCTGAAGGAAACGACCGGGCGCACGCGCAACGAGGTAGATGTCGAGGACGATAACGGGGCCAAGGAGCAAGTCCTGGAGCGCTGCTGGTCTATCAACTACACCAGCTGCACGGGCTTGTCGCACGGAGGCAATCCTTTTACCTCGGCACGAGTAGTCAACGAGCATCTGTACAAGAGCCCGTACATCAATCCCAGCGGCACCGAGGATACAAAGTCAGATTACCTCAAGCACATTGGCATCATCGCATCCGACTTTGTTGATGCGGCGCTGGCCCGGAGCATCTACCAGCGCAATTACGATACGGAGCACAAGCAGACGGCTTCGTACTATCTCCCGTACTATCTCCCGACCCGCATGCGCATGACGTACGGCGACTCGCTGAGCGATGCCTCATTCCAGGATGGCAAGACCGTTGGCGAGGGTCATTTCCGCCTTGCTGACAGCAGCAACGCGCTCAACGCGACAGCTTCGGGCCATGCGTTTGCCATTGAATACGTGGATGTCGACGCCCTGGGCAACGAGACCGTTACGGGGCTGCAGGGCTCTGTGCCCATCGATATCGATCCACGCGCGCTGACGCCCCATTTTGAGGGACTCGAAGGCCTTAAGGCCGGCGAAGACGTGCGCGCCAAGATTGCGGCATCACTCGAGGGCAAGCTCGAAACCGATGCCTGCACGGCCCAGCTCGAGTTTGTGCACGACGCGGACGGCGCTCCGGGCACGGCAATGGCCGAGGGCGAAACATTTGCCGCAGGAACGTACTGGGTGCGCGTGAACGGTCTCTTGGGCGACGCGGCGCAGAACTACACGCTCGCCAGCGACGGAGCCGCAAGCTTTACCGTAGCGGCCTCGGGCAGTGCGGGCGGCACCGGCAGCGACACGGGTTCCAACGCAGGCGGCGCCGACAAGAACGGCAAGAGCAACAAGAGAGGCCAGGGCAAGGGCTCGGGCGGAAAGCTCGCCGACACGGGCGACAGCTCTGGCGTTGCCGCCGGGCTCGCTGCCGCCGCCGTGGCGACAACGGTCGCAGGTGCAGCAATGCTTGCCAGTGACCGCGACAACGCTGGGGACGACAGCGAGTAGGCAAGCCCGCCTTTTAGACACATCGACTCAATCGGGGGCGCAGGACACCGTTCTGTGCCCCCGATTTTTACCTTGGCCCGAACGCCGCCATGGGCTACATCACCATGTTCAGCGCGTTAACAAACTCCTGGGCCTTCGCACGACTGCTCAGACTAAAGACGCAAGCGGTTAACAGTCGATTGCGCAGGAAAACGTCGCGACCCTTGATCCTGTTGACCCCAGTGATGTCCTTAAGGTAAACAATCTCGGTGTGCTTGCCACCAAACGTGCCCTTCTTGAGCACCTCAATACGGTTAGGGTAGATCTTGACGTCTTTAAACCTACCCGAACCTTTATCCTGGAATAGCAGCGTGTTCTTGTCCATGCATGTCACTCCCGTGGGGTTCGCTAAAACTGCCTTTATGGTCACATTTTAGTCACCGCAAGGCTCCCATGCGAAGGTGCCAGACAGCACAGCAATTCGTGTCCGCGCGAGGCTTTAAACTAGATGCGATAAAGATGCATTCCACAAGAGGAAAGTGGGGCGACAGTGATGGGCGAACTGGTAAACCGTGGAGAATCGGCAATCGTGCCCGAAGGTTTTTACAAGCAGGTTTCCTCGATTCTCAACGCCGCTCGCGACAAGGCCTATACCGCCGTTAACTTTGCGATGGTTGAGGCGTATTGGGAGATCGGCAAGAGCATAGTTGATGAGCAGGGCGGAGAGGAGCGCGCCAAGTATGGAGAGGCGCTGCTCAAGGCCCTCGCAATCAGACTTACCAAGGATTTTGGTAAAGGTTTTGGAGCAAGAGAGCTGCGCAAAATGCGTCAGTTCTATCTTGCATTTCCAATTCGGGACTCACTGCGTCCCGAATTGAGCTGGACACATTACCGCAGGTTAATACGCATTCCTGACCCCGAAGCTCGCACCTGGTACATGAACGAATGCGCCGACTCTCGCTGGAGCACGCGCCAGCTCGAACGCCAGATCAACACCATGTTCCGCGAGCGCCTACTTGCCAGCAAAGACAAGGAGGCTGTCACCCAAGAAATCCAAAAGAGCGCCCCAGCTCGTCGCCCCGAGGATATCATCCGCGATCCATATGTACTGGAGTTTTTAGGTTTCTCGGACGATACTGCGTTTCGCGAGAGCGATCTAGAGCAGGCGCTCATCACACATCTTCAGAAGTTCCTGCTGGAGCTTGGCCGTGGCTTCGCTTTCGAGGCGCGCCAAAAGCGCATCACCTTTGATGGGCGCCATTTCTATATTGACCTTGTTTTTTACAACTATCTGATGCGCTGCTTCGTGCTCATCGACCTTAAGACCGATGACCTTACGCATCAGGACCTGGGCCAGATGCAAATGTATGTGAACTACTACACGCGTGAGCTCATGAACGAAGGCGACAATCCGCCCATAGGCATCGTGCTCTGCGCGGACAAAAGCGATTCGATCGTCGAGTACACGCTGCCCGAAGACAACGACCAAGTGTTTGCCGCCAAATACCCGCCGTATCTTCCAAGCAAGGAAGAGCTGGCGCGCGAGCTGAGTGCCGAGTACCGCGCCATCAACGAAGCGACCAATGGCGAAACGCAAGGGTAGCAGCACGTTGCGACCGAAACGCCCGCACGCCTGTGAGCCGTCCCGCGCTGCGCTTCCCTACTTCCCAAAGATCGCAGCGAGCAAGCCCTTGCGTTTGGGCTTTTCTTCTCGGTAGGAACCCTCGACGGCGGCTGCAACCTGGCGCGGTTGCTCGCCGCCTCCACGGCGCACGATCTGGTACAGAAACGGCGACTTAACGTATTTGACCTCGATGGGCGTGGCGTGCACGGTGCTCTCGCCGGACAGATGAAGGCTCAGGTTGAGCGGCGCCACGATATGCGTCTCGCGCTTGTCGCTAAACACCACCGCGGCCGCGCGGCCCGTCTGGCCGTTCACGGCGATGCGCACCTGCTCGCCGTCGCGGCTATCCGTCGCCGGACGATCGACAAAGTAGACCGGCACCATCACCAGACCGTCCTTTTGCTTGCGGGCCTTGCGCGCCCACATGCGAATGCTCTTTTTATTGAGCCCCAGTACCGCCTCGGCATCGTTGCCGGCAATGTCGAGCGCCAGCTTATCAATGACCACCTGGTCCTTGGTAGATGCATCGACGGAGACAACGCGAAAGTCGCCCTCCTGCATGGCAGGATCGAACGGCCCCACCTTGCCAAAGTCCCACGGCTCCAAAATGCCCATAAGACGAACGTCCAGGTAGTTTGCCCGCGGATACGCCCAATCGAGTACCTCGTAGTACACCAAGGTCTCCTTGCTCAGGCCCTTGCCCGGGAAGCTCGCCATCATACGCAGGTCCGCCAGCGCCATGGGGAAATAGAAGAGCATCATGTCGTTTTGGATCGCGTCTTCCACGTCGTGCCCGGCAAAGGCATCCGGGTACTGGCGCACCAGCTGCAGCGCGTTGGCACGTGCCTGCTGCGGTGAGATTTCGCAGGGAATACCCTGCTCCGGCACATACTCCGCACCCACGCCCATGGTCAGACGTTTGCTAAACGTACCGGGCTTGAGCAGGTCGGCAATGCCGATCTTGTTGCCGCAGGACGGGCACTCAAACACACGCTGCGTTGACTCGCCCTCAAAGGACGCGCCGCAGAAGGGGCAGGGAATGCTCACGTGCGTGGCTTCTTGGAACTCCTGCGCCGTGCCGCGGTCCTCCCATAGCAGATGCTCCAGAACCGACTGATTGCGCCAGTGCGAATTAAAGAAATACCAGTCCGGGTCCTCCGGGCGCTCGAGCTGCGACACATGGGTGAGCTTAAGTAGCCCATCGACAACCGTCAGCGGCGCATGGCGAATGCCCAAAGCGCTCTTGGGCTCCCCCGCATCGGCCTGCCACGGAACGACCGTGCCGCAATAGGCGCACTCAAAGCTGCGTTTAGCCTGGTGTGAGTACATAGGGCCGCCGCAGTTTTGGCATTTAATGGCAAACATCTCGTCCATGGAAACGTCCTCCTTTGCACAGGGGCTGTCGACATTAAGTATGTCGAGCAAACTGGCACATGCCCATACCCATGTGGCCCAAAATGGACCACCCAGGCAGACGGGAAGGCCTGCTCGTTAGCGCGGGCAGACCATTGCTGCATTTTCTGAGCACCGGCGCACGGTGCGCCCATGCGAGCTACACTATCCCCTTAAACATGATTGTGAGGACGACCGCTATGCTATTTGTAAATCAGCTGGTACATACGCTTGTTCCCGGCAGCGAGGGCGAGCCGGTCGATGCCTCCTGTCGCACCAACGCGGGCTTCGCCGCAAGCCTCATCTGCATTGGCCTCAACATCACCCTGTGCCTGGCCAAGGGCATCGCAGGCCTGCTCGCCGGCTCCGTCTCCCTCATCGCCGACGCTTTCAACAACCTCTCCGATGCCTCGAGCAACATCGTGAGCCTGCTCGGGTTCCGCCTTGCCAGCCGCCCTGCAGACGAAGGCCACCCCTATGGCCACGGCCGCTACGAGTACCTAGCCGGCTTGTTTGTCGCCGTCCTGGTTTGCGCCGTCGGCATCAACCTGATCCTCGAGTCGGTCACTAAGATCATCAAGCCCTCCCCCACCGCCTACACGCTGGTCTCCCTAGCCGCTCTCGTCTTGTCCATGCTCGTCAAATTCTGGATGGCCGCATTCAACCGTGCGCTGGGCAACCGTATCGATTCCGAAACACTCATCGCCACAGCACAGGACTCCAAAAACGACGTCATCACCTCGGGATCGGTCCTGGCCGCAGCGCTTATTTCGCAGACGACCGGCTTTGACCTCGACGGCTGGGCGGGCCTGGGCGTGGGCGTCTTCATCTGCATCAGTGGCATGGGCCTGGTGCGCGACGCCATCAGCCCGTTGCTGGGGCAAGCGCCCGACCCCAAGCTCGTCCAGGCAATCCGCGACAAGATCATGTCCTATCCGCAGGTCTTGGGCACACACGACCTGATGGTGCACGACTACGGCCCCGGTCGTCAGTTTGCCAGCGCCCACGTGGAGATGCCCGGCGAGGGCGACGCATTTGAGCACCACGAGATCCTGGACACCATCGAGCACGACATCAAGCGCCAGATGGGCATTGGCATCACGCTGCACTGCGACCCCATCGCGACAACCGGCGATGATCTGCGCGGCTGGGTCAAGCGCGGCGTCATGCAGATCGATCCCGCGCTCTCCATCCACGACCTGCACGAGCACGACGGGTTCGTTTCGTTTGACCTGGTGCGCCCCGACGGCTTTGACATATCCGACGAGGAGCTGCTGGAGCTCGTCACGCGCATCGTGCACGAGCGCCGGCCCAACGTCTCATGCGTCGTTACGTTTGACTCGGGCTTTAGTTCGCCCGACCGTCCAGCAGAGCAGCTGTAGCCCGCTTAACAGCTAGTTTCCCTGCGCGCCCGAGATGCCGTTTTGCAGTGCGTTCCAGGCATCCGTCGCCATGTCGCCCAAGTTCTGCGCGGTGTCGCCCAGGTTTTGTGCCGTATCGCCCAGCTCTTGCGCCTTGTCTCCCAACTCCTGTGCCTTGTTGCTCAAGTCCTCCAGCGTATTGGAGCTCGAGCTGTCGGTACCGCTTTGGCCGCCGGACGAGTTGCCCGAGCTGTTCTTGTGCGTGAGTTGAATTTCGAGGTTGCCGTTGTCGTTATAGTAGGCAGAAGTAACGACCCAGTTGGCATCGATGACGGGCGTTGAGCCATCATCAGTCAGGACCACGGCATTCGAAAGATCGGCGCCGCGCGACTTGAGAAGCTTTTTGGCGTTGGACCAGTACTGCCCCGGGATATCGCTCAGATCGACGGTGCTAGACGAGGCGGACTCGGTTTGCTCGGCAGTGGTATCGGCCGTTGAACTCCCTCGCTTGTTGAGCATGCCCGACACGATGGCAAACACAACCGACAGCGCAAAGAAGATCGCCAGCACGATGAGGATCTTCTTGATCACGCTCGACGAACGCGACGGCTTCTTCTCCTCGTCCTCGCCATATTGCGGAATCGACTTGGGGTACTCGCGATACGGCTCGCGCGACTCGTAGCGAGGCTGCGCCGTGCGAGGCATATACGTCGTCTGCTGAGGCTGCGGAATGGGATTCTGCGGCAGGTCATCATAGGGATTCGGTGTCGAAGCGGCATAAGAATCCTGCGACGCATAATCAAACGGGTCCGGAGCTGCGTTGCCATAGGGGCCTTGCGAAGATGCAGCGCAAGAATCCTGCGCCGTGTCGCCATAGCCCATAACCCGGGTGGGCTCGGCAGAAGGCTGCGTCGCGGCGGGGTCGGTATATCCGGGGTTGGGAACAACGCGGGTCGCATCGGCGCTATCGCCAGCCTGCGCGGAACCGTAGCCGCCCATCACGGTTGTCTTGTCCTGATCCATGCAACGATTCCTTTCCGTCGCGCGTGAGCATCAAGTTATCCATGCATTCTACCCGCGCAAAAGCCTATGATGGGCAGGGCCCGTCGGTATCTACAAGACATGCGCGGGCCTAAGGATAAAAAAGCCCCGCCGGGCCTTGTGGGCACGGCGGGGCGGACAAGCAGCTATGGGCAGCAGGCTTAGAACAGGCCGGTGATGTTGCCGTCGTTGTCGACGTCGATGTTCTCGGCCGCAGGGACCTTGGGCAGGCCCGGCATGGTCAGAACACTGCCAGTCAGTGCGACCACAAAGTGGGCACCGGCGGAAACCTTGAGCTCGCGCACCGTGATGCGGAAGTTCTCGGGAGCGCCCAGGGCCTTGGCGTTGTCGCTAAAGCTGTACTGCGTCTTGGCCACGCACACCGGCAGGTTGCCAAAGCCGTTCTCGCGCAGCTCGGCGAGCTGGCGCTTGGCGGCCGGCGTAAAGTCAACGCCGTCGGCGCGGTAGACCTTGGTGGCAATGGCCTCAAGAGCGTCGGCCACATCGGCGCCGTCCTCATAGGCAAACTTGAGCTCGCTCGGCTGCTCAATCAGACGCATGACCTCATCGGCCAGCTCGAGCGCGCCCTCGCCGCCCTTGGCCCAGACCTCGGAAAGCTTAACGTTGACGCCGAGCTTCTGGCACTCGGACTCGATGAGCGCAAGCTCAGCCTCGGTGTCCGTCGGGAAGCGGTTGATGGCGACCACGCAGGGCAGACCATAAACGTTCTGGATGTTGTCGACGTGACGCAGCAGGTTGGGCATGCCGGCCTTGAGCGCCTCGAGGTTCTCCTCGTTGAGGTCGGCCTTGGCGACGCCACCGTTGTACTTCAGCGCACGAGCGGTCGCGACGACCACGACGGCGCTGGGGCGAACGCCCGTCATGCGGCACTTGATGTCGAGGAACTTCTCGGCACCCAGATCGGCACCGAAGCCGGCCTCGGTAATGGCAACATCGCCAAAGCGCATGGCCATGCGGGTGGCCATGATGGAGTTGCAGCCATGGGCGATGTTGGCGAAGGGGCCGCCGTGGACAAACGCGGGCGTGCCCTCGAGCGTTTGCACCAGGTTGGGCTTGAGCGCGTCCTTAAGCAACGCGGCCATGGCACCCTGGGCCTTAAGGTCGCGGGCACGGACGGGCTCGCCGGCAAAGCTGTAGCCGACGACGATCTCGCCCAGGCGCTCCTTGAGGTCGCTGATACTCGTAGACAGGCACAGGATTGCCATGACCTCGGAGGCGACGGTGATATCGAAGCCGTCCTCGCGCGGCACGCCCTGGGCCTTACCGCCAATACCGTCGATGACGTGGCGCAGCTGACGGTCGTTCATATCGACGACGCGCTTCCAAGTGATGCGTTTAACGTCGATGCCAAGCTGGTTGCCCTGCTGGATGTGGTTATCAAGCATGGCGGCCAGCAGGTTGTTGGCAGCACCGATGGCATGGAAGTCGCCGGTAAAGTGCAGGTTGATATCCTCCATGGGGATCACCTGAGCCCAGCCGCCGCCGGCAGCACCGCCCTTAACACCAAAGACGGGGCCGAGCGAAGGCTCGCGCAGGGCCACGGCACTCTTGACGCCGCGACGACGCAGGCCATCGGCCAGACCGATGGTCGTGGTGGTCTTGCCCTCGCCCGCAGGCGTTGGGTTGATAGCGGTCACGAGGACGAGCTTGGCCTGGTGATCGGTCGGCTCGTTGAGCAGCGAATAGTCGACCTTAGCCTTGTCGAAGCCGTACGGAATAAGGTGCTTAACGTCGACGCCGGCGTTCTTGGCCACCTCGGTAATAGGCAGCGGCGTGACAGAACGTGCGATTTCGATGTCAGTAGGCATGGGCGGTCCTTTCGTTACCGAATGAGAAAAAGACCAATTCAGCATAGCACGGGCGCGCAATAGTAAAACACCCATAACCGATGAACGGCGATATGTTTACCCGATGCCCAGCGATAGCCCAACAGCCCGCCAAAACAAAGCGCCCTAAACGGTAGGTTCAATCCCCAGGTGCTCAAAGGTGCGAAGGGTTGCCTGACGGCCCTGCGGCGTACGAATCATCAACCCGCACTGCAGCAGATACGGCTCATAGACATCCTCGAGCGTGCCCGGGTCCTCGCCCACCGCGCTGGCAAGGGTCGTAAGTCCCACGGCACGACCGGAGAACGTCTTAGCGAGCGTCTCCAAAATGCGAATATCCATCCAGTCCAGACCGAGCTCATCGATCTCGAAGAACTCGAGCGCCTGGCGACAGATATCGAGCTCGATGGGGCCGTTGCCGCGCACCTGTGCGTAATCGCGCACGCGCTTGAGCAGGCGGTTGGCAAGACGTGGCGTGCCGCGCGAACGCGAGCCGATCTCGAGTGCACTGGGATGGTCGATCGTCACGCCCAGGATGGACGCCGAGCGCGTCACAATCTGCGCGAGTTCTTCGACCGTGTAGTAATCCAGGCGATATGAAATGCCAAAGCGGTCGCGCAGCGGGCCAGTCAACATACCCGAGCGGGTCGTTGCCGCCACCAGCGTAAACTTGGGGATATCCAGGCGAATCGATCGTGCGGCCGGGCCTTTACCGATCACGATATCGAGGGCAAAGTCCTCCATCGCGGGGTACAGGACCTCCTCGACCGAACGGTTGAGGCGGTGGATCTCGTCAATAAACAGCACATCACCCGGCTGCAGGTTAGTCAGGATGGCCGCCAGGTCGCCGGTACGCGCAATAGCGGGGCCGCTCGTCGTCTTGATCTGAGCGCCCAGCTCGTTGGCGATAACGGTGGCCAGCGTGGTCTTGCCCAGGCCCGGAGGACCCGAGAAAATCACGTGGTCGAGCGTCTCGCCACGGCTCTGCGCCGCTTCGATCAACACGCGCAGGCTCTGCTTGATATGCTCCTGGCCACAGTAGTCGTCCAGGCGCTGGGGGCGCAAAGTGCGGTCGACATCGAGGTCCTCGGCCGTCAGCTCCGAGCCCACCATGCGCTCGCCGTGCGCCATGGATGCCGCCGGCGAGTTGCCGGGCGTCGCCCACAGGTCCTGAGAGTCATCGGCTTCCCACATCACGCATCCATTCCGAGTCGCTTAAGCGCCGCGCCGAGCAGATCCTCGACACGCATATTCTGCCCATCATACCCGCTCAGGGCAACATCGGTCTCCTGCGGGCTAAAGCCCATGGAAAGGAGCGCCGCACGGGCGTCATCGATGGCCGAGGGAGCGGCAGCGGGCACGGGCATCGCAACCTGGCCGGGAATCACGTCGACCGGCACAAAGCCCTTGTCCTTGGCAAAGGTGCTCTTGAGCTCCAGGATCAGACGCTGAGCTGTCTTTTTGCCCACACCGGGCACCTTGGCCATGCCCTTGTCGTCCTCGGCCATCACCAGCGAATACAGCTGCCCCACGGTATAGGTGGAAAGCACGGCGAGCGCCAAGCGCGGGCCAACGCCCGAGACAGACACGAGCCGATCGAACATCGTGCGCTCATCCTTAGAGGAAAAACCGAAAAGTGTCATGGCGTCCTCGCGCACCTGCATACGCGTGTAGAGGCGGACCTCGCCGCCGGGCGTCGGCAACGTGGCCGCAGTGCTGCCCGAGATGCCGAGCTCAAAGCCAACGCCCGACACATCGACGACAGCAGAGCTCATCGTGGCCTCGACAAGCGTTCCGTGGAGCTGGGAGATCATCAGTATCCGGTTCCTCTCTGTTGATAGAACTCGCCGCCGGTAAGCGCCCGGGTGCGGCTGAGGTTAACGTGGCAGATGGCGCAGGCCAGGGCATCGGCGGCATGGTCGGGATGCGGGTCGTGATCGAGCTGCGTGAGCGTGCGCACCATGTAGGCGACCTGCCGCTTATCTGCGGCACCGGTACCCACCACAGCCTGCTTGATCTGCATAGGCGTGTACTCGCCGATCTCGAGCGCGCACTCCGAAAGCGCCACGAGCGCGGCACCGCGGGCATGTGCCGTGGGGATTGCCGAGCGGACATTAGCGCCAAAGTAGATGCTCTCGATGGCAGCGGTATCGGGTCGATAACGCTCCACGACACCCTTGAGGTCGCGGGCGATATGCGACAGGCGCACCGCGAGCGGACTACCCGCGCTGGTCTCGATACAACCGTAGGCACGGCAGCGAACCTCGCCACGCCGCTCCTCGATAATCCCCCAACCCGTATGGGCCAAACCGGGGTCGATACCCAAAATGACCAAGCCAACCTCCCCTCGTCACAAGTACAGCACAAGGCAAGGCCCCGAGCATCATTCACGAACGTCTGTTCTAGAATAACACAACGGGACCAAGATGCTTAGTTGAAGTGTCGGGGTTGGAAGCGAATCCTATCCCATAGTTAGTTCTGCGAGAAAAAAGGAAACTGACGGGGATCCACCGGCGGATGCGGCATCGGTCCGCCCTGGGGCCCACCCTGCGGGCCACCCTGGCCGCCCATCATCTTATCGATGGCGTCCTGAACCTCGCCCTCGAACTTTTTCATGCCCTCGTGCAAACGACGCTGACCGTCCTCAGAGCGCAGCTCCTCCATCTGCTCGGGCGAAATACCCAGCAGCTCACCCAAAATGCCCATCATCTCACCGCGCATACGGTCACTCGTATCGTCGTCAGCAAAACGGCGCACCTCGGCGCGCGCCAGCGAATCGACCGTCATACGCTCCTTGCCGTTAAGCCCCAGGTCGGACCACGCGAGCATGTACGGCCAGGAGCGCTCGGCAAACGAACGGGACGAAACGATCGGCGCCGTCGGCAACATGCGGCGGGCGGCCTCGCCCTGACGCACGAGCATCAGCAGCAGCGAGCAGGCCTCAGGCTTGCCAGCGGCCATCGGGATGTCGTCGAAAGATCGATTGCGGTCCACGTGCGCCTCAAGCGCGCCATCGATCTCACCCGGCTCGAGCCCGCCGAGCAGCTGTGCCGCGCGGTCGAGCATATCGACCGGACCGTCGAGCGTCGAGAGCGCCTGCGCCAGCACGCGCTCCATACAATCTTCCACCGCGTTGAGCGTCACGAGCTCTTGGGGCACCACGGCAGACGCGCGGTTGCGCACACGCGCCACAAACTCAAGCGTCGACAGGTACACATCGCCAAAGGGCGCGTAATCGCCCTGGTAGCCGCCGCAAAGCGCCGGCGCCGCCAGCGCGTACTCGGTTTTGGACAGCGGACTCAACGCCATCGCACCCAGCTCGAGCGCCGTATCCTCCAGCATGAGGCCCAGCGTGCGAGAGCGTAGGCGCTCGGCGTCGCCCGCCGACACATCGCGGTCGAGCACGCGCGCGGCATCCGGCGCATCGCGCTCAACCGTGCGAATATGCAGGCGCTCGGCAATCGCGCGAACGGCGGCGCAACGGGCGGCCTCGGCCTCCTCCTGCGCCGGCGTAAAGATGCGGTTGCGCCCCAGCACCAGGCCAATCACATTACGTGGGCCCAAAGCGTCGACGGCCAGCGCCGCCAGCAGGGACGACGGCAAGTCGCCCTCGAGTGCCACCACGGCGCGCGACGCACCGTGGGCCCGGGCGTTGTCGCGCACGGCGAGCACCAGCGCCTGCCACAGCCACTCCTCGGAACGGAACTCGGGCAGTTCGTGATCTTCCAGGGCATCGAGCATCACGCCGCGCTGAATCTCCTGAACCAGCAGACTCTCCTCAAAACACGGCGCCTGGGCCACCACGCGACCGCAGTCGTCGAGCACAAACGAACCGCCGGTATACACCGACTCGTCATAGGCACCGACCGGCGCCATGCAGGCAAACCACACGCTGCGCTTGGATGCGATCTTGCGGTAGGCGCCGCTGCGTACGGCGGCAATGGCAGCAGTCTCGCGGTCGGTCATGTCAAACGCGTTGAATTGGAAATACGCAATGAGGTCAACACCGGTCGGCAACATCTCGAGTTCGCGGTCCAAGTCAAAAATCACGGCGATGCGCACGCCGTCCACGTCAAACACCGGAGGCGCCCAACGCGCGTCGTTGCTCTCGCCACGCTGCAGGGCGATGCTCGAACGCGCCGGCACCACATGACCGTCCTTGAGCATCATGTAGTCGAGCAGCGGCTGGCCCTCAAACGAAACCGCCGCGGGCACGATGCAGATCATGTCAAGCTCCTGGATACGCTCGGCGACACCAGTCAAGCCAGCAAGCATGTCGTGCTCAAAGTCGGCAGTGCCCACCAGGCCCCCGGGCATGGCGCCCATAAAGAGCGGAGCCGGAACGCACAGCACGCGCGCCCCGCGCCCGTGGGCCAGACGAGCCTGGTCCTCGATGCGGCCGCAAATGCCCTCAATATCACCCAGGCGCATATCGATCTGTGCAAGCGCGAGCTTCATGGCTCAGCCCTTTCCGTCGTAAACCATCGTTGTCGTAGTAAAAGCGCCGGCCGCATAATGCAGTCGGCGCTCGCATGTGCATATGCTAGCTATGATACCCCGAGCGGGGGCGCGCTCCTAGAACGTCGCGGACCACAGCCCGTGCAGGTTGCAGTAGGCATAGACGGTACCGGTCTTGGAACCGCCGGCAAAAAACGTCGCGGGCTTCATGCCGGGCTCAAGGTAATGGATCTCCAGACGGCCCTCAGCCTCAAGGGCGATCCACTCAATATAGTGCTCGGGCAGGCTGGGATGTTCGACCGAGCCCACGCGTGCGCGGATCACGTGACCGTCGCGCTCGGTCTCGACAACAGGCACGTGCTTCTCGTGCGCCGCGTCCTCGGTGTTCGCGGTCAGCTCCGTGCAGCCGGCAGGGGTTGCAACGTCGTTGCCAAGAGCGGCGATGAGCTTACCGTCGGGGTCCTTAAAGAATTTCGCCATGATGTTCTCCTTTTCTGATGTGCCAATGTTCTTGATGGTTCTTATGCCCAAAGGCAGACAAACCATCCACGGCATTGCAAATGAACACATAACGGATCAGGCAAGCGGTCGGGCCAAAATGCGTCGACCGTCCTGCCCACTCCAGCAGTCCCACCCCGCGCGCGGCTAGCGACCGTCACCGCCGAGCAGTGCCAGAACATCCTCGCGCGTGAACAGCGCCGACGAGATGCCGTCGCCGCCAAGCACGCTGTTGACCAGGTCGCGCTTGGACTCCTGCATCTGCATAATGCGTTCCTCGATCGTGTCCTTGGCGATGAGCTTGTACACGGTCACGGTATGTTGCTGGCCAATACGATGCGCGCGGTCGGTCGCTTGGTCCTGCGCCGCCACGTTCCACCACGGGTCGTAGTGAATGACCACGTCGGCCGCCGTCAGGTTGAGGCCCACGCCGCCCGCCTTGAGCGAAATCAAAAAGACCGGAACCTCGCCCGCTTGGAACTGCGCGACCATCTTGGCGCGGCTCTCCTTAGACGAAGCGCCCGTGAGCTTAAGGAAGGCGATGTCCTCCTTGGCCAAGCGCTTGCCGATGATATCGAGCATGCCCGTAAACTGGCTGAACAACAGGATGCGATGCCCGCCGTCGAGTGCGCCGTGCACGAGCTCCATGCACGTATCGAGCTTGGCGCTCCCCGCCTTGTAATCCTCGTAGTGTAGACGCGGGTCGCAGCAGATCTGGCGCAGCTTGGTGAGCTCGGCGAGCACTTTGAGCTTGTCTTTTTTAAACTCGGATGCCTCGCGGTGCTGCACCTGCTGGGCGATGCGGTCCTGGTTGGCCAGGTAGAGCTTGCGCTGCTCGCCGGTGAGCTGTGCCATGACGGTGTCCTCGATCTTTTCGGGTAGATCGGCCACCACGTCTTCCTTTACGCGGCGTAGCACAAACGGCGACACGAGCGCCTGCAGGCGAGCGGCACTGTCACCCTCGGCGTGCTCGACCGGGCTCTCAAAGCGCTTGGCAAACGACTCGCGCGTCCCCAAAAGGCCCGGCATCAAAAAGTCGAAGATGCTCCAGAGCTCGGACAGGCGGTTTTCGATGGGCGTGCCCGTCAGGGCAAAGCGCACGCCGGCAGGCAGGCGCTTGGCGGCGCGCGCCACCTGCGTGAGCGGATTTTTAATGTAGTGGGCCTCATCGAGCACCACGCGGGTAAAATCCTGCTCGACGTACTCGTCGATATCGCGGCGCATAAGGTCATACGACGTCACGACCACGTTATGCTCGGCCACGCCGGCAATCTGTACGCGGCGTTGAGCCTTGGCGCCCACAATGGCGCACACATCGAGCGACGGGGCAAAGCGCTCCAGCTCGGCAGTCCAGTTGTACACGAGTGAGGCCGGGCATACCACGAGCGTGGGCTTGGTGTCCCCCGCCTCCACGCGCGCCAGAATATGCGCAATCATCTGGAGCGTTTTGCCCAGGCCCATGTCGTCGGCCAAGATGCCGCCAAGGCCCAGGTGTTCGAGCGAGCCGAGCCACTGGTATCCGTCGACCTGGTAGCCGCGCATCGTTGCCTTGAGCGATGCCGGCACCGTAAAGTCCATCTTGCCGAGCGTGTCCAGGCGCTCGACGGTACGGCGGAACGCAGCGTCGCGATCGGCCTCGAGCGCCGGCGTGCGTGCGAGCATGCTGTCGACGAACAGGGTGCTCGACGCGGGAAGCGACACGCCGTCGAGCAGGTCGACGGCATCGACACCCAGGTCCTCGGCAAGGCCAAACGCGGCGCGCGCCCCCTCGTCCAGGCGAATGATGTCGCCGGACGTAAGGCGCGCAAACGTTTGATGGCGCTTGTACGAATCGAGATAGACGGCAAGGTCCGCGGCCGAAAGCCCGCTCGCGCCCAGCTCGACATCGAGCAGATTGCTCTTAACGGTCGCACGAACCGAGAGCTTGGGCGCGGGGCGGACCGAGATCTGGCGCAGACGGTCGCTGAGCATGACCTCACCCAGTTCGGACAGGGCGGACAGGCCCTCGGTCAGCAGGCAGAACAAGCGGGCGTCATCGCGCTCCTCAAACGCCAGACCGCCCTCGTAGAAATCGAAGTACAGGGCCGCCGTATCCATAACGCGAAACTCCGCCACCTCGTCGCGGGGCGGCACACCGGGGCGCTGCTCTTCGAAGGGGCTGCCCGGAGCGCCCAGGCTAAAGAGATCCGCCGACCAATCGCCGTAGGTAACCGTAATTTTGCAGGTCACGAGCCCATCGTCGACACCGATCGCCATAGCAAAGCTCGGCTCGGGTGCCACGGTATCGAGCGCGGCGGGCGCGGTGAGGTCGGTGTAGTCGCGCAAAATGGGCAGCGCCATACGGCAGAACTCACCCACCTGCTCGGCGGCAATATGGGCGGGCGTGCGGCACGGCAGCAAGCGCGACAAAAAAGGTGCGGCATGCTGAGCAAATGCAGCGTCGGTACGGCGCGCGCGGCGCGTGTCAACCAAGTAGGCGGCATCGCCCGACGCAAAGCAGTACATATCGGCGGGCAGGCGCAGGTCATAGCTACCACCAGCCGCCGGCGCGATTTTGGCGGCAAGCAGCGGTGGGCGCTTAGCGGATGCCTCGTCCTCCCCTTGCGGAGACAGCTCAACCGCCACGTCGTAGGTGCGATGCGTCGTCATCCCCCGCGACCAGGCGGGCTCAAAGGAGATGGTCTGGCCGCGCAGCAGGTCCAGCACATATACGATGCTATGCTCGGACAGCGGCAACTGACGCTCGGCAACAAAACCGCTGCGGGCAAAGTCGTACGACGCCGAACGCGAGCTTGTGATGTCATCGAGATAGGCAACTGTCGTCACAACAAGGTTGAGCAGCTTTGCCGATGTTTCGTCAAAGGCCTCAGGTGAATGGACAAACGTGAGCTTCTTGCCATAGGAGAACGTGCCGCCGCGCACGTAGGCATCGGCCATGCCGTCGATGTCCTTGACCACGTAGGAGACCGATCCACAGCGAATGCGGAACTCGAGCGCCCAGCTAAAGCGGTCAGCGAACAGCGGATTGTAGTACGGCACCAACGAGGGCTCCAATGCCGCTTTGGGGGCGTCGGGATCAACGGCACCGGCAAGCTTGCGGCGCATGCTCGCCAGCTCATCCATGCGCGCGTCCGAAAGATCGGAGAGCGCCGCCACAAGGCTCGGGCTCGTGGGGACGGGCGCCGGGAAGGGAAAGTTGGGGTTGACGGCCGGCGCGGCGGACATGGCGCGCGCGGGCTGTTTCGGCTGCGCCGTAAACGTGCGAACCGGCGTGCGCAAACCTTCGACGGGCTCGGCGCCGCTGGCATCCAAATACGCCAGCGCCGTGGCAATAGCGTGCTTACACATACCGGGATAGCGGTATGCGGCGGGGCAGTCGCAGTCGTAGTCGATAACCTCGTGCTCGTCCATGTCGAGCGCCACGTGCGTCTTGTACAGGTAACCGCGCGAGCCGCGCACCGTGCCCTCGACCGTCACGTTTTTGGAGAAGCGCGAGCCGCTGTCCTCGATCGACAGCACGGCACCGTTGAGCATGAGCGAACGCCCCTTCATAAAGGTGCCGCTCAACGCCGCCTCTTTGCGAAGCGCCTGCACAAACGTCCCCTGCGCCATCACTTCCTCCAATCTCACCCGGGGTAGCTTAGATCACCGTCACGCGGCCCTGGTTACCCACAATGGCCTTGGCCTCGGCCAGCAGCGGAATCGAACGCGCGTTGACCTTGGCAGGTACCTCGGCACGCAGCACGCGCCCGTCCACCTGCTCGATAAAGATCTCCACGCGGTCGCCGCCCGGGTTAGCGGTGAGCACCGTGGCCAGGCGCGCCATATTGCCCTGGCTAAAGCGGCTGTTGGGCACCATGACCTCAAACACCTTGGGCTTGTTGTTCTCCTCGTTAAGCTCGAGCGGCACGATCTCCTGCGCGATGATCTGGTCGCCGCGGTCCGAGCGCTCGAGCTTGCCCTTAATGCGCACAAAGGCATCGGACAGCTGCGCGCCGGTCTCGGGATCGACCTCGCCGTACAGGTACCCCTCGGCCTCCTTGTAGGTCTTGGGGAACACGACGACGGTGGCCTCGCCTTCCATGTCCTCGAGCTGCACGATGCCCATGGGGTCACCGTTTTTGGTCACGCGCTTGGACACGCTCGAGACCATGCCGGCCCACCACAGCGCCTTGCCCTCGGGAATTTCCTGGTTGATGGTGCCGCCCGTAGGATTCTGAACTTCGTAGCCGGTGTCGATCTGCGAGAACGAGAAGTCACGCGCCTTGGCTAGTGCATACTCAAACGGGCGCAGCGGGTGGTCCGAGACATAGATGCCCAGAACCTCCTTCTCCTGACTCAACTTGAGGTGGCGGTCCCATTCCTGGCCATCCGGATCGGGCACGCTCACCTCAAAGCCCGAGCCCTCAACGTCGCCAAACATATCGAAGAACGACGTCTGGCCGCTCGCGCGATCCTTCTGGCGCTTTACCGCGGCATCGATGATGTTCTCGGGGTTGTTCTTGTCCACAAAGTGCATCATCTGGCGACGCGGATACCCCGTGGAGTCGAAGGCGCCTGCCTTGATGAGCGATTCGATCACGCGGCGGTTGGCCTGGCTCGAGTCCACGCGCTCGACAAAGTCGTGCAGCGTCTTAAACGGGCCGCCCGCCTCGCGCTCGGCGATAATCGCCTGCGCCACGCCGGTGCCCACGCCGCGGATGCCGGCCAGACCAAAGCGCACGCCCTCCTTGGTAGCCGTGAACTCGGTACCGGACTCATTGACATCTGGCGAAAGCACGGGGATGCCGTCGTGACGGCACGCCGAGACGTAATGAACGATCTTGTCGGTCTTGCCCGTGTAGGACGTCAGAACGGCCGCCATGTACTCGTGCGGATAGTGCGCCTTGAGCCACGCCGTCTGCATAACCAGGATGGCGTAGCCGGCGGAGTGCGACTTGTTAAAGGCGTAAGATGCGAACTCGAGAACATCGTCCCAAATCTTCTGGGCGACCTCGCGCGTGTAGTTGTTCTTGATAGCGCCGTTCATCCAGTGGTCGTAGGTGGTCTCGTCCGAGCCATCCTCCCAGTGCAGCACCGTCGACGTGAGCAGCTTGATCTTTTTCTTAGCCACGGGTTTACGGATACGCGAGTCCGATTCGCCCTTGGAGAAGCCGCACATCTCGACGGAGATGAGCATAACCTGTTCCTGGTAGACCATGGTGCCGTAGGTTTCGCCCAGGATGTCGTCCAGGCGGTCGTCGTAGGAGACGGCCGGCTCCTTGCCGTTCATACGGTTGATGTAGGACGAAACCATGCCGGCGCCCAGCGGGCCCGGGCGGTACAGGGCGATCAATGCCACGACGTGCTTGTACTCGGTGGGCTTCATGTTCTTGATCGTGGCCGTCATGCCGGCGGACTCGACCTGGAAGACGCCGGCGGTGTGGCCGGAACCCATGAGCTTAAAGATCTCGGGGTCGTCAAAAGGAATCTCTTCCTCTTTGATGTCGATGCCGAAGTTCTTTTTGATGTTTGCCTTGGCCTTGGAGATAACAGTCAGCGTGCGCAGGCCCAAGAAGTCCATCTTGAGCAGGCCCATGTCGGCAACGGTATGGCCCTCGTACTGGGTAATCTCGACGCCGCCCTTGGTGTCGAGCTTGGTGGGCACGTGCTCGTTGACGGGGTCGCGGCAGATCAGAACGGCGCACGCGTGCACGCCCTCGCCACGGGTGAGGCCCTCGATTGAGAGCGCCGTGTCGATGATGCGGCGGGCGTCGTCGTCCTTTTTATATGCCTCGGCAAAATCGGGGTTAAACAGGTCCTCTTTGCCGGGTTGCTTTTCGAGCACCTGCTTGAGCTTGACCTTGGGGTCGCTCGAGACCATCTTGGACAGACGCTGGCCCATGTAGACCGGGTAGTCCAGGACGCGAGCGGCGTCGTTGATGGCCTGCTTGGCCTTAATGGTCGAGTAGGTGATGACGTGGGTGACCTTCTCGGGGCCGTAGAGCTGGCGAACGTGCTCCACGACCTCGAGGCGCCGCTCATCGTCGAAGTCCATATCGATATCGGGCATCTCGGTACGCTGTGGGGACAGGAACCTCTCGAACATCAGGCCGTTCTCGAGCGGGTCGAACGCGGTGATATTCATGGCGTAGGCGACAATAGCGCCGGCGGCAGAACCACGGCCGGGGCCGACGCCGATGCCGTTGTCCTTCGCCCATTGCACGTACTCGGCAACGATGAGGAAGTAGGCGGCAAAGCCCTTGTCGCAAATGACCTTATATTCGTACTCAAAGCGCTCTTTGATGTTGACGCCACCGATCTCGCGCGTGGCCCAGTCGTCACCGTAGTGCTGGCGCAGGCCTTTCTCGCACTCGCGGCGGAACTGACTCTCGTGCGTCTCGCCGGGGTCAAGCAACGGGAAGCGCGGCAGGATGATGGAGTCCCAGTCCAGCTCAACGTAGCACTTGTCGGCGATCTCGAGCGTGTTGTCGCAGGCCTCGGGGCAATACGGGAACATCGCCCGCATCTCCTCCTCGGTCTTCATGTAAAACTCCGAGCCGGTCATGCGCATGCGGTTGGGGTCGTCGACCTTGGCGTTCATACCAATGCACATGATGACGTCCTGCACGGGCGCGTCCTCGCGGCGCAGGTAATGGAAGTCGTTGGTGGCGATAACCTTGACGCCCACCTGCTTGGCGATGTCGATGAGCGTGCGGTCCATCTGCTCGTCGGTCAGGCCGTTGTCGGTGGTAATGCCGTGTTCCTGGATCTCGATATAAAAGTCGCCAGGTTCGAAGGTATCACGGAAGGTCTCGGCCCACTTGATGGCGCCCTCCATGTCACCGCGGTCGATGTATTTGGGAATGATGCCCGCGATGCAGGCGCTGGTGCAGATCATGCCCTTGGCGTGGCGGCGCAGGTTGTCGAGCGTCACGCGGGGCTTGTAGTAAAAGCCCTGCACGGCTGCCTCGGAGACCGTCTGCATCAGGTTGACGTAGCCCTCCTGGTCCTTGGCCAGAAGGATCATGTGGTAGAGCTCGGGCTTATGGTCGCGAGCAAGGGTCTCGTCCGGCGTAAAGTAGACCTCGCAGCCAAAGATGGGCTTGATGACCAGAGGCGGCTTGAGCTCGTCGATGTTGCCCTTCTCGTCCCACATGGCCATGTCCTTCACATACTGGGCATGCTCGCGCGGGTTTTCCTCGGGATCGGGCTCCACCAGCTCGTCGCGGCGATCCTTTTCCAAAAAGGCCTTGTCGTGACTCCAGGTTTTGTACTCAGGCGTGTTGTGGTTGACGGCGTCGCAGGCCAGCGCCAGGTCGGGCACGCCATACATGTAGCCGTGGTCGGTAATGGCGACGGCGGGCATGCCCAGCTCTACGGCGCGATTGACCATATCCTGGATACGGGTTGCGCCGTCGAGCATGGAGAAAACGGTGTGGTTGTGCAGATGGACGAATGCCATGTGATGAGCTCCGATGCGGGTTCGTGTTCTGACTGAACGATTTTACCGCACGGCGCGGATAGCACCCGAACCTAGCCAAACCAACACGGGTAGTCAATTTGGGACCTTCAAAAAGGGGAATGAGGGCATCCATATATATCGAGTATTACAGGAACCCCGGCGATGCGCGGAATGATTTGTGACGAATAGTCATGTCCATCAAGAAGGCTCGACGCTTCGGATAGCTCGTCAATCGATATATCAATTCTTGGAGACCTGTATTCCAACCATTTTTAATGAAACAACGGCGGTAATTGCTATCGCGATTGCACCAATAATACCGAGCGCTATCTGAATGGGATATAACCCCAACACATGTCCAAATATGGAGAAAAACATTGCGGAAAAGAGGGCCCTTACCAGAGACGCGACGGAAAGGATCGTCGCGCGGAGATCGTCCGCAATCGCGTCTTGAATTAAGTTTTCCGAAGTGATGTACACCACTTCCGGGAGAAAACAAAGCACCATGCTAAGGCCAAACAAACACAGAGGATTTGAAGCGAGCCACGGAAGAATCAAGAAAAGGCCAGCTTCGATTAGCATCGAGCCGAGCATGGTATTTCTTTTCCCGAAACGCGATGAGAAGAAATCTGCTGCAATGTAGGCCGTCGCATTTACTGCATAGGATGCACCGAAAAAGATTCCTATTATGGAGACGGGAGCATCAAATGCGTCGAATACCAACTGATTCAAGTTGTAATAACTCCCATAGAATCCGTCGAGCATGCTTGTGCCGATTAGAAGAAGCAATACCGCAAAAGCGGATTCTCCAATGCACCAGGTTTCGCGTCTGAAGATCTTGGCTACGTCAAACCTTTCCTCCCCAGAGTTTTTGGAATGGGTCGTTTCCATCCTCTCAATGGGATACAGAAGGAAAAGCTGCAGAAGATAGAAAACGGAAACGCACACGTAGAGGGCACTCCAAGATATTTGGGCAATGAATGATCCAAGTACGATTGCCACTCCCGTAGCGATTGATTGTGCGGCAAGCAGCCGAGCATTGATGGTGAGGAAGCGCTCTCCTTGACCGGCATTCCGGGCAATTTCATATAAAAGTGCTTGTTCTGATCCCGATTGAAGGGAGTAGGCGAGTGCCTCAACAAGGGAAAGTACGACAAGAAAGGGGCCTGAGAGCAACAGCATGCCAGCCGTATGGAAGAAAAGCAGCAGCACGCCCACTTGAATCGAAAACTTCTTTCCAAAGAAATCGCCTATCAGCCCTGTTGGCAGCTCGAGGACGACCGTTGCAATGTTAAACAGAGCTTGATAAAGCGCGATTTCCGTGACAGACATTCCTTTCTCCGCAAGGAAAAGTAGAAACACTCCCCGATTTAAAACAAATCCCGCGAGAACGAAAAAGGCGGAATAGATGTGCAGCTGCGTAGCGGCATTCTTATTCATTTGGCACTTCCAACAACATTTTTTGTCGGGCTGTTCGCTACTGACTCGAAACCCGAAGCGTTCACGGTTTCCGATGAAGAGTCGCCTTACCTTTTGCGGTATGGGCGCTTCTCGTACTTATAGCCGTTGAGCTTGTTGCGGCTGGGACGCTTGCCCGTGGCGTTCTCGATATCCTGCATGATGGACCCCGCCAGAGCGTCAAAAAGCTCCTCCGGCGTCACCTTAAGCGTTTTGGCGAGCTGCATGATGGCTCCTTATTCGTTTGAACCGTTCGAGCCATTGTACCGCCCCAGGCTCTCCCATGCGTTGCGGTGAAATGCGGACTGTTTGGCGGCTTTTTTGGCCAAAACAGTCCGTATTCCACCGCAAGTTATTGAGGGCTAGAGGCTGTAGGTGACCACCTGAGGCTCGCACGGGTTGGCGAGGTCGACTTGCTCCACGCGGACGAACTTGACGGTCACGGCCTCAAAGCCCGCCTTGTGCAAAACATCAGCGTAGACGCGCGCCTGCAGGGCGTGCTTCTCCTGCAGCTGTTCCGGCGTCTCGTCCGGCGTGCCGCCCGTCTTGTAGTCGATGACCAGCGCGCATGACGAATCCGCCGGGTTCGTCGCCAAAGCATCGATGGCGCCCTCGGCATATGCACCGTAGCGGGCAATGTCCTTGTCCTCACAGCCCAGCGAAAAGAACGGCACCTCGGCACGGACACACGGCCAGGCAAGCAGCTCGGCACGAACAGCCGACTTGAGCCAACGGTCCAGGGCAACGTCGAAGCGTTCGCGCTGCCCCGGCGTCAGGCACCACAGGCGCGCCAGCGCATCGGCACGCTCAGCGGGCAGCGCATCGGCACCCATCTCGATGAGCCACTGGCAGGCAGCGTGGAACGCCGAGCCCAGCGCCATGGGATTGCCGGCGGGCTCAACGGCGGCCACTTCTGCATCCGTCATCTCGGAACCATCCGACTCCGCATCATCGCCAGCCTCGTCCATGGGCACGCGCGCCTCGGCGACACGGTCCTCGGCCTCGGCATGCAGCGCCGCGGCAATCGACGAATAGCTGTACGAATCGCGCGCCGGATACGAGCAGGTGCCCATGCGCACGCCCACCGTCTGGGGATACACGAGCTCAAACGAATCGGGCTCGGGGTCGGCGGGGCCGGGCGCGACCGGGCGATCGGCGGCAGCATCGGCACCCTCCGCCTCCGCATCACCGCGAACGAGCCTACCCTCGGCATCCAGTGAAGCGTTGGCCTCAAACGCCTGCTCGCCAAACGTAAAGTCCGCCAGCGAGATAAGCTCGTAGTCGCCCGGCTTGGAGTTGTCGAACACCAAACGGTCGCTATCGAGCTGCGGCATGTCCAGACTGTCGGTCGGCAAAATACGGCGCAGCACGTCATAGGTCAGATCGGTCTCGACGTCGAAGGTCGGCGCGCACAGCTTGCCACGGCTCACGCCGGCATCCATCGCCAAGATCACCAGCTCGCGCGCACGCGTCATGGCAACATAGAGCAAGCGGGCCCGCTCCTCGAGCGAAAGCTGCAGGTCATCGTTGCGCAGGCGAGCAAATGCCTCGGCGGGAGAACCCGTCGCACAGACGTCCTCCATGAGCTCCGGCGGCAGCCACAGCGACGTGCCCTTGCCCTTAAACGCATGCTCAAACTGCTTTTTAACGTCGTCGCCCTTCACAAAGGTTCCGTCGGCGAGCTTAACGCCATCGAAGCGTGCCGGCAGTGCCACGACCTGCGCTCCGCCCTCGACGCGACCCATCTGTGCCGCACCCGAGGACTTGCGCACGCCAAAGCACTCGGCGACCGCCACGACCGGATATTCCAGGCCCTTGGAGGCGTGCACCGTCATGATGCGTACCGCGCCGTCACCCTCCTCGTTGAGCGCGCCCGGTGCCTCCTTGCCCGCCAGGAAGCGGTCAAAGGCCAGCGCAATGGAGCGCGGCGAGTTACCGAACTCGGCCTCCGTCTCGGCCACGGCGTCGAGCGCCTTGAGCACGTTGGCGGCGATGGCCTTGCCCTCGGGTCCACGCTGTGCCAGACGCACAAACCAACCGGAGGCGTTGACCACGTCGCGCGCGATGGCAGCGAACGAATCGCGGCCCACGCGACGAAGCGCATACCGCAGCACCTCGCGGGCGCGCGTCACGAGCGGCAAGTCTTGCAAACCCGGCACGTCGAAATCGCTCATGATGCCCGCGTCGATATTCCGGCGCGAGGTCTCCCCCGTCTCGCTATCGAGCTTGGTCGCCAGCGCCAGGAACTCCTGGGCGCCGAGCGCAAACATCGGCGAGGCGAGCAGCGGCATAAGGCCCTGCGCCGTATCGGCCGGGTTGGCGAGCGCGCAGACTAGGGCGCGCACCGTCTGCACCTCGGCTGCTTGGGCAAAGACAGATCCACCCGCGATCACGCAGTCGAGCCCCTGATCGCGGAAAGCCTGGGCATAAACGTCGGCGTTTGTCATGCGGCCCAGCAGCAGCACCATGCCGCCCTGGGGCTGACCGGCATTGGCAAGTGCACGGAAGCGCTCGGCGATCGCGCGGGCCTTGGCCTGTGTGCGCTCCTGCGTACTGCCGCCGGCAACAAAGAGCGCCTGACGACGCGAGGCGTCCGCTACCAGCGTGTCCTTGCGGCCGTCGCTCGCCTCAAGATCCAAAAAGCCCTGCATCAGGCCGCCGTCATCGCCGTCAAAGACGCGCGCCACATAGCGCAGCACCTCGTCGTGGCTGCGGAAGTTGCGTACAAGCTTGACGAGCTCGCCGGCGGGGGCATCGGACGTGGCGACCGTCTCGGGCGCCGTCGTCGAACCCACCTTGCGCTCCTGGCGACGGAACACCTCGACCTCTGCCCCACGAAAGCGATAGATCGACTGCTGCGCATCGCCTACGGTGCACAGTGCGCGCTCCCCCGCGCCCGTCAGGTAACGGATCAAATCGACCTGCATCTGGTCGGTATCCTGGAACTCATCGATCATGACCATCTTAAAGCGACCCTCATAGGCCGCTCGAATAGCCGGGTAGTCGCGCAGCGCCTCGTACGCCATACGCAGTAGGTCGTTGTTATCGAGCGCGGACTGGCCGGCCTTCAGCGCGCGATACTCAGCCTCCACGGAACGGGCCAGGCCCACCAGCGCATCGAGCGCGGGACCACCGCAGGCCAGCACGATATTGATAAACGCATCGGCAGCCTCGGCCTTGAGCAGCTCCACCTGCTCCTTAGGAAACGCCTTGCTCGCCCGAGGCATGCTGCACGACATCATGAGTCGCGCTGCATCCTCCATGGTTTTGCCGCTCGCCTCAAACGCGTCGATGGCATCGAGTGCCACCTGCGCTTTCTCGGTCGCGGCCTTGCTCGCACCCAACGCCGCGCGATAGGCGTCGGCAAGCGCAGAGGTGTCGGCCTGGCCGCGCGCCACGCACACATCGTCCATGCCGCCCGGCAGCTGGCTCGATAGCTCCAGCAGGTCGCGCACCAGACCTTTGATGGTGGTACCGGCGCCAAACGGCCCGCCCTCGCCCGCCATGGGATACCAAGCGTAGAGGGCCTTAAGCGAGGCGGCGAGCTCAGGCGCGGCATCGGGCGCCGTCGCGCGCCCCAGCACATGCTCGACAGCCTGATCCATAAGCTCATCGGTATCGGTAAGCACCGTGAACTCGGGATCGATGCCCAGCTCCAACGCATGCGCGCGCAGGATGCGCGAACACATACCGTGAATGGTCGAGATCCAAGCGTCGTCGACGGTCAGGGCCTCCTCGTCCATACCCTCTTCGATAAGCGCGCGACGCACGCGGTCGCGAATCTCGGCCGCGGCATCTTTGGTAAAGGTAATGGCGAGCACCTGGTCCAGATGCTCGACAAACGGACCGGATTCGGGCGAGAGCGCGTAGACGATGCGGCGCGTGAGGGTAAAGGTCTTGCCCGAACCGGCACCCGCCGAGACAAACAGCGGACGGTCGAGCGTTTTGACGATCTGCAGCTGTTGCGGCATCAAAGTCGAAAGATCCATGGTCTACACGTCCCTCCTTACAAACGTTCCTTCGTGGTTATACGAGCAGCGCGCATGCGCGGCCTGAGCCGACGTCGGGTCGACGGCGGCAACGTCGCCTGCCTCGAGTTCGTGCAGGCGCTCGGCGATGCCGGCCTCCACGCGATCGAGCAGGGCGTCGAAGTCCATGCTGCCACCCTCGCCGGGAAAGCCCTTCTTAAGCCCCGGGATGCGGCCGTCACCACGCTCCTCCTCGAGCAGCTCGGCACTCGCGGCGCCGCGCAGCGCCGGTTTGCCGCCCTTGGTCGAAAAATAGAGCGCCGCACGGGCATCCAGATCCAGCGCCCGGCGCATGGCCTGCGCATAGATAAGCGTCTGGGTATGGGGCGGCAGCCACCGCGGGTCGTCGATGGCGGCCTCGCCCGATTCCTCGTCGCGCGCCGTGGGGTCGGCGAGTTTAAACTCCTCAACGCCCGTGCGATGCTTGTAGTCGATTACCACGGCGCGATTCTCGGCATCCACATCCACGCGGTCGATGCGCCCGCCGAGCGGCCAGCCGGCATACTCGACCTGGAGCTCGTTGAACGCAAACTCCAGGTAGCGCGGCGCGAAGGGCGCGAGCGCCTCGGACTCGTAGGCAAGAACGCCCTCCAGCTGCGGCAAAATCTCGGCCACCTGGCGCTCCTCCACCGGGGAGAGCGGCACGAGCGGGCCCTCGGTACCGCGCTTGCCCGCATGCTCGGCCAAGGTCTCGTCAAAGACCTCGCGCAGCAGCTCCTTCGCGCGTGGCAGATTCATGGGTGTCACGCGCTCCATGCCCTCCTGGGGCAGACGGGCATGCAAGTGTTCCAGCACGTCGTGGACAAAGTTGCCCTTCTCCATATTGCCAAAGCCAGCGTCGATCGACTGGGGCTTCACGCGGTACGAGACGAACCAGCATAGCGGGCAGGTCGAATAGGCCTCGATCTGCGAGGCAGACGTCAGGCGCGGCACCAGCGGCGCATCCTCGCCCTCGCCATCGCGACGACGCAGGACCAGATACGGAATGGCTTCATCGCTCAGATGCTGAGGAGCTTCGCAGGTCACGCGCTCGCGCCTAAGACCTTCGCCTGCCGCGGGATCGAAGTCCCTTACGATATCGCCCTCACCCACACACTTCGCCTTGTCGGCGCCAACGGCCTTAGCGTCGTCAGCGGCCTTGTCGGCGTCAGCGGCCTTGTCGGCGTCAGCGGCCTTAGCATCGTTAGTGGCCTCGGCATGCGCCCGCAACTCGGTCCACACGGCAGCCGGGTAGCACTCGCGCGCCTGGCGATCGTGCGTCACGCGGGCAAGCGCAACCGGACCACGCGACGCTTGTATCGCGCGGCCAAAGCGTGCGCGCAGCAAGGCCGCAGGCTCAAGCGTCACACCGCTGCGATCTAACTCTGCCGTCAGCGTTGCCAGCGGGCCCTCCTCATGTGAGAGCGGATAACTGTCCAGGTCGACGTCGGCAAACAGCACGGCATCGTAGCTGCCGGGGCGCAGGGCCGCCGCATCGGCAAGCGAAGCAAAGCGAACCTGGGCGCGTGACGCACGGTCAACCTCGTAGGTCTCGTAATCGTAGGCGGCGCTACGCTTGTCCACCTTGGTGCGAATGTCATCGAGCACGGGCACGGTCGCGGCCTGCGACACGTCGAGCGCACGGGCGCCATTCATAAGGATGTCGATGACGTGGCGCAGCAGGGCCACCTCCGCCTGGCGACGGGCCTGACCGTCGAGACCGCCAAGTGCGCGATCGGGCAGTGCCTCGGCAACGGCAAGCATGGCCTTGAGCGCCGTCACGGGTTTGTCGCGCCACAGCGCCTGGAACACGTCCGAGATCACGCACGGCACGTTCTTAAACCAGTTCTCGTCGCTCGCCGCTTTACGCGCGCCCCTCACCTGGCCCTGCACGCTCTGCAGCAGGCTCTTGACGCCCGCAGTGGTCTTGCTGCGCGACAGTCGCATATTCTTGTCGAACGTGCGCGCGCTGGCGGCGTCGGCACCCGAAAGCGGGCTGTAAATCCAGTCGGTAAGCTCCGGAGCGGGCCACCACTCAGTCTTAGAAGCTGCCCCTTCGTCGGCGGCCTTCATACGCTCGATCAGGTTGGCGAGCGCCGTGAACTGCCTGCCCGCAATGGATTGGGAAAACGCCGTGAACTCGGCCGTCTCGGCAGCAACGTGGCGCGCCGCCAAACGAGCGGCAAGCTCGCCGAACAGCTGGGGTGCCCGGGCAGAAACAACGAGCACGCGTACGGGGTCGGCGGGTGTTGCAGCAACTTTATCGTCCTTGGACTCCTTGTGCGCTTTCACCAACTTATCGATGACGTCCGCATAAGCATGGGCACGGGCATGGGGGCCGGCGACCTCAATAAAGGCAGGCTGAGCAGCGGACTTGGAGGCAGTCTGGGGCGCGGCGGCGCCCTCCCCCAGCGGCGCGATCTCAAACAGCACACCGCGGACATCAAATGCCGCGGCAAGCTCCTCGCGCATCGCCGCTTGCTCGCGGGCAAGCAGCACGACAACCTCTCCCCCGTTGTTTGCCACGGCGGACAGCAGCTCGAGCAGGCTATACGTAAATGACGTGACGCCGCGCACGCAAACGGCGCGGGCGCACCCCGGCAGGTTGTCGGCCAAAGCGCCGGCCATAATGTCAGCCGCCTCGCAGGGCTCGACCATATCTCGACGGTCCAAACCGCGCGCATAGGCGCACAAAAGTTCAAACACGCGAGCCTCGGCGTCGCTTTTGGGCTTGGGCTTGCAAACGTTGTCGCAGCAACGCTCGGTGCCTGTCCCTGCCACACCCGGCAGCACATCGCGAGCCATACGCGCGAGCATACGCACCGTGCCCTGGCTGCGCGAAAGCGGCTGCAGGTCGGCGTCGTCGAGGCGCGCTACCATGTCCGAAAACAGCATCTGGCGCTGCAGGTTGTCGACGAAACCGCGCCCGTCGCCCAAAAGCTCCCAAAGCGAGCGAAGCCACGATGTAGGCGTCTTGTAGTCAATACCCAGCGAAACGCCGGCTTCCGCCGCATCATGACGGCACAGGTCGAGCTCGGCAAACGTTGGCGCCAGCAGCACGGCACGCCCGTGGCGGGCAATAAGGTCGGCAAGCAGCGCCGCCTCGGCATCGCTCAAATCCGCGCCGGCGTTGGTGGTATAGATTCGAACAGGCATGGTCCTCCACTCAAACCGTTCGCAATATTCAATGTTTCCATCCTACCCGCCCGCGCGGACAGATTTGCCCCACGCCAACAGATTTGACCCCTTGGAGACAGAGGAAAATGGATCACCGAGGAGGTCAGTCTAACCCAGTGATCCGTTTTCCTCCGTCCCCAAAGGATCAAAAAACCGCCCCCGAAGGGACGGTTCTGCGCAATTCGTTTGTTGCCGCTGGCCTACTCGCCATCCTCCAGCTTGATGAGGATCTTGCGATAGCCGCCGTACTCGCCGTTGAGTGCCTTGGACACGCGGCTCACCGTAGTGGACGAAGCGCCGGTGCGGGCCTGAACCTCAACATAAGGCTCGCCCTCATCCAGATAACGCGCAACCTGCAGACGTTGCGAAAGATCGCAGATCTCGCGCGGCGTGCAGATATCGGTCAAAAACGCCTGGATATCCTTCTCGTCATCCAAAAGACTAAATGCGTGGACCAGCTGCTTGACATCAGGCTTGTCAAACATGTTCTCGATATTCATCGATCACCGCCAAACCCGCCATAAGGCATCGAAGTTGATACTGACATCGGGCATCGTTCGCCCGTTCTATGCAATAGGGCAACGCCTGTGGCTTTTGCCCGTAGCAGTGTAGCACACCACCAAACTAAAGCGACAAGACTCTCTGCCAGCGGCGCGTTTTTCAGGACGAACGCCGTTTTGAAACCGAATGCGCACGTAAGCTCCACGAATATCTGAGACAATGGGCGGCCGAACAAGGCGGCACACCCGAGCGGCCGTCCAAGCCGCCGCAGCAAACCGCTTCACGCGACACCGACGCACCCTGCGCAAGAAAGGATTCACACCATGCGCTTTATGCTTAACTGGCTCTTTACCTCGATCGCCATCGCGATTGCCACGTTCCTCGTCCCCGGCATCCAGCCCTTCGGTTTTGCCGAGGCCTGGGTCTGTTTCGCCTTCGTGGGACTGTTCCTGAACATCGTCGATTCGCTCGTCAAGCCGTTTCTGACGGTTATCTCGCTGCCGCTCACGATCATTACGCTGGGTATTTTTCAGCTCGTAGTCAACAGCTTTATGCTCGAGCTGGCCAGCTATCTGTCGGTCAATCTGCTGGGCGCGGGTATCTCCATCGCCAGCTTTGGATCGGCCTTTATGGGCAGCATCCTGGTGTCCATCATGCGCAGCATCCTCGACAGCATCGCCGAGGGCTAAAACGGCCATTCCGGCCGCGCCCGTCTCAACAGCCCAAAACGAAGGCCGCCCATCACAAAAATGGGCGGCCTTCTTATTTGCCAAGTCTCAAAGGGCGAGAGAATCTGCCATTTCCACCCCGTCCCCAAATGGCAGGTGTGGGTTAGATGACGTAATCGTAGCCTTCGTTGGGAGCGACAAGTTGATCGAGCGTCACACCGTCGAGGTAGTCGTTGATAAGCTTGTCCAGGTTCTTCCACACGTCGAGCGTGGGGCACTCGTCAGAGCGCGAACAACCCTTGCAGTCGCCATCCAGGCAGGCGACCGGCGCCAGGCTGCCCTCGGTCAGGCGCAAGATCTCGCCCACCGTGTACTGCTCGGGCGGGCGCGTGAGCACATAGCCGCCGCCCTTGCCGCGCATGCCCGAGAGCATGTTGGCGCGCACGAGCGTAGCCAGAATATTCTCGAGGTACTTCTCCGAAATACCCTGACGCGCCGCAATCTCTTTAAGCGGGATACGGCCTGTCGCCTGGTGCTCGGCCAGGTCGACCATAACGCGCAGGGCATATCTGCCCTTTGTGGAAACCAACATATATATAGCTGCCTTTCGGTCTTTTAATTCG
This sequence comes from Collinsella sp. AF16-8, assembly GCF_003462695.1. NCBI lineage: Bacteria > Bacillati > Actinomycetota > Coriobacteriia > Coriobacteriales > Coriobacteriaceae > Collinsella > Collinsella sp. AF16-8. Next base: position 154,805 of record NZ_QRXX01000001.1, read on the forward strand.
TAGAAATTCTAGCCGAAAAATTGGTTTTGAAAATACCTATTCCCGTCAAGATGGTTAATCGACTCGTAATAATCTTCTATTTCCTATTGCGTTACTAGGCTTTACTGTCTACTATGCTTGCCAACAGCAAAACGAACAACCTATAAGGTTTGTGGGTTTCGCTGCCACACACACCGTAAAACCACACGGTATCCAGTCATTTGAACACTTTGGAGGTTCACCATGAGCAATGTTTACACGTCCATCGATCAGCTTATCGGCCACACCCCGCTTCTGGAGCTCACCCACTTCGAGGCCGACGAGGACCTCAAGGCCCGTGTGCTCGTCAAATTGGAATACTTCAACCCCGCCGGGTCCGTCAAAGACCGCGTCGCCAAGAACATGATTGACGAGGCCGAGAAGGCCGGCAAGCTCGTGCGCGGTGGCGACTACACCATCATCGAGCCCACGAGCGGCAACACCGGCGTCGGCATCGCCTCGGTGGCGGCGGCCCGCGGCTACAAGGTGATCATCACTATGCCCGAGACCATGTCCGTCGAGCGCCGCAAGCTCATGCAGGCATACGGCGCACAGCTCGTGCTCACCGACGGCTCCAAGGGCATGAAGGGCGCTATCGCCAAGGCGGAGGAGCTGCAGAAGGAAACTCCCAACAGCATCATCGCCGGCCAGTTTGTGAACCCCGCGAACCCGGCCATTCACAAGGCCACGACCGGCCCCGAGATCTGGGACGACACCGACGGCAAGGTCGACATCTTCGTCGCCGGCGTCGGCACCGGCGGCACCGTGACCGGCGTGGGCGAGTTCCTCAAGGAGCAGAACCCCGAGATTCAGGTCGTCGCCGTCGAGCCCGCCACCTCCCCGGTGCTCTCCAAGGGCCAGGCCGGCCCGCACAAGATCCAGGGCATCGGCGCCGGCTTTGTGCCCGACGTCCTTGACACCCAGGTCTACGACGAGATCATCCCCGTCGAGAACGACGACGCCTTTGCCACCGGCCGCGCCGTGGGCCACAAGGAAGGCGTGCTCGTGGGCATTTCGTCCGGTGCCGCCGTGTGGGCCGCGCTGCAGCTGGCCAAGCGCCCCGAGAACGAAGGCAAGACCATCGTGGCCCTACTTGCCGACACCGGCGAGCGCTACCTGTCCACGGCGCTCTTCCAGGACTAGAGCTTCTCGTTCTTAGAACGAGTCCAAGGCACGCCGGTCTCCCCTCTCTTCTGGCAGCCTGAGCTCATCCCAACAGGATGCCCCACGAGACGTCCGAACTTGCTACAATGTCTGCGGCGCGGAACCAGCCTCCCGCGCCGCTTTTCTTTTTTGGCCACATGCCACCAAGGAGAACCTCCTCATGCACAACAAGCGCGTGCTCGTCGCCATGAGCGGCGGCGTCGATTCCAGCGTGACCGCGTATCTGCTCAAAAGCCAGGGCTACGAATGTGTCGGCGCCACCATGCGCCTCACCTGCCCCGCACCCGACCCCGCCACGGGCATGAGTAAGGTCGACCGCGACATCGCCGACGCAGAGGCCGTCGCCGAGCGCATAGGCATTCCCCACCATGTGCTCGACTTGCAGCAAACCTTCGACCGTAACGTAATCGAGCGCTTTGTGAACGCCTACCAGGAGGGGCTGACGCCCAATCCGTGCATTATCTGCAACCGCCACATTAAGTTTGGCGCGTTGCTGGATGCGGCGCTGGATATGGGCTGCGACTACATCGCCACGGGCCATTACGCCAAAACAAGCCAAGCGGCAGACGGCACCCGGCAGCTGCACCGCGGCGAAGATCCCAAAAAGGACCAAAGCTACTTTTTGTATTCGCTTACGCAGGAGCGCCTGGCGCACACGATCTTTCCGCTGGCGGGCCTAGACAAAGAGCGCGACGTGCGCCGCATAGCCGCCGAGCAGGGCTTTACCAACGCCCAGAAGGCCGAGAGCGAGGATATCTGCTTTATTCCAGACGGTGACTACGCGGGCTATATCGAGCGCCGCTGCGGACATCCCGCTGCACTGGGCGATATCGTATGGCGCGACGGCAGCGTGGTCGGGCGCCACAACGGCGCGCTGCGCTACACCATCGGCCAGCGCAAAGGCTTGGGCGTCGCGATGGCGCATCCCGTGTATGTGACGGGTGTCGACGCCGTCAACAACACCGTACATCTGGGCGAGGCAGAGGACCTGACGGCCACGGCGCTCACGGCCAACGACTGGATTTGGAGCGCCCCTGCCGACCACATGGAGGCCGAGCTGGATGCCGGCGGCATTCGCGTGGGCACCAAGTACCGCTACCGTCAAAAGGACCAGGCGGCGACCCTTACACGTGGCGCCGACGGACAAATGCTGCTGGCTTTTGACGAGCCACAGCGAGCCATCGCCCCCGGCCAGGCCGTCGTCGTCTACCGCGGCGACGTCGTCCTGGGCGGCGGCACCGTGACCGGCGCACTTAAGTAGCCGCGGGTTTATCGCTGCACGTGTCGAAGTACCTCAACAGCGGCACCAACCTCGATTATGCGACGCTCGAGGCCGCGGCGGATGGCCTCGAGTCGACCCTCCGCCGTGGCCCATTCGCTCTGCGAAAGAATCTCGATCGCCTCATCAACAAATCCGTTGAGCCGCGATGAATCGAACCAATCGAGCGAATCCGCAAGCGCCAGCTGGACGGAAGGGTCGGGCCCAAACGGCTTAGCGGAAAACCCAAACTCCCCAGTTGCGAGCACGGCAGTTGGTACGTTGTACCACAGACAGTTGCCGCTATCGAACAGCGGAGCAGGTTTTATCTCCAGGGTGTCGACATTACGGATGATGCCGAAGTTTCGCCAATGGCGGTCGCTGTTGGCCAAAAGGGCATCGCAAACGATCATCTGCGACATAGACCTTCTCACAGCGGCCTCGTCTGCTCCATGCTTACCAAGAAAGCGGCAGTACCGGTCGTACGTCGAGCTTCCTCGCTGGCCACCAAGGGCGTTCTTAACGTAAAAAGCCGGAACATATTCCTCGCGGCCGTCAAGAAAGTCGTCGCACAGACACACAGGGCCATCGAACATCCGCTCAACCGTATAAGGAACAAACTCGCCCTTGGGAAGCAAACGACGATGTAGAGCCGTTGCAACCGCCTCGTTAATGGGACGCTGATCGTCCATCCCGCACCCTTTAGCCAAAACGCGAATGCCGTTTCGGATCATCCACGATTTAGGGAGCTCGCCCTCGGACGTGTTATCCGGATTTTTAAGACCGATGCCCTCCAGCCAACCCGAACGCCCCTCGGGCGTCGATCGCTCAAAATCATTCTCGAAGTAATTGAGGTTTCGCCATTCGAGCCCGTCGCATTCTGCCGGCCGCAGCCAATAGCAATCCGAAAGCGATAGGCCCAGGCACTGAACCGGCGCCTCAACGCCGTTGACAATTCCCAGCTCGCGGTAGCGCGAGATAAGCCCGGGGCGAACATCGGGCACCGACCGATGCCCCCACCACGCGTTGAGCTCCCGCTTATTCACCGCAGGAGAAGAGCTCGAGCATGTGCCAAACGGCATTCGTTGCGCATCGAGGACCTCGGCGATTTCGAAGGGAAACTCACGCGTCGGATCAAATGAGACATGCGCGACCTCATGGTCGGCCGACATCAGCGTAAACTTGCGTCCCACATCGGCCGCAGGACGGCGTCCTCGCTTGCGGACCTTTTGATAGGCGAGCGCAGAATTGTACTCGACCAACTTCCGGCCGCCCACAATATCGCACACAAGCGTTCCCGATGCGGCAAGTTGAGATATGCGGGCTTTCGTAACGCCCAACAGGCGGGCAGCATCACCCATAGACAAGTACTCAGACGTGTCCATACACCGCATCACCTCGTTAAGTAATTTACACGTTTAGTTAATAGATTACAGACATCATAATACTAAACAACCCAAAGTGAAAAAAGGCCCGAGAAATCGGGCCTTAGCGATTGGTCAGCCGAGTCGCAAGCTGCTCCCCTAGCGCTGAACGTAGGCGCGAACCAGCTCGTAGGTATTGCGCACGCCGTCGATGTGGCTGCGCTCGTAGTTGTGGCTCGCGTACACGCCGGGGCCGATCAGACCATGGCGAATGTCGTAGCCGGCCGAGAGCGTGGCCTCGACGTCGGAACCGTAATGCGGGTACACATCGATGGCGTAATCGAGCTTAAGCTCGCGCGCGATATTGGACAGCGTGGTCACCAGATCGTAGTTGTAGGGGCCACCCGAATCCTTGGCGCAAATCGAAACCATGCGCTCGGTGCAGCCCAGGTCGTCGCCCACGCAGCCCATGTCCACGCTGATCATCTCGCGCGTGTCGGCCGGCACAAAGGCACCGCCGTGACCGACCTCCTCGTACACGGTAAAGAGCAGCGACACCTTGCGCGAGAGCGTCACCTCGCCAGCGGCGACGGCACGCGCCAAGCCCAGCAGAATCGACGCCGACAGCTTGTCGTCAAGGAAGCGACTCTTAATGTAGCCGCTCTCCGTCACCATGGTGCGCGGATCCATAGCGATGATGTCGCCAGTCTGAATACCCAGCTCGAGCACATCGTCCTTGCTGTCAACGTTCTCGTCGAGCAGGATCTCCATGTTCTTCTCGATGGCCTTGACCGGCTCATCGGCCACATGCGCCGAAGGCTCGGTATTGAGGACCACGCCTGTGTAGACCTTGCCGCCACGCGTGTAGACGGTGCAGTTCTCGCCATCGGCCGTGGACCACTGGTGCCCACCGAGCGTCGTCGGACGCAGGCGGCCATTGTCCTTAATGGATCGCACCATGGCGCCAAGCGTGTCGACATGGCTCGCCAACACGAGCGGCTCACCCTCGCCGCCGAGCTCAACCAGCACATTGCCCTTATTGGAGCGCTCGGGCTCAAAGCCCATATCGCGCAGGGTTTCCATCAGATAATCAGTCGCCGCACGAGTAAAGCCCGTAGGCGAGGCAATAGAAGTCAGCGCCTTAAGCTGGTCAGTAATAAAACCAAGCGTAGAATCCATTTGGGACACCATCCACAACTCCAAAGTCAACATCCCGTAATCAGTAAAAGCCCCAACAACGATACCATCACGCACAAATATTTACCCAGCGAGATGACCCATCGAGCTCTTCCGAACAGCGCCCGCCACGACAACGAGCCGGCGGGCCCCGCCCGTTAGCCCCAGAATCTTTCCGCAGGACAGAAGGAGGCCCCGCCGCACGTAGTGCGCAGCGGGGCCTCCGACATGTCCGAGGACGATTCTGGGGCTAACGGGCGGGGCCCGCCGAACCAGGTTAGGCAGCCGGGCAGATCTTCTTGAAGAGCTCGATGACGTCGTCGAGCGTCGCCTCGCGCGGGTTGCCCGGGAAGCAGGCGTCAGCCATGGCGTCCTTGGCCAGGACCTCGATCTCGTCGGCCTTCATGGCCTCGCAGACATGCGGGATGTTCACGTCGGCGGAGAGCTGCTTGACGGCGGCGATAGCGGCGTCGGCAGCCTCGTCGGTGCTCATGCCCGTGGTGTCAACACCCATGGCAACGGCAACCTTGGCCAGGCGCTCAGCGCAAACCGGCTTGTTGAACTCCATGGCAATCGGCAGCAGCATGGCGCAAGCGACGCCGTGCGGGGTGTCGTAGTGAGCAGACAGGGTGTGAGCCATGGCATGGTCGATGCCCAGGCCAACGTTGGAGAAGCCCATGCCGGCGACATACTGGCCAAGGGCCATGCCCTCGCGGCCGGAGCCGGGCTGGCCGGACTTGGCCTCGGCGACGGAGTCACGCAGGTTCTCGCTGATCAGCTTAATAGCCTCAAAGTGGAACATGTCGGAGAGCTCCCAAGCGCCCTTGGTGGTGTAGCCCTCGATGGCGTGGGTCAGAGCGTCCATGCCGGTAGAGGCGGTCAGGCCGGCGGGCATGGAAGCCATCATATCGGGGTCGACGACGGCGACCTCGGGGGCGTCGTTGGTGTCGACGCACACGAACTTGCGGACCTTCTCGGGGTCGGTGATGACGTAGTTGATGGTCACCTCGGCGGCGGTACCGGCGGTCGTCGGCACAGCGATGGTGAACACGGCGTGGTTCTTAGTGGGAGCAACACCCTCGAGGCTGCGGACATCGGCGAACTCGGGGTTGTTGATGATGATGCCGATGGCCTTGGCGGTATCCATGGAGGAGCCGCCACCGATGGTCACGATAGCGTCAGCCTCGGCGGCCTTGAAAGCCTCGACGCCGTCCTTGACGTTCTGGATAGTGGGGTTGGGCTTGATCTCGGAGTAGAGGCTCCAAGCAATACCGGCGGCGTCGAGCTCGTCGGTCACCTTAGCGGTAACGCCAAACTTGACCAGATCGGGGTCGGAGCAGACGAAGATCTTCTTGTAGCCGCGACGCTGGAGCTCGCCGGGGATCTCCTTGATGGCGCCGGAACCATGATAAGAAATGGTGTTGAGAACGAAACGATTAGCCATTGATAGCCTCCCATCGTGTGCGGGGCACCCATTACGCCCCGCGCTGCAAGTTCCATCCTAACGCTTTTGAAACAAAAAACGCGTGAGAACGTCAAAAGTGTTAAAGCGTTTCAACATAATAACGGAGCCCCAGTCCTTCCCTCCCGACAGCAGCGAAGGCTAGATTATAGGAGCAATCGCCCAAAGAATACGACCAACTCAGTCTATAAATTGTTTCTGTTTTAGCAATATATGTTTGACAATACGTTTATAAAAGGATACTTTATAGTAAATAAAATGCATGCAGCAAATAGCGTCATTCATTTTGTTAGAAATTGCCCATGCGGTTATTGCAGCTGCATGTACCGCAACGTACAGCGCAATTCTCCGCACGAAGTAGAAGACGGTTCCAATTCGATCGAGGCGATGACGCGTGATGGCTACTGGTCCTAAATCGAGCAAGACGGCTACAAACGAATATCGAATCTCAATTGAAGGTAACCCTTATCCGCATGCTCTGGCTCTCGTCAACCCAGCGGGAGACAACCTCAACATCAAAAGACATGGGTTCACGGGTCCACTAGGACAGCTATCGAGTCTTAAATATACCGTTTATGACGATGCGAATGAAAAACTCTTCACTGTCGTCGACGGTGGCTTTAGCAACATGCCCAGGGTTGCGCTCATCATCGAACACAAGGAAGTTGCGGTGTTCGATTATGGTCTAAACAGACTTGAGATGAAGTGCGTAACGAACATACCGAATTACGCAATAAAAGGTAACTTCCTATTTGGAGATTACGATATATTCAGCCAACAGGAAGTGAAGCTATCTTCAGTTATCGTCCTTCAATGTGATAAACAATCGTGCTTTAGCATACAGGTTTTGGATAAAGCCGAATTAGCCGCCGCAATTGGAATACCTACAGCCATTGCCCTTCTTAGGGCTCGGATTGAAGAGCATCTCGAATAAATCGCAAAAAGCAGTTCGTAACAACATTCAGGAGCTAGATAGTTTTTCTGGCTCCTGAATGTTGTTACGAACATGCACCTTAGCGCTTAAGACTCGTGGTCTGCCAGTCAGCTACGATGCGGGCCCATTTCCTGTGCAAGTCGCGTTCGCGATCGATAAACATGATGGCAAACGCGATAAACAGCAGCATGCTCGCCACCGCAATGGCGTGCAGCCCCATGCGCTCGATGCACCAGTTGCCCAGCACGGCGCCAAACACAAAGGTGAAGATCACGCCAAAGTACAGCAGGCCGTTTTCCAAAAAGCCGCGCTTGTGGGTGATGATGTAATCGTCCACGTTTTGCAGTGCGTTGCGCAAGTTGCCGATGCACATGGTCGTAGCGATGCCGTGACCGTGGATCTTGCGGAAGCTCTCGACCTGCATGCCGCAGGCAAACGAGGTGAGGCAGTTGGCGAGCAGGTTGAAATTGCCGCCCGGGATAAAGCTCACGCCCAGCAAGATGACGGCTTCAAAGAACACCGTCACTTGGCGCCAGTGAATCACGCTGCCAAACCGTTCGTGTACCAGGTCGGCAAGCATAATGCCCACGGCAAACGACACCACAGGGAAGAAGTAGCGCCCCGCAAGTGCCCAATTGCCCTCCGAGATGCTCACGCCCACAAGCAGGATGTTGCCCGTCTGCGCGTTTGCGAAAACATGGTCGCGCCCAATGTACGAATACACATCCATAAAGCCGCCGGCGAGCGCCAGGATAATGCCCAGTTCGATGGACTCCGATATCTGTTTGGCACGCTGCATCGTCGTGCATCCTCCTTGTTGACGACCCTCTCGTGCGTTGGCGGAAACATAGCCGCCGTTCATACTGTAACCCATTGACAACATGGCGTGCGCGCGAGACGGCTCCTTCGACACGGGGATACACAGTCTGGAAACAAACGGCACCCGCATCGACGCGCCGATCCGCCAGCTCATGTACTCCACCAGTCTTTTTAGCCCCGTCCCAAAAAGACTGGTTACAATTACGTGCAGCATACTAACAACGGGAGGAATCGTGGCAAAAAAGCCCCAGGACGCTCAGCACAACCAGCACGGCAAGCATGCCCAGCGCGGCCAGCAGCAAAAGCGTGGCGGCAAGGCCCAGGGTGGCCACGCCACTCATGCCCAGGCAGCGCCCTCACGCCCCTGGCGTCCGGGCCGCGACAAGTTCCTCCCCGTCAGCCGCGCCGACATGGATGCGCGCGGCTGGGACCAGTGCGACTTTGTCTACATTTGCGGCGACGCCTACGTGGACCACCCTAGCTTTGGTATGGCCATCGTCAGCCGCGTACTCGACGCGCACGGCTACAAAGTGGGCATCATCTGCCAGCCCGACTGGACCGACCCCGCCAGCATCACGGTGCTCGGCGAGCCGCGCCTGGGCTTTCTCGTCAGTGCCGGCAACATGGACTCCATGGTCAACCACTATTCGGTGACCAAGCACCGCCGCCACACCGACGCCTATACCCCCGGTGGCGAGGAGGGGCACCGCCCCAATCGTGCCGTCACGGTCTACGGCAACCTCATCCGCCAGACGTTCAAGGACGCCCCCATCATCATCGGCGGCATCGAGGCGAGTCTGCGCCGCCTGGCCCACTACGACTACTGGCAGGATAAGCTCAAGCGCTCGGTGCTGCTCGATTCGGGCGCCGACATCCTCATCTACGGCATGGGCGAGCACGCGATCGTCGAGATCGCCGATGCGCTCGACGCGGGCCTGCCCATCGATCAGATCACCTATATCAACGGCACCGTCTACCGCACCAGCTCGCTCGACGAGGTCTACGACTACGACCTGCTGCCCAGCTGGGACGACCTTGCCGCCGATAAGCTCAACTACGCGCGCAGCTTTAACGTGCAGCAGCAGAACATGGACCCCATCACCGGGCATCGCCTGGTAGAACCCTACCCCAACAGCGTCTATGTGGTGCAGAACCCGCCGTCCGCGACGCTTACCACCGACGAGATGGACGAGGTGGCCGAACTCCCCTACGCACGCGATTGGCATCCCGATTACGACGCAGCGGGCGGCGTGCCGGCTTTTGCCGAGATCAAGTTTTCAATCAGCTCCAACCGCGGGTGCTTTGGTGAGTGCTCGTTTTGCGCGCTGACCTTCCACCAGGGCCGCGTGCTGCAGATGCGCAGCCACGACTCGATCATGCGCGAGGCCGAGCTGCTCACACACGACCCCGAGTTTAAGGGCTACATCAACGATGTGGGCGGACCGACGGCCAACTTTAGCCGCCCGGCCTGCGACAAGCAGCTCAAACATGGCGTGTGCAAGAACAAGCGCTGCCTATGGCCGAGCGTGTGTAAGAACATGGTGGTCGACGAGAGCGGCTACACGCAGCTGCTGCGCGACCTGCGCCAGCTGCCGGGCGTCAAGAAGGTCTTCGTCCGCAGCGGCATCCGTTTTGACTACACCATGGCTGATGCCTCGGACGAGTTTTTGCGCGAGCTGCTGGAGCACCATGTCTCGGGCCAGCTACGCGTGGCGCCCGAGCATGTGAGCGACGCGGTGCTCTCCGTGATGGGCAAGCCGAGCCGCGCCGTCTACGACGCGTTCTGTCGCAAATTTGAGCGCTTGAACCGTGAATACGGACTCAAGCAGTACGTGGTTCCGTACCTGATCTCGAGCCACCCCGGCTCGACGATGAAGGAAGCGGTGGAGCTTGCCGAGGCTGTGCGCGACATGGGCTACATGCCCGAGCAGGTGCAGGACTTCTACCCCACCCCGTCCACCATGTCGACCTGCATGTACTACACCGGCGTGGACCCGCGCACCATGGAGCCGATCTATGTAGCGCGCGACCCGCACGAGAAGGCCATGCAGCGCGCGCTCATCCAGTATCGCAAGCCCGAGAACTACAAGCTCGTGCGCGAGGCGCTGGAAAAAGCCGGGCGTCGTGACCTGATCGGCTACACCAAGCATTGCCTGATCCGTCCCGTACCGCCGCGCCCGGGCGAGACGTCTGCTGGCGGTGGGCATGGCACCGGCAAGAAGGGCGGCAAGCCGCACGGTGACGCCGGCGCTGGCAAGGGGCCTAAGGGCAGCAAGGGTCACGGCGGCATGTCGCGCGCGCAGAACACCGCAGGCCGCAACCGCGCAGCTCAGGGGCGTCAGGGTGCCAACGGAGGCGGTCGCCGCAACTAGCGAAGTGGTGCACTCGCTGCGTCCATCCCACACGCTTGGCGCAGCGAGCGCATTGCCTCCACCAGGATCACGCCGGCGATCGCGACCGTGATTATCACGTCGAGCGGCGTGTTCACAAACCACAGCAGGCCCATGAGGTACGACCCGGCGTTAAAGGCAAAGTGCAGCAGAATCGTGTAGCGGAGCTTTCCGGTGGTCACGAGCACCCAGCCAAAGACCAGACCGGCGGCGCCGGCGTAGCAGCCCTGCACCCAGTTCATATGCATAAAGCCAAAGACCGCCGCCTGCAGCACAATTGCCGCGGCGATACCCCACGTGCTCGGGGCCGCCCAAGGCACCATGGCGCCGTCCTGCGCACCCGCACGACGCCGGCGCTTCCAGAGCGGACGGCACTGCGGGTTAAATGCTCGGAGCGAAAACTCAAAAATGATGCCGCGCACCAGCAACTCCTCGCAAAACGGAGCGCCGAGCACCGTGGTCAGGACGGCCAGGTAGCTCGTGTCGCCCATGCCTGTTTCCTCGACAAGTTCACTGTAGTCGGCCGCGACCTCGGGCAACAGCGACAGCACGGCGTCGGTCACGTAGCCAACGACCACCTGCAGGGCAAGGCCGATCACGATAACGCAGGCGATGCGCCTCCATGCTTTGCCTGCTCCCCCGCCAAGCGGGCGCTCGCCCTGCCAGCGCGTCATAAACGAGCGCGGCCACAGATAACGCCACCACAGCAGCGCCATCAAAAACGACGCCATCTGCGCGGCAGCCTGAAGCAATTGAATATCGAGGTCGTCAATCGAAAAGCCCATGAAAACCGATGCGACGCCCAGAGCGGAGAACAAAACCACGCTCAGAGCGATATCGGCAGCGACGACGCCAAAACAGGCAAGCGCCCAAACCAGCGCATTGAGCATGCCAACCTCCTCCCGACGGGTAGTCATATAAGAACGTCCCCAACGACTAGTCATTGGGGACGTTCTTCAACGACCAGCCGTTGGGGACAGTCTTTGCCAAAGGCCCCGTTGGGCGAGATGTCGAACGGGAAGGTGCCGCAGCGATTGAACGCGGCGATAAACATGCGGATGGCGTTGGACGGCGTGGTGCCCACGAGCTGGGTTGCCGCCGCGAAGGCTGCCTTCTCCTCGGGCAAGACCTTCGCGACAACCGGGGTCATGTGTTCTGCCATGGCGCTTCCTTTTTGAAACGACGGTGGTGCGGATAGATGCGGGCCACGCGGCTGGGCGACGGGCTGTGAAGGCAACCCGATTGGCCCGCATCCGGAGTTTGTTTCTGCGGCGTTGGTATTACTTGGTATTTCTAAGTATTACCCCACAGATAGAATACCACACCCGACCCCATGGGGACGGAGGAAAACGGATCATTTTGTTGCTGAGTTAGTATTTAGAGCGTGATGATGTCCGAGATATTGAGGACCTGAGCGTCGACGGCATCGTGCGTAGCAAGCAACAGCATGCGACCGTCGAGCAAGTCGAGCACGACCTCGGCGCATGCGTCGCGCGCAGCGGTATCTAGACCGGTAAAGGGCTCGTCCAGAATCACCGCGTCGCCTGGGCACAGCAGGGCTCGGGCGATCTCGACGCGACGACGTTGCCCACCCGAGAGCTCGGCCACGCGAGCATGCAAATCGACCCCCGGCACCAACAGGCGCAGCAGGGCCGCGGCACCCGAGGCGTCCACGCGCGCGTCGGCGCACACCAGCACGTTTTCCAAAGCCGAAACGTCCTCAACCAAGCGCACGTCCTGAAACACCATGGAGCACGGCGCGCACTCCCCCGCAGCCAGCGCAAGCAACGTCGACTTGCCCACACCCGAGGCGCCCATCACGCAGGCGCGCCCACCGGCGGGCACACGGAGTGTCAGTCCATCGAGCGCCGGAGCCCAGGGCACCCGCTCGCCCACGGCGAGCGCAAGCTCCGCCGCAGCGCCGCCCCCGGCAGCCCTCGCACGCCCGCGAGCGCCGCGCCCATGCGCACGCACGGCCACGCGCCACGCCACGGGTCCCGAAACCCGCAGCAGCCACACCAGCACGCGCTCACACGCCCACGAGGCGGCAACGACCAGCACGGTCCACGCCAGCAGATCAGCCGTCTCGATCAAAAGCTTCGCCTGATAGATGCGCTCACCCACGGTGCCCACCGCCATGCCGATGAGCTCGGCTGCCACGCCGGCCTTCCAGCTCATGCCAATCACGGCACGCGCACACGAAAGCACAAACGGCAGGACTTCGCGCCAGGTATGGGCGCAAAACAGTCGCCAGCCGCGCACGCCATGCAGACGGAACATCTGCTCCAGCGGTTTATTCACCTGTGCCAAGCCCTCGGCCAGCGAAAAATACACGCCCGGCAGCGCCATCAAAAAGACTGCCGCGATGCTCACGCGCGCCGACCCCAGCCAGATTAGCAACAGGACCACCACGCAGGCGACCGGTGTCGCCTTTACAAACGACAGCGCCGGAGCCACCAGGTGCGCAAACGCCCGCGAACGTGACGAAATCCCGGCAAGCACACCAACACACACCGCGGCAAGCGCCAGCCCGCCCAGTATCCGCGCGCCCGAGCCCGCCAAAATCGCCCAGGTACCGCCATCGCACACCAGGCGCAGAAGCGCCAAGGCAACAGCACCCGGCCCCGGCAAGATCAGCGGCTGCGCCACCAGCGACGCCGCAAAGATCCACACGGCAAGCCAAAAGGCGGCGACGGCACCCACTGCCGCCACCGCCTTCGCACGCTCAGTCATGTGTCGAGCAAACGCACGCACGGGCTACTCCATGTAGTAAAAATCGTCAGCCGGGAGCTTACCGCCCACGGCACTCGCGTCCGCATCGGCCAGCACCTGCAGGTACCCACCGAGCGCCGCCTTCATATCTTTCCCCGTCTGGCACACGAGCATGCACCCGGGAATCGCCTTTTCGGCAATCGAGGCGTTATCGACGATACCCGCATCGACCACCGCCTGAGCCCAGTCCGCCGGTGCCGCGTTTACGGCCTCAACGCTCGCCGCATGGCAGCTTAAGAACTCCGCCACAGCCTCGGGATGCTCCTCGGCAAAGGCACGGCGCACCACGGTCACGCCCGTCAGCAAACGGGAGCCCGTGTCACCCGCGAGCTCGTCCCACACATCGGTCAGGCTCACCGGTGCCGACAGCTTGCCCTCGCTCTTGGCGATGGCAGCGGTCTTGAATGGCTCCGGTAGCACGCCCACGGCGGACGGGTCGGCAAGCAGGGCCGACAGCACCTCGGCGGGTTCGCTCTTAAACTCAAGCGCCACCTGGCCAGTCAGACCTGCGCGCTCCAGCAGATAGTTCATGACGTACTCCGGCGTGGTGCCCTTGCCCGTCATATAGACGGTGCGACCCGCCAGGTCGGCAAACGAGGTCACGCCCGCGTCGCCCGTCACCACGCTCAGCACGCCGAGCGTATTGATGTCGATGACCTGCACCGCGCCCTCGGTCTTGTTGTAGAGCACGCTCGCCACGTTGGCGGGCACCAGGGCAATATCGACATCGCCCTGAATGACCTTGGGCACGATCTCGTCGGCAGCGGCGCTGATCGCAAAGTCGAACTCGTTATCCGTCTCGCCACGCGCCGCCTGGTCCATAAACTGCACCAGACCGATCGACGTCGGCCCCTTGAGCGAGGCGACGTGCACCTCGACCGACTCGGCGGCAGCGCCGCTCGGCGCAGACCCGGCAGAGCCCGCAGAGGAGCCCGCCCCCGCAGCCCCGCCGCTGCAGCCAGCCAACGCAAGCGACAGCACGCCCGCGGCAAGCGCCGAGGCAAACCCTCGGCGCGAAAGCTCAAATTCAAACGCGCGCATCGTTAGCACATCCCTTCGTTAGGCATCGTCCAGGCGTGGTGGTCAGCGTGCAACAGCTCCTCGGCCAGCGGCGAGAGCGGCGCACCCAAAAACTCGCGGTAGCACGCCCGAACATCGGGGTTCTCGTGCGAGAAGCGAATGTCGGCCGCCGCATCGAGGCCCCAGAGCACCTGGCCGCGCTCTTCCGCCAGCTCGCAGCCGTCATGGATGGGCTGACCACCGCCACCGACGCAACCGCCCGGACACGCCATGACCTCGACGAAGTCGTAGCTCACACGGCCGTCGCGAATCGCGTCAAGCAGACGTGCCGCGTTGCCCAATCCGTGTGCCACGGCGACACGCACTTTGGTGCCATCGATATCGGCAACGGCCTCCTTCCAGCCATCGAGCCCGCGCACGTCGGTAAAGAAATCTGCATTGGGGTTCTTACCCGTCACCAGGTAATACGCCGAGCGCACGGCGGCCTCCATCACGCCGCCCGTGGCGCCAAAAATCACGCCCGCGCCCGTGCCAAAGCCCAGCGGCGTATCGAGCGGCTCCTCGACCAGTGTGTCGACGCTCACGTGGCTCGCGCGGATCATGCGTACCATCTCGCGCACCGTCAGTGCAACGTCCACGTCGGGCGCACCGTCCTCGCCCACCATGCTCGGCAGCGCGCACTCGGCCTTTTTGGCCGTGCACGGCATCACGGACACCACAAACAGGCGCTCGGGCTCCACGCCCAGCACCTTGGCGTAGTAGGTCTTGGCGATGGCGCCGAACATCTGCTGCGGCGACTTTGACGTGGACAGGCTGTCGACAAACTCGGGGTAACGTGCCTTCACAAAGCGCACCCAGCCCGGGCAGCAGCTCGTGAACATGGGCCAGCCGCGGCTATCGCCCTCGCCCTTGGCGGCGGCGCCCAGGCGCTCGATCAGCTCGGAGCCCTCCTCCATAATGGTGAGGTCGGCCGAGAAATCGGTGTCGAACACGTACTCAAAGCCCACGCGGCGCAGCGCGCAGGCCAGGCGCTCAACGGTGGCATCCTCGCGCGGAATACCGAGCTCCTCACCCCAGGCGGTGCGCACGGCCGGCGCTATCTGCACCAGCACGATCTTATCGGGATCGGCGAGAGCATCAAACACGGTCTCGGTGTCGTCGCGCTCGCGCAGCGCGCCCGTCGGGCAATGCGTGATGCACTGGCCGCATGCGACACAATCAGTCTTGCCGATGGGCGCGCGCCCGCGGGTACCCACGGCGGTGTGCGTGGCTCGGCTGGTCAGGTCCCAAATCCCTAGGCCTTGCACGTTCTCGCACACCTTGATGCAGCGCATGCATTTAATGCACTTGTCGTTTTCGCGGATGATGGGGAAATCGAAGTCCCAGCCCTCGCCCGCCAAATGCCTTTGATACGGCAGATAGAAAATGCCCAGGTCGTTGGCGATGGTCTGCAGGTTGCAGTTACCGCTGCGCACGCAGCTCGTACAGCGCGAGTCGTGCTGGGACAGCAGCAGCTGCACGTTGGTGCGACGCGCCTCGCGGGCCTTGGGGCTGTTGGTGTGGACCACCATGCCGTCGAGTACGTAGTTGTTGCAGGCGGCAACCAGCTGGTCGCAGCCCTCAACCTCGACCACGCACACACGGCAGCCGCCGATCTCGTTCAGATCGCGCAGATAGCACAGGGTGGGAATCTGGATGCCGACGGACTTGGCCGCATCCAGGATCGTGGTGTGCTCGGGCACCACGACCTCGCAGTTATCGATCGTGAGCTTGACCATGTTGAGTGCTCCGCTTTCGGTGTTGTCGCTGACAGTGGTTTTGTTGGGCTCTACCATTCCAGGTTCCTCCCTCCGCGGAACGCGCCAAAGCCAAAGTGGTCGCAACGCAGGCAGCGGCTTGCCTCCTGGCGTGCCTCTTCCTCGGTAAGGCCCTGCTCGACCAGATTCCAATCGCGGATGCGCTCGCCGGCCTCGCGCTCGCCCAGCTCGCAGCGGCCGCACTCGTGCTTGCCCTTAAACTGCACGGTCGGCAGCTCAACGTCGAGCTTGATCTTGTGGTCGAAGCCCAGGTAGCGGTCGATATTTGCCGAAGCAACGCGGCCGGCGTTGATGGCCCGGATGACGGTGGCGGGACCGGTCTGGCAGTCGCCGCCGCTAAAGAGGCCGTCGAAGTTGGGCACGGCGCCATCCGAATCGGTGACGACGCGACCCCACTTGCAGACGATGCCCATGTCCTCAAACGGCTTGGAATCGATGTCCTGGCCAATGGCCACGAACACGCGCTCGCAGGGAATGACGCGCTCGGGCGTCGCGGCGGCACGCGGGGCCGGACGACCGCGACGGGGCTCGCCGATAATCTGCGGCTGCACGCGCAGGCCGCTCACGCGACCGTCCTCGCCCGTCTCGATGGCGAGCGGCGCCGTCAGCTCCAGAACCTCGCAGCCCTCGGCCTGGGCACCGGCAATCTCGGCGTCCTGAGCCGTCATATCGCAGATGCGGCGGCGGTAGACAATGCTCACCTTTTCGGCACCGCAGCGCACGGCAGAGCGCGCCACGTCCATGGCCACGTTGCCGCCGCCGATGACGCACACGCGCTGGCCGCTCAGGTCGGGCAGCTCGTCGTCACCGATGGCGCGCAGCATCTTGACGGCCGACTCCACGCCGAGCGCCTCTTCGCCCGGAAGGCCGAGCTTCTTATCGCTGTGGGCGCCAATGGCGAGGTAGACGGCATCGAACTCGTCGCGCAGGCGGGCAAGCTCCTCGCCGTTGACGGAGTGGTCGAGTTCCACGTCGATGCCGGCGCTCAAGATCCAGTCGATCTCGGCCTGCAGGCGCTCGCGCGGCAGACGGTAGCTGGGAATGCCGTAGCGCAGCATGCCGCCCAGGTGGTGGCGCTGCTCAAAGATGGTCACCTTATGGCCCATCACGGCCAGGTAGTAGGCACAGGAAAGGCCGGCCGGGCCGCCGCCGATCACGGCGACGCGCTTGCCGGTGTTGTCCACTACATGGGGCTTGTGGTCGTTGAGGTCACTGTGCTCGACGGCAAAACGCTTGAGGGCGAGGATGTTCATGGGGTCGTCGACCATGCCACGGCGGCAGTGCATCTCGCAGGGATGCTCGCACACCAGGCCGCAGACGAGCGGCAGCGGATTGTTCTTGCGGATGACCTTGACGGCGTCGGCATAGCGGCCGGCCTCGACCAGCGAAATGTACCCGGGAATGTCGACGTGCGCCGGGCAGCCCGAAACGCACGGGACGCGGGCCTCGCGGTCAAAGCCGCAGGAGTGCTCGCGGATGTGATGCTCAAAATCGTCGCGGAAGCCGCGAATGGCCGTGAGTGCCATGGCGCCAGCTTCGTAGCCGATGGCGCAGTCGCTCGAAAGGTAGATGGTGCGGGCCGTGCGCTCAATCAAGTTGAGCGTGGACTCGTCGGCGCGCCCTTCGAGCACATCGGCGAGCAGGTCGCTCAGCGCGCTCAGGCCCACACGGCAGGGTGTGCACTTGCCGCAGCTCTGGGTGGAGCACAGGTTAACGAGCGCTGCCGTAAACTCAACGGGACACGGGGCGAGCGAACTCACCGCCAGACGGCGTCCGAGCGCATCGTGCAGGTCGTCCATGACGGCCTGAGCGTGGCTGCGTTCCATTACGTGCAGTCGAGCCATAAGATCCCCTCTCACATGGCAGCCCGGAGGCGAGACCGAGCGAAGTTGCTACACGCACAACACTGACCTATAAAATTGTTTGGCAGCGACACGGTTCGGCAGGCGGTATGAAACGTCGTCCTTAGCGGTGAAAACGAGCATTTCCGCAGATAAATGCCATATTTGATAAAACGCGTTACCAATGACAATGCCCCGTCCACGCAATCACGTGGACGGGGCATTGCTCTAGGTATGCGGTCAGCGACCCTGTTGCTTTTACTTAAGCTCGGGCCAGTAACCCTTGTTGGCCTCGATCATGTCGTCGAGAACCTCCTTGGCGACCTTCATCGAAGGCACGGTCTTGTTGAGCGTAAAGGCCTTGAGTGCCTTCTCGTACGAACCCTCGATCGTAGCCTCGACCACGAGCTTCTCGGAGTTCAGCTGCTGCATCATGAGGCCCTGCTGGAACAGAGGAATGTTGTCGCGGCTGATGACCTCGGGGCCGTTCTTGCCAATGTAGGCAGGCAGCTCGACCATGGCGTCGTAAGGCATGTTAGGGATAGCGCCCTTGTTCTCGCAAATGACCAGGAAGCGCTGCTTGGTATCGTTCTTCAGAGCGATGGCCAGGTCGGCAATCCAGTCGCCGTGGCTGCCCGCATAGAACGTGCTCTCGTCGATCTCGCCCGTCTTCTCGTAATGGTCGATGCCGTCGAAGAGGTTCTTCTCGCGCGTTTCCTCAACCTCGTTAGCACGGGTGCGCTCGGGGTTGGAATGCTCGACGAACTCCTTCTGCTGCAGGTAGTAGTTCAGATACGTGTTGGGCAGGTACTCCGGGAAGCACTCCATGATCTCGTACTCGCCCTTCCAGACGTAGTACCAGCTGCCCTTGGTGTGGCGGTTCTGCTCGGGGTGCTCGTCGGTGGCCTCCTCAGGCTTCTTGGACATCAGCGAGCTCATGCCCTTGAGGTAGGAATCGGGCAGCAGAATCTCATGCTCCTTGATGTACTCGCGCAGCTGCGGGAGCACCTCCTCGCCCTTGTGGCGGATCGAGGTGAACCAACCAAAGTGGTTGAGACCAAAGTAATCGTACTCGACATCCTTCTTGTCGATATCGAGCGCGGCGCAAACCACGTCGATAATCGCGATCGGCATGTCGCAGATGTTGATGATGCGAGCGTTGGGACGCAGGACGCGGCAGCCCTCGGAGACGATGGCGGCAGGGTTGGAGTAGTTAAGAATCCAGTAGTCCTTCTTGGCATACTTCTCAACGTCATCGATCAGCTCGACCATGGGGAAGATGGTGCGCATGCCGTAGGCAAGGCCGCCGCAACCGCAGGTCTCCTGACCCACGCAGCCGTGGCGCAGCGGAATCTTCTCGTCCTGCTCGCGCATGGCGTAGCCGCCCACGCGCATCTGGGCAAACACGAAGCTCGCGTCGGTAAAGGCGGTCTCCTTATCGGTGGTCACCGTGAGCTTGATGTCCAGGCCGAGGTCCTCGTGCAAAATCCAGTCCACGAGCACGCCGATCTTGCGCTGGCGCTCCTCGTTGATGTCGTACAGACGAATCTCGTCAACATCGAGCTCGTCCTTGCGCAGGGCGATGGACTTGACGATGCCGGGGGTAAAGGTGGATCCGCCACCACACAGAGTAATGATCATTGTTTACTGCTCCTTCTCAATTGCGTTTTCGACCTTGTCACGCATCTCGGCAACTTTCATGCCAAAGATGATCTGGATATTGTTGCCATTGCGGTTGATGCCGCTGTTGGGCACGTGGTTGATAAGGTCCTCATTGATGAGGTCCGGGTTCTTAACGTTCACGCGGAGACGCGTAAAGCAGTTCTCGAGCTCCTCGATGTTGTCCTTGCCACCAAGACCTGCGACCAGGTCGGCAATACCTGCATCGACGCCCTCTGCGGGGGCCGCGGCAACAGCGCCCTGCTTCACCGCGACAGACGCGGCGGCCTCGCCCTCGGCAACGGACTCAGCAAGCTCGGACTCCTCCTCGCGACCAGGCGTGTGGAGGTTGAGCTTCTTAATAAGGAAGGTGAAGAGGAAGAAGTACAGAGCGGCGTTGACGACTCCAAGCACCAGCATAACCGGCCAGTTGGTCTTATCGACACCGAGGACCAGGTTGGAGACCACGATGTTGATGATGCCGCCTGCAGTCGAAGCGGGCACGGAGAGGACCTTGAGCAGGACCAGGAAGATGCCGGACAGAACCGAGTGAACGACAAAGAGCACAGGAGCGGCAAAGACAAAGAGGAAGTCCATGGGCTCGGTCACGCAGGAGAGCACAGCGGTGATGATCAGCGGGATGATAACGGCCTTGGTCTTATCCTTGTTCTGCTTGTAGGCGGTGAAGATAAAGGCGAGACCGATACCGATGTAGGGCCACAGGTTGTTGAAGGTGTAGCTGTTGAAGTAGGTGCTATCGGAGAAGGGCTGGCCCGTCATTGCCATCTCGGCGACACGGATGGGATAGGCGCCGGCGATAACCTGATCACCCAGCGTAAGGGTGCCGCCCACATCGGAGAACTGGAACGGGGTGTAGATGAGGTGGTGCAGACCGGTGGGAACGAGCAGCTTGTTGAGCATGCCGTAGATGAACAGACCGATGTTGCCCGACTCCTTAATGATGCCGGCAACGGAGGAGATGGCACCCTGAACCGGAGGCCAAACGATGCAGAAGCCAGCGCCCATGATCCAGGAGATGATGATCATGATCAGGAACGGGAAGCGAACGCCCGAGAACATCGAAAGAGCAATGGGGAACTGCTTGTTCGAGTACTTGTTGAACACGGCACCGGTGATGCAGCCCAGGATAATGCCGCCGAACACGCCGGTATCGAGCACCTGGATGCCCATAACGGTGGCCTGGCCGGTTCCGGTAAGGCCGAGCATGCCGCTCGCTTCGGCAAGAGAGCCGGTGGCGTTGAGCACGATGTTATTGGCCTGCAGGAACAGGAAGAACGACATCAGGGCGATCAGCGAAGCATGGCCCTTGTTCTTCTTTGCCATGGCGCCGGCGATGCCCACGCAGAACAGAATCGAGAGGTTGTTGATGATAAACATCAGCGACTGATAGACAACAGCGCCCACAAGCTGGAACGGACCGGAGCCCAGCACAGGAATCACGGCGCAGATGGTCTTGTTGGTCAGAATAATGCCCACGATGAGCAGGATGCCGGCAACCGAGAGATACATCATCGGCTGAACGATCGACTTCGCGAACACCTCCAACGGCGCTTTGAAATTGAACTTCTTTTTTGCGGTCATAGCGGTACTCCCCTTCCTTTTCCGCAAATTGAGATAGGTGTGCCCTAGACAAGACCGTGAGCCTTGCCTTATATCAATCGATGTGTGGGCACGTTATGCCTAGAGACCAGGTTCTCCAAGCAGGTTAACAATGTGATATGCGAGATAACTCTTCTCGGCATCGGTAACGACAACGTTATAGGTAGACGCCAACTGGTCGGCAATTGACTCCGCGCACGAGAACGCCCTCGGATACGCCGTTTCATCGATACGGAACAGCGCGTCGCCATTGACCTGCCCCGCCGCGGGATCGAGCGCTCGCTGCGCAAAAAACTGCAGATGGCGAACGAAACGCTCGTACGGCAACGAGGTGACGTCAAGGGTCGTGGCATAGTGCTCGGAAACAATCGCGAGCACGTCGCGAACAAGCTGGACCGAAACAATCAGACGGTCAGAGCGCTGCGGCATGGTGGCGTTGACGATATGCAGCGTAATAAAACCCTGCTCTTCTTCGCTCATCTGGATGCCCATATACTCCTTGATAATCTGCAGCGCACGGCCCGCAAGCGCGTACTCCTTGCGATAGAACTGCTGGATCTCGAGCAGCAACGGATTCTCACAGGGAACGCCCTTGCGCTCGCGCTCGAGGGCGAGGCTGATATGGTCTGCGAGAGCAATGAGAATCTTGTCGTTGATATCAACATTGAGCTCTCGACGGAGCATCTGAACAATGTCCTCGGCAATCACGAGGTTGACGGTGGGGATGGACTCCAAAAGATGTGCCAAGCGGTCAATCGTGCGCGAATCCTGAGAAGTGCCCTCCTGCAGCGCATAGGTCTTTTCGACCGATGCCTCATCGATAGCGTCGCCGGCATGGCGGCCAAAGCAGAGGCCTCGGCCGATGACGATGAGCTCGGAGCCATCGTCCGAAGTGACCATTGCGACGTTATTGTTGAAAACTCGCTTGATAACCACGGTACCCACCACAAGAATTTACTCGGAAAGCCAGACGACAGGCTCTTTAACAGCAACAGGGCCGGAAGCATGCTCACGAAGAGTCGAGTTCTCCGAGCGCTCGCACACGATAACGAAGACCGTGGGATCGAAGCCGGCGGCGCGGACCGCGTCAAAATCGACCTCGACGAGGGGCTGGCCCGCGTCGACATGGTCACCCTGGGCAACAAGCGCATGGAAGCCCTTGCCCTCAAGTTTAACAGTGTCGATTCCGATATGCAGCATCACCTGAGCAGAGCTGTCGTCGGACATGATGCCCAGCGCGTGCTCAGTCGGAAACAGCGCCGCGACGGTGCCGGAAACAGGAGCGCACACCGTTCCCTCTTGAGGAACCACGGCAACGCCATCGCCCACGGCACGGCTGCTAAAAGCGGGATCATTGGTTTTTTCTAGGTGAACAAGCTCGCCGGAAACAGGAGCGAGGATTTCGAACTCGGAGGTTGCAGTCTTCTGCTCATCCGAACCGCCCATCAGGCGAGAAAAGAAACCCATGGTGGCATGTCCCTTCATAAATATAGCCCAACCAAAATCAAGCGAATGCGTCCATAGAGACACACCCGTTCAAAGACTTTGGTTAGGCCCACGTCCGAGGGACTCGGTAACCTTCCGCATTTCTTTTTACGGGAGCTATTGTAGACAAGCCCAAAGCCAGAACAATCATTATGACCGGTGAACGGTATTTATTCTCCGATAAACGGTATTTAGGCAGCACTTGGGGACGTTCCTTTTCTGCCGGCACCCAGGGACACTCCTCGCTCTGGTGCAAAGGGGTGGTGCAAAGTAACCTGACCCCCTTGCACCAAAAAGGGCCCCGAGCGTAGTTGCTCGGGGCCCTTGGCTCACCTCGCTCTAGCGGGCGACGCGTATGCTACTTGCGCTTGCCGCCGCCGTCGCCGGGGCGACGGGAGCTGCCGCCGCGCTTGCCGCCGCGGCTGTTACCATAGCTGCCACGGTTATCGCGACCGCCGGCGCGGCCGCCACGGGAGCCGGCCTGGTTACCGCCGCGGCCGCCACGGTAGCCGCCGCGACGATCCTCGCGGGTATCGTCGTAGTTGCGCCAGTCATCGCGACGATCGCGGCTGGCACGCGGATCGCGACGATCGCGCGACTCGTTAGAACGGCCAGCGCCGCTGCGGCTGCCGTTACCGCGAGCACCCTCGCGGCGCTCGCCACCACGGCCGCCGCGCTCTTCAAAGCGCTTGCCGCCACGGGATTCAACGCCGTGGGCGCTACGCTCACCGCGGCCTTCGCCGCCGCGACGCTCGTCACGGCCGCCGCGCTCGCCATCGCGACCGGAACGACGACGATCGCCCGAGCCGCGCTTGCCGCCGCGTGAACCACGGCCCTCGTCCTCGCGCTCAACACGACGACGACCGCCACGGTCCTCGTCCTCGCGGCGACGGCGATGCGCCTCGCCCTGGAACTGCTTGGCACGGCGCTCGGCACGGTTGCCGTGCGGGGCCTGCTCGGCGGCAGTAGCACCGCCGCGCTCCTCGGCAGCCATCTCGCGGGCCACGCTCTCCACGGCCTCGTCCACGCGAGCCTGAACGCCCTCGCGCACGCGGGTCTTACCGCCGCGCTTGGGACGGCTCGGACGCTCGCTGTCGCCACGACGCTCGTCGCGGCCGCGGTTGGAACGACCGGCCACATCGCCGTAGTCATCGCCGTTGCGCTTGCCGTCGCGACGTGCCTGCTCAAGCTTCTTCTTGCTCTTGGACTTGCCGCGCTTGGTCTTCTTCTTCAACTTAAAGGCAGCAGGGTCGCGCTCGGGATCGACGGCAGGCGGGTTGGGACCAACGTGCAGGTCACCGGCCTCGTAAATGTCGGCGGTCTTGTCCATGAGCTTCTCGATCTCGTAGAACTCGTCCACATCCTGCTCGGTCACAAACGTAATGGCCCAGCCCAGCTCGCCGGCGCGGCCCGTGCGACCAATGCGGTGGATGTAGTCGGTCGGCTCGGCCGGCACATCAAAGTTCACGACGTAGCGCACGTCGCTGATGTCGATGCCGCGGGCGAGCACGTCGGTCGCCACCAGTACGTCGACGGTGCCGTCGCGGAAGGCCGAAAGCGCGCGCTCGCGCTGCGCCTGGCTGCGGTTGCCGTGAATCGCGGCGGCCTTGATGCCCTTACGCTCCAGACGACGGCAGCAGCTGTCGGCGCGGTGCTTGGTGCGCATAAAGACAATAGTGCGCTCCGGGCCTTCCTTTTTGAGGAACTCGGGCAGCAGGTTGTTCTTGGCCTCGATGGACACCGGGAACACAAACTGGTCGACAGTGTCGGCGGTCGACGTAGCGGGCGCGATCTCCACGCGTGCCGGGTCGCTCACCAGGTCGGTGATCTCGCCCACAGCCTCCTCGTCGAGCGTGGCCGAGAACAGCAGCGTCTGGCGCTCGGCCGGCGTCTCGCGCACAATACGGCGAACGGCGGGCAAAAAGCCCATGTCGAGCATGCGGTCGGCCTCGTCGAGCACCAGCACCTTGACCTCGTTCAGGTGGCAGGCGCCCTGCTCGATCAGGTCGACCAGACGGCCCGGCGTGGCGACCAGGATGTCGCAGCCATACTTGAGCGCCGCGGTCTGCGGCTTGTAGCTCACGCCGCCCACGACGGTCACGGCGACATGGCCGGTGACGTCGGCGATTTTGCTCGCAACCTCGTCGATCTGCTGGGCAAGCTCGCGCGTGGGGGTAATGACGAGCATCACAGGGCCGCGGCCGTTGCCCTCGGGCTTCTTGGCACCGCGACGGCGGTTGCGGCTGCCGCGCTCGCGCACGGGTTTGGGAGGAGCGATGTGTTCCAGATTGTTCATGGTCGGCAGCAAGAAGGCGGCCGTCTTGCCGGTGCCGGTCTGAGCGGCGGCAAGCAGGTCGCGACCCTCGAGCACCACGGGAATCGAACCGGCCTGCACGGGCGTGGGCGCCGTGTAACCCAGGTTCTCGATGGCACGAAGCATCTCGTCGGAAAGGCCCAGCTCGTCAAAGGCGGGCAGGCTCTCGGTAGCGGACTCAACGGCCTCGGCGGCATTGGCCTCGTCGGCCGCGTCGAAGGCAGCCTGAGTCATGGCCTCGCGGGTCTCGTCCAGAATCTCGGCGTCGGTGACGTCGGATACAGAATTACGCATATGTTGTTATTCCTTATCTGCACGCGCAATGGACACGGCATGCGGCCGCGCGGGCGTGCTTGGTAGTGCGCTAATACATACAAAACAGGTGCGCACAGAGAGGACGTTGCTCAGCACGCTGGCGATCGCTTTGGCGGCCCTATCACGCGCCGTCCAGACGCAGCAGCTCTAAGCGATGGAGCAGATTCGCCGCCGGTTAGTATACCCGCACTCCGTATGCCCCCACGTAAACCACAGATGACGAGGCGGGTCTGGGCCGATTGTCTCAATCTGTAACAGTTACGAGACAAAACCGGGTCTACACGTTACAGATCGAGACAAACTCAAACCTCACAAAACAAAATCTCGATCTGTAACAGTTAGAGGTCATTTTTCCCGCTAGATGTTACAGATCGAGATGTTTGGCAGAGACGGCCAACGATTGAGCAGCCACCCTCATCTGTATCGAAATGTCATACATTTCTTTCTGTGCTGGACACCCCCAGGGGGTATGGGTGTATAGTATCGGCAGGTTAACAATTCCAACACCGAACCACGGAAAGGAGAAGCCATGGCTCAAGATAAGTTCGACGTGGGCGGCATGACATGCGCCGCCTGCCAGGCGCACGTGGACCGCGCCGTAAGCAAACTCGACGGCGTCCAAAGCGTCGCGGTCAACCTACTCGCTAGTTCCATGATGGTCGACTATGACCCCGCGCAGGTCTCCCCCGAGGATATCTGCACCGCCGTCGACCGCGCGGGCTACTCGGCCTCGCCCGTCGATGCGGGCACCGGCGCCGCTGGCTCAAACGGCAGCGTGCAAGCCAGGTCCGGCGCCGCCCATATGGAGTCGCCGACCAAAAAGCTGGAGGCCGCCGCCTCTGCCATGCGCACCCGCCTCATCGTCTCGATTGCCTTCCTCATTCCGCTGTTCTACATAGGCATGGGGCACATGCTCGGTTGGCCGCTGCCCGGCATTTTCACCGACCATACCCACAGCATGACGCTCGCCCTCACCGAGCTCGTCCTGCTCATCCCCATCGTCTACGTCAACGACGCGTACTTTATCAACGGATTTAAATCGCTCGCGCACGGCGCGCCCACCATGGACGCGCTCATCGCCGTAGGCGCCACCGCGTCGATCGCCTGGTCGCTCTATGCCATGTTTATCATGGCCGACCAGCTGGCCACAGGTCAGGTGCACGAGGCCATGATGACGAGCATGGACAATCTCTATTTTGAGAGCGCCGGCACGATCCTGTCGCTCGTCACCGTGGGCAAATACCTCGAGACGCGCAGCAAGTCCAAAACTGGCGGCGCCATCGAGGCGTTGATCGACCTAGCGCCCAAGACCGCGACCGTCGTGGCAGAGGACGGCAGCGAGACCACCGTCGACGTCGACAGCATCCTTCCCGGCCAGGTTCTGCGCGTGCGCCCCGGCGAGTCCATCCCCGTCGACGGCGTGGTGCTCGAGGGCGCCTCCGCCGTAGACGAGAGCGCGCTCACCGGCGAGTCCATCCCCGTGGAGAAAACCGTCGGCGATACCGTCAACGCCGCCACCGTCAACCGCACCGGCTCGTTTACCTTCCGCGCCACACGCGTGGGCGCCGACACGTCGCTTGCCAAGATCATCCAGCTCGTCGAGGACGCCAATGCCACCAAGGCGCCCATCGCCCGCCTGGCCGATAAGGTCGCCGGTGTGTTTGTGCCCGTGGTGTTTGTGATCTCGGCCGTGACCTTTGCGGTGTGGATGGCACTGACCGGCAGCATCAACGAGGCGCTTACCTCCGCCGTCGCCGTGCTAGTGATCAGTTGTCCGTGCGCGCTGGGCCTGGCCACCCCCGTCGCCATTATGGTGGGCACCGGCAAGGGCGCCGAAATGGGCATCCTGTTCAAGAGCGCCGAGGCGCTGGAGAATCTGCGCAGCGTGGGCACCGTGGTGCTCGACAAGACGGGCACCGTCACCCGCGGCAAGCCGGCCGTGACCGACATTGTGGTTGCCGCGCGCGCCGACGGCTCGCCCGCCATGAGCGAAAAGGCGCTGCTCAAGCTGGCCGCCGCGCTGGAGCGCTCGAGCGAGCACCCGCTGGCAGAGGCGATTATGGCCGAGTGCGAGGCGCGCGGAATCGTCGCACGCATGGTCGAGGACTTTGCCGCCGTGCCTGGACGAGGCGTTACGGCGCGCGAGGGGCAGAATGTCATCGCAGCCGGCAACGTGCGCTTCATGGGCGAGTTGGGCGCTGCCGTGCCTACGGACCTTGCCGAGCAATTTGCCACCGAGGGCAAAACGCCGCTGTTCTTTGCCAAGAACGGTGAGCTTGTCGGCACCATTGCCGTGGCCGACGAGACCAAGGAGACGAGTGCTGCTGCCATTGCCGCGCTGCGCTCGCTTGGCGTCGACGTGCGCATGCTCACCGGCGACAACCGCGTGACGGCCGAGGCCATCGCCCGCCGCGTGGGGCTGAGCAGCGAGCAGGTCATCGCCGACGTCCTCCCCGCCGACAAGGAACGCCACGTGCGCGAACTGCAGGATGCGGGCGGCAAGGTCGCCATGGTGGGCGACGGCATCAACGACTCCCCCGCCCTGGCGCGCGCCGACGTTGGTCTTGCCATCGGCACCGGCGCCGACATCGCCAAGGAGGGCGCCGACGTGGTACTCATGCGCAGCGACCTCATGGACGTCGCCCGCGCCATCGAGCTGTCGCGCGCCACGATCCGCAACATCAAGCAGGACCTGTTCTGGGCACTGTTCTACAACGGCATCGGCATTCCGCTGGCGGCGGGCGTGTTCTTCTCGCTCACCGGATGGCAGCTCTCGCCGATGTTTGGCGCCGCAGCCATGAGCCTGTCGAGCGCGTGTGTTGTTTCCAACGCTTTGCGCCTACGAACCTTTAAGCCCAAGACGGCACGCTGAGGCACCCGACCTTGCCCCTCAAACCGTCGCTCGCGTACCCAAGTACGCTTCGCTCCTCTTTCGGGGCAATCTCGGGCACCTCAGCGCACCTTTAAGATGACTCTGTTCACGACTAAACTGTCAGAAAACCTCAATCGATAAGGAGTACAACCATGAACTACACGATCAAAACCTCGGGCCTTATGTGCGGCCACTGCGACGCTACTGTCGAGACGGCACTGCTCAACGTTGCCGGCGTGACCGACGCCGATGCCGATCACGAGACTCAGACCGTACAGGTGGAGTGCGCCGACACCGTGACCGCCGAGCAGCTTGCTGCCGCCGTCGAGGGCGCCGGCGAGAAGTTCCACGCCCTGTCCGTAACCGCCGCGTAGCAGCTACCAGAGACATTCGACCCCATCGACCAGAAACGAGGACCCGCCATGATGGCAGACCATAAATCGGTGACCCGCATGCTCAAGACGGCACGCGGTCAGATCGACGGCATCCTGCGGATGGTCGAGGAGGACCGCTACTGCGTCGATATTTCCACGCAGCTCATGGCAACGCAGGCGCTCCTCGCGCGCATTAACGCCGACGTGCTCAAGGCCCACATTGAGGGCTGCGTCGCCTCGGCCATCGAATCGGGCGACGAGGAGCTCAAAGCCGCCAAGCTCGCCGAGATCGAATGCGTCGTCGACAAACTCGCCAAGTAATTGGTGCAATGGGGACAGGTACGTTTGCACCACATTGGTGCAGATGAACTTGTCCCCCTTGCTCTAAATCGGGTATAAAGGCGTGCAGCATATCGAATGAAAGGCAGTATGCATGAATGACTTTATGAAGGGTCGCAACGGCGCCGATGAGCTCACCATCGTGATGGGCTTTGCCGGAATCGTCATCGCGATGATCGGATCGATGGCCCGTATCCAGTGGCTCAGCTGGATCGCCATCGCCGTGATCGTGTTGGGCGTGCTGCGCGGCCTGTCCAAAAACATCGACGCGCGCCGCAAGGAGAACGATGCCTTTGTGACGGCGACCGCAAACGTCCCCGGCCTAGGCAAGTTCGTCGCCAGCTTGGGCGGCGGCGCCGCAGCTGCCAACGCCTCGCGCGCGGCCGGCACCAGCAAGGAAGACTTTGAGCGCGCCAAGCGAACGGCCAAGAAGATGTGGAAGGGCCGCAAGACCACGGCGTACCTCAAGTGCCCCAACTGCGGCCAGATGCTCTCCGTCCCCAAGGGCAAGGGCAAGATCCGCGTCACCTGCCCCAAGTGCCACGCCAAGATGGAAACCCGCTCCTAACGCCCGCACGCGGGACAAATTAATCAGGTTTGTTTGTCCCAAATCTTAAGTATTTGTTCGATAAAAAAGCCGAGGCCTCGTGTTGAGACCTCGGCTTTTTACATGCGGCAACGGAGCTACACCTTTGTCACACCTATGCCACACCGTCGCGGGCGAGCTCCTCGGCCAGCGCCTCGGCCGGCATGGCCATAATCGCGTCGAGCTCGGCGTCCACCTCGGGAATACGCTTTACCTTGAGCTTGCGTACCAGATCACCGCGACACATCACATGTATCGGCTCACGCAGAGCGCACAGGTCATCGAGCGGATTCTTGCGCGTCACCAGGAT
Organism: Collinsella sp. AF16-8; assembly: GCF_003462695.1. Lineage (NCBI taxonomy): Bacteria > Bacillati > Actinomycetota > Coriobacteriia > Coriobacteriales > Coriobacteriaceae > Collinsella > Collinsella sp. AF16-8. The sequence goes on from NZ_QRXX01000001.1 coordinate 184,714, forward strand.
ATCGGCGGCCTTGCCGCACTCGATCGCACCGGTCTCGCCGCCCAGCCCCAGGAGCTCGGCATTGACCTGCGTAGCCGTATGCAGCGCAAAGGCGTTGCTCACGCCGACATACTTGGCAAAATAGGCCACCTCACGCCACATGTCGTACTGCGTCACGAACGGGCAGCTTGAGTCCGTGCCCAAGCCCACCTTAACGCCGGCATCCAGCGCCGCACGAGCACTCTCAATAATGCCCGAGCACACGATGTCGCCGTTCTTCTTTTGCGTATCGGTCGAATGGGTCTTTTCCGGATCGAGCAACACAAACGGCAGCGCCGGGCTGATAGTGCAGGTAACGCTGGGCGCACGTACCTCGAGCTGCGTGCCCGCGGCGCCACGGTACAGCTCCAGGATCTCGGGCGTCATCGGGGCACCGTGCTCGATCGTGTCGACCCCGGCCTCAAGCGCGGCCTTCACGCCCTCGGTGCTCTCGACATGAGCCATAACCGGCAGGCCCACCTCGTGCGCCGCCTTGCACGCCGCCGCGGCAACCTCCACCGGCATACGCACCACGCCCGGCTCGCCCACCTCGGTCGCATCGAACACACCGCCCGTTACGAACAGCTTAATGACGTCGGCGCCGCGCGCATACAGGTCTCGCACCTGCTCGGCTGCCTCGACGGGGCTGTTGGCCACCTGGGCGAACAAGCCCGCGCCATGGCCGCCCGGCACCGTGACGCCCGTTCCCGGCGCTACCAGGCGCGGACCCTGATACTTGCCGGCGTCGATAGCGTCGCGCACGGCAATGTCGGCAAACAGCGGGTCGCCCGCGCCGCGCACTGTGGTCACGCCGCTTGCCAGCTGCTGCTGGGCACTGCCCTTGAGGATGCGGCGGACGATGGCACGGCCCACGGGATTATCGAGTTTCTTCATCAGCGCTCCCGCATCGCCGGCCGAGACAGGCTTGCCCGAGCCGCACAGGTGCACGTGCATATTGATGAGACCGGGCATGAGATACGCACCACCCAGGTCGATAACCTCGGCACCTGCAGGCGCCTGTGCCACAGCACTCGGCCCCATCCAAGTGATGACGCCGCGCTCAACAGTCACGGCCATATCGGGTTGCGGCTCCATATGTTCCGAACCATCCAGAATGGTCGCATTGATAAACAACGTGGAACGATCGGCAGATGCCATATCGAGCTCCTCCCTCACGATTAATTTGAACATTTGTCCATTATCACCTAATGCAGCGAACTAAAGTCAAACATATCGGTTAATGGAAGGAAGAGGGGATGTGGGAGACGGAATACGCTGCAGCCCCACCCCAACGACACCAGGGAAATGTCTCGATCTATAACAGGTACAGGGTTATTGGGCCCCCTGATGTTACAGATCGAGACATTCGGTCGACGTTTCACCGGCTTGTCTCGATCTGTAACAATTACGAGCTCAAACAACCTCTAAACGTTACAGATCGAGACAAAACCTCTCAGCGCCCATACCACTGGCATCTCCACTCCTCAGCCAATTCAACCTGCCGAGGAATACCCGCCAGCCTCATTTTCTCGACTAGCTTCCCCGGGCCTTTGAGTTCATTAAACGTAAACCGAAGCACCTTATGCCCGAGCATTGTCAGATGAGATTCCCGCTGACGCTCTGCCACGAATGGGTCAACCGACTCCCGACCCTCGCCGCTCTGCAAGGTGTACTTCCCCTTTCCGTCGAGCTCGCCGATGACACACGTCCCGTCCTCGAGCCGCCAAAAATAGTCGACGCGAAACACCTGGCTCGGATCGAGCGGGTCGCGAAACTCCACCTGCAGCTCCGGAACCGGAAAGCCGTACGCAATAAAGAATGCTCGGAACCGAGACTCGCCGCCGTTTTCAGACAGCCCGTCCGCATACGACGCAATCACCTGTGCCCTGCGATACCCTCGCCTGCCCTCGCAATCGGCGCGGAGGCGCTCGCACAAATCCCCACGTGATACGCCTTTCGCCCGCAGTGCAGAATCGGCAATCGCCAACCCGTAGGAGAACGGCGCACGCAGTAGACAATCCTCCACCGTGCGCCAAAACGACGTCACCCGCACGCCATCAACATGCTCGAGTGCGCCCGCCATCTGCGGACGCAACAACCTGCACCCGCCGCTCAACGTCACCGAGCAACCTGTCTTAACAAGATATCGTGGCCCAAGCAGATCATTCGGCACCTCCAGACCCCACAAAAGTGCCGCGTCATAGCCCCAAAACGCCCAATCGGGATGAAACTCCGCAAGCCCTTTGATGGCCCGCAGCGCTCGCTCCGTCGGCGTCAGCGCATCCCAATCATGTTGAAAGCAGAACAAATACGGCTCGGGTTCCGCGATATCGTCGGTTCCAACATGACGCCGCAGCCACATGAGCTCGGCATTGTCATGCGTTGCGAGCAGCGCACCTTGCTCGGTCGCCTCCGTGAGTCGCGCGAGCATCCTATTCCGCGCCAACGTGTTGCGAGTCGTATGTTTGTGTTTGAGAACGGTATTAGGCACTTCCATCACCACCACATCGGACAAATGGACCATCGTCACCGTTGCCTCCGTTGATAAATGTCTTGATCTGTAACAGGAAGACCGATTTTTGGACTGTAGATGTTACAGATTGAGACATCCCCCCCAGCCAGGTGCCAAACGTCTCGATCTGTACCAGTAAGACGTTCTCCAGGCCCCTAAACGTTACAGATTTAGACAAACCAGCGGCGCCCAAGCATTCGTCTCGATCTGTAACAGATAGACTGGTTTTTGTCCCCAAACGTTACAGATCGAGACAAAAGGGCAGAAGGCAAGGCAGGCGACAACTACCCATCCCCTACTCCCACTCCTGCTCGTAGATATTGAGCGACTTTACGTACCGCCCCTGGGCGCCCATGATGTCGCGGACCAGACGCAAGAAGAAGCTGATGCACGAGGTGTCAAAGCCGTCCTGCAGGTCCTCCGGATGCACCGCACCCGGCCCATCGACCGCCGTATCGCTCAGCCGCGCGATGTCATACAGGTAGAGCTGTCCCGCCGTAAGCCAGACATCGTCGACGCAGGCGAGGCGCACCGCAATCGCGCCGTCACTCCAGTGCTCCTTCTGCACGATATGCGGATCGTAGACATCAAAGCGATGATCGGTGCGCGTGTCCTTCAGCACGACCATGCCGGACGCAGGATCCTTGTCCAAAATGCCAAAGCGCGAGAAATACTGCGTGTCGCGTACCCGCTCGAGCCGCTTGAGCGAGGCAGGCGAAAGCGATGCCGGCGGCTCGTCAACATATAGCTCGAGCAGCGTTTTGCCATGGCGATAGAGGCGCTCGAAGAGCAGCCAATCGGTAAACGCCATGTTGTAGGCCATGATTTCGTTTTGAGAAGGCTCGGTGCAATAGCTGAGCCACGGGTCGACAATGATCTCGAACTGTTCGCGCGCCGGCTCCAAAAACTGGAACTTCCGCAGCATCCAAAAATGGGCCATGTCGGCAATATCGTTGCCGACGGCTTCAGCCAGCTCTGCTCGGTCAAAAGCGTGGTCAGTCATGGCATCCTCCTCAAACTGATGGACCTCAATTTGAGCTTACGAGGAGGGTGGGCAGCCACGACCAGCGCGGACAAAATAGGCCTCCGACTGCAAACCAGATGCTGACCAAACACTTGACGAAAAGCTTGACCGAAAATGCGCACCGCAACAAAACCGCAGGCAAACATAGACGGCCAACCCGCCCTTTTGAGCCAGATGCCTGCAGCCACCACAGAAACAACAGGTGACCACAGCCCAAGAAGTCGACAAATGAACATCCTTACGTCGACAAACGCGCAAACTGCTCGCAAATCCGCAAGGAGTGTCCCCGAATGCCGGCACAAAAGGAACGTCCCTAACTGTCGGCACTTAGGGACGTTCCTTTTGTGCCGGCAGTTAGGGACAGCCCTTGCCGATTCGATTGTTGAATATCTCCGTGACTACTTTACAGTTCCAGTGCCTCGGCGACTTCGGCTGCGCAGGCCAGGGCATCGGCCATGGCACTCACCACGAGCGAGCTGCCGTTGCGGGCATCACCCGCCACATACACCGGCGCGGCATCCGCGGCGACGCCCTCCGTGCGAGCCGCGAGATGCGAGCCCTCGGCAGCCATCACCGGCAGCGGACGACCAGCGGTGGCAACAGGCACGCTCACCGCATCGAACACACCGTACTCCGGACCCGTAAAGCCGCAGGCGATGAGCACCAGCTGCGCTGGCACCTCGTGCTCAGAGCCCGCGATGCGCTCGGGCTTTCCCGCCGACCAGTCCAGATCGACCACGCGCAGACCCGCAGCCGCACCCTTCTTGTCCAGCAGCACCTCGAGTGTATCCACGGCCCAGGCACGCATCTCGCCACCCATCGCAGCGATAGCCTCCTGCTGGCCGTAATCGGTCTTCTTCACGTTGGGCCACTGCGGCCAGGGGTTGCCTGCCGCGCGCTTATCGGGCGCAGCCGGCAAGAACTCAAACTGGCGCACGCTGCGCGCGCCCTGACGCACCGCGGTACCCACGCAGTCGTTGCCGGTATCGCCACCGCCAATGACCACGACGTCCAGGCCGCGTGCGTCAATAGCAGGCTCACCGCCATCGAGCACCGAGACGGTCGAAGCCGTCAGGTAGTCCACGGCATACACCACGCCCGGGGCATCCACATTCGTAGCCGAAAGACCGCGGGGCGCACGAGCACCAGCAGCCACCACAACGGCGTCAAAGCCATTGAGCTTGGCTGCCACCGCAGGGTCCGTCACATCGGCGCTCAGCTCAAAGACGATACCCAGCTCGCGCATGAGCGCCACGCGACGCTCGACCACGGACTTCTCGAGCTTCATGTTGGGAATGCCGTACATGAGCAGGCCGCCCGGGCGGTCGTCACGCTCAAACACCGTCACGCGGGCACCGCGACGCGCGAGCTCCCACGCAGCCACCAGGCCAGCCGGGCCAGAACCAACCACGGCGACCGAGGGCGCGTCCTCCCCCGCCGGCTCAAAGCGACGCGGACCGCCATTTGCCCATTCGTGGTCGCTGATCGCACGTTCGTTGTCATGGATCGTCGTGGGCTGGCCATCGACCGAACCCAGGTTGCACGCGGCCTCGCACAGCGCCGGGCACACACGACTCGTGAACTCGGGCATGGGCGAGGTGAGCGACAGACGCTCGGCAGCCTCGTCCCAGCGGCCGCGGTACACCAGCTCATTCCACTCGGGAATCAGGTTGTGCAGCGGGCAGCCACTCGGGCGTGCCTTGCCAAAGCTCGCGCCCATCTGGCAAAACGCCACGCCGCACATCATGCAGCGGCTCGCCTGGGCGCGACGTGCGTCGTCGTCGAGTTCCACGTACAGCGGATCAAAATCATGGCTGCGCTCCTCCACGGGACGCAGCTCGTGGGTCACGCGATCGATATCAAGAAAAGCACCGGGCTTACCCATGGCACTTACGCCTCCTTCTTGGTCGAAGCAACAGAGCTGGCAGCCACGGACGCAGCGCCCGTGACATCGAAGCGAGCGACATCCGCGGCGCTCGCGCGGCCGGTCACGATGTCAAACGCCAGCTCCTCGGCCTGCGCATGCGTCTTGCCCACGGCCTCGCCCGCGGCGACAATCGCCAGCACGCGTTCGTACTCGGTCGGAATGACCTTCACAAAGTGCTTGCTCATCGTCTCAAAGCTGTAGAGCAGCTTAATGCCGCGCGGGCTCTGCGTCGCATCCACGTGCTCCTGGATGAGTGCGCGAATCTGCGCCAGCTCGCCGGCCGTCGGGGCCTTGAGCTCAACGCTCTCGTGGTTCACACGGGCATCGAGCGTGCCGTACTGGTCAAAGACATAGGCCACGCCACCTGTCATGCCGGCGGCGAAGTTCTGCCCGACCTCGCCCAGGATGAGCGCCAGACCGCCCGTCATGTACTCGCAGCCATGGTTGCCGCAGCCCTCGACCACCACGGTGGCACCGGAGTTGCGTACGCCAAAGCGCTGGCCGGCCAGGCCGTTAATGAAGCCGCGGCCGCTCGTGGCACCAAAGAACGCAACGTTGCCCACGATGATGTTCTCGTCGAACTTGTAGGTCGCATGCGGGTTGGGGCGCACCGACACCTCGCCGCCCGAAAGGCCCTTGCCAAAGTAATCGTTGGCGTCGCCGCACACGTTGAGCGTAATGCCACGCGGCAGGAAGGCACCAAAGCTCTGACCAGCCGAACCATCGCAATCGATGGTGATGGAGCCGGCGGGCAAGCCCTCGGGATGCGCCTTGGTCACCGCGTTGCCCAGGATGGTGCCCACGCAACGGTTGACGTTGGCGATATCGGCGCGGAAGCGAATCGGGCGCAGGTGCGCGCGGGCGTCGGCCGTGTAGGGCACAAACAGCGTGGAATCGAGCGTCTTGTCGAGCTCGCTGTCCGCGGCCATCTGGGGCAGGAAGTGACGGCCGTCGGCACCCGGGATGTGGGCACCGAACTCGCAGGTCGCGCTTGCCAGCACGGGCGTCAGATCGAGCAGGTTAGCCTTGCGGTTGCCCGGGACCTCGATCTGGCGCAAGCACTCGGGATGGCCGACCATCTCGTCGACGGTGCGGAAGCCCAGGCTCGCCATGACCTCGCGCAGTTGCTCGGCAACAAAGAGCATAAAGTGCTCGACGTGCTCGGGCTTGCCGCGGAAGCCGCGACGCAAGCGGCAGTTTTGCGTGGCGATGCCGGCGGGGCAGGTATCCTGCTGGCAGTCGCGCTGCATGAGGCAGCCCATCGAGATGAGCGGCATGGTCGCAAAGCCAAACTCCTCGGCGCCCAGCAGGCAGGCAACGGCGACATCGGTACCGTCCATGAGCTTGCCGTCGGCCTCGAGCACCACGCGCGAGCGCAGGCCGTTTTGCAGCAGCGTCTGTTGAGCCTCGGCAAGGCCAAGCTCCAGCGGCAGACCGGCGTGCCAGATCGAATCGCGAGCAGCGGCACCCGAGCCGCCATTGTGACCGCTGATCAAGATCTTGTCGGCAGCGCCCTTGGCCACACCGGTGGCGATGGTGCCGACGCCGGCCTCGCTGACCAGCTTGACCGACACGCGCGCGCCAGGATTGGCGTTCTTAAGGTCAAAGATGAGCTCGGCCAGGTCTTCGATGGAGTAGATGTCGTGATGCGGTGGAGGCGAGATCAGGCCGATGCCGGGCGTGGACTGACGGACCTCGGCAATCCAGGGGTAGACCTTCTTGCCGGGCAGGTGGCCACCCTCGCCGGGCTTGGCGCCCTGGGCCATCTTGATCTGAATCTCGAAGGCGCTGCACAGGTAGCGGCTCGTCACGCCAAAGCGCGCACTTGCCACCTGCTTGATCGCGGAGTTCTTGGAATCACCGTTAGCCAGCGGGGTCTCGCGACGCGGGTCCTCGCCGCCCTCGCCCGAGTTGGAGCGTCCGTGCAGGCGGTTCATAGCGATAGCCATGCACTCGTGCGCCTCTTTGCTGATGGAGCCGTACGACATGGCGCCGGTGTTAAAGCGGCGGACGATGTTGAGCGCGGGCTCGACCTCGTCGAGCGAAACCGGCGTGCGGCCGCTGGCATCAAAGTCGAGCAAGTCGCGCAGGCGCACGGCACGGCCGGTACGGTGCAGACGGGCGCTGTACTCCTTAAAGGTGTCGTAGCTGTCCTCACGGCAGGCGGTCTGCAGCAAGTAGACAGTCTGAGGGTCGATCAGGTGATCCTCGCCGCCGATCGGGCGCCACTTGGTCAGACCCAACGTGGGCAGCTGATCGGGAGCCGGGCTCTTAAGGATAGCGAGCGCGGCGTCGTAGCGCTCGTTTTGCTCGCGCTCGACGTCCTCGACACCCATACCGCCCACACGGCTCACCGTGCCGGCGAAATACGCGTTGACGAACTCCGGCGTAAAGCCCACGGCCTCGAAGATCTGCGCCGAATGGTAGCTCTGCACCGTGGAGATGCCCATCTTGGACATGATGGAGACGATGCCGGCGGTCGCAGCCTTGTTGTAGTTGGCGATGCCCTGCTCGGCCGTCACTTCCAGGTCGCCGCGTGCCGCCAGATCGCGGATGCACGCATGTGCGTTGTACGGATAGATGCCGCTCGCGGAGTAGCCCACCAGTGCCGCAAAGTCGTGCGGGGACACGGCGTCGCCGCACTCCACCACGATGTCGGCAAAGGTACGCACACCGGCGCGGATCAGGTGATTGTGCACGCAGCCCACGGCGAGCAGCGACGGCACGGGCGCCTCGCCCGCAGCGGCACGATCGCTCAACACCACGATGTTCACGCCGTCGCGGACCGCAGCTTCAACGTCCTCTGCAAGCTGCTTGAGCGCAGCCTGCAGCGCGCCCTCGCCGGCATCGCGGCGGTACACGGCACGGAAGCGGCGGGTCTTAAAGCCCACGCGGTCGATGGCGCAAATGCGGTCGAACTCCTCCTCGCTCAGCAGTGGGCGCTCCAAGCGCACCAGTTGACAGGCCGTGCGGGAATCCTCGAGCAGGTTGCCGTGGTTGCCCAGGTAGAGCGTGGTCGAAGTCACCATGTGCTCGCGCAGGGCATCGATCGGAGGATTCGTGACCTGGGCGAACAGCTGATAGAAGTAATCAAAGAACGAACGCGTCTTCTTGGACAAGCAGGCCAGAGGGGCGTCGATGCCCATCGAGGCGAGCGGGGCCTTGCCCTGCCGGGCCATGGGGCGCACGACCTCGTCGACGTCATCCCAGTGATAGCCGAGCTTGGCCATGCGCACGGCGGCAGGCACCTCGGCGTCCTCGGCGGGCGCGGGCGCGGCGGGCTTGTCGAGCGCGTCGACCGTCAGCGTCTCCTCGGCGATCCAATCACGGTAGGGCTTTTCCTTGGCATAGCGGGCGCGCAGCTCGTCGTTGTAGATCACGCGGCCGCGGGCAAAATCGACCTCGAGCATCTGGCCCGGCCCCAGACAGCCGCTCGTCAGGATGTTCTCGGGGCTCACCTCGATGGTGCCCACCTCGCTTGCCAGCATAAAGCGACCGTCGCGCGTCACATAGTAGCGGGCGGGACGCAGGCCGTTACGGTCGAGGGCGGCACCCAGGGTGCGACCGTCGGTAAAGGCGATGGCGGCAGGGCCGTCCCAGGGCTCCATGAGCATGGACTGGTAGGCGTCGTAGGCGCGGCGTTCTTCGCTCAGATTGTCGTTGTGGTCCCACGGCTCGGGCAGCAGCATGGACGCGGCACGCGTGAGCGGGCGACCGTTCATGACCAAGAACTCGAGCACATTGTCCAGAATCGCGGAGTCGGAGCCCTCGCGGTTGATGATGGGCATCACACGCTCAAGATCGTGCTGCAGCACGGGGCTGTACAGATTGGGCTCGCGGGCGCGAATCCAGTTGACGTTGCCCTTGAGGGTGTTGATCTCGCCGTTGTGGATGATAAAGCGGTTGGGGTGCGCACGCTCCCAACTGGGCGTGGTGTTGGTGGAGTAGCGCGAGTGGACGAGCGCCACGGCCGTTTTGACGGCGGCGTCGTTGAGATCGATGAAGAAGCGGCGCATCTGCGTGGCGACGAGCATGCCCTTGTACACGATGGTGCGCGAGCTCATAGAGCACACGTAGAAGATCTTGTCGCGCAGGGCAAACTCGGCGTCGGCCTTCTTTTCGATGGTGCGGCGGCACACGTACAGACGGCGCTCGAAGGCGTCGCCCGCCGGCGTGTCGTCCGGACGGCCCAGGAAGGCCTGCAGGATAGTAGGCATGCAGGCGCGAGCCGTCTCGCCCAGGTCGTGCGGATCGACCGGCACCTCGCGCCAAAAGAGCAGCGGCACGCCGGCCTCGGCGCAGCCCTCCTCAAACACGCGGCGGGCATCCTCTACGCCCTTGTCGTCCTGCGGGAAGAACAGCATGGCCACGCCATAGTCGCCCTCTGCCGGCAGAATCTGGCCGCACTTTTGAGCCTCTTTACGGAAAAAGTGATGCGGAACCTGGAACAGGATGCCAGCGCCGTCGCCGGTGTTCTTCTCGAGTCCCGTGCCACCGCGGTGCTCCAAGTTGACCAGAATGGACAGCGCATCGTCCAGAATCTGGTGATGGCGCTCACCGTTGATATCGGCAAGCGCGCCGATGCCACATGCATCATGGTCGAATTCGGGGCGATAAAGGCCCTGCTGCTGAGCGGAATCTGCCTGCATCGCGATCCTCCCCTAGATATTAGACAGTCAGTTGAATAGGCATACTAGGAGCATCGCCGGCCCGTTGTGTTTCCCACCCGTTTCGAAACAATCGCGTAACGCACGCCCTACGAGTGGACACCGCCGACCTCAAGGGCGACAACATAGGCCCCAAGTTCGGCCTGTTAGCTCACCACTTCAAACATCTCAATCTGTAACAGGAGGAACCGATTTTGGCGCCTAGATGTTACAGATTGAGATTTTCTGCGGGACGGTTTTGGTTTGTCTCGATCTGTAACACGAAGGGTCGGTTTTGGCGGCAAACTGTTACAGATCGAGACATTTCGGCAGCCCCCTTTCACCATCCCATTCAAATACAACAATTTTGTTAGTCTTGGTTAACTTTTAAGCTTAAAACGGGTATCCTTTGCGGCGTCAAGCAAACGGCACACAGGAGCGCACCATGCTCAACCATCTCAAACAACACTTTGGCTCCCGACGCACCGGTGGTCACGGAGGCCTAGACATTGCGCGGCATATCGGCCCCGGGCTGCTCGTGACCGTCGGCTTTATCGACCCGGGCAACTGGGCCTCCAATATGGCCGCGGGCTCGCAGTTTGGCTACGCGCTGCTGTGGATCGTCACGCTGTCCACGATTATGCTCATCGTGCTGCAGCACAACGCGGCGCACCTGGGTATCGCCACGGGCGCCTGCCTTGCCGAGGCCACGACACGTTACCTCCCCCGCTTCGTCGGGCGTACGGTGCTCGCCAGTGCCCATCTCGCGACCATCGCCACCGCCATGGCCGAAGTCCTGGGCGGCGCGATTGCCCTTCAAATGCTCTTTGGGCTGCCCGTGCGCGCGGGCTGCGTCATCGTGGCGGCAGTATCGATGGCGATGCTCATGACGAGCTCCTACAAGCGCGCCGAACGCTGGATCATCGCCTTCGTGGGTGTGGTGGGACTCTCGTTTTTAGCAGAGCTCGCGCTGGTCAAAGTCGACTGGCCGCAAGCAACCGCAAGCTGGATCATCCCCAGCATGCCTGCCGACTCGGCAACGATTATCGTGAGTGTCCTGGGTGCGGTCGTTATGCCACACAACCTTTTTCTGCACTCCGAGGTCATCCAATCCATGCACTTCGAAGGCCAAGGCGAGCAAGTTATCGAAGAACGTCTGCACTACGAGCTCTTCGACACGCTCTTTTCGATGGGCGTGGGCTGGGCAATCAACTCGGCCATGGTCATCCTGGCCGCAACGACCTTCTTTGCGCACGGCATTGTCGTAGACGACCTCGCCGTCGCAGCGGCCACGCTCTCCCCCATCTTGGGCCCGGCGAGCTCGGCCATCTTTGCGGTAGCGCTGCTGTTCGCGGGATTATCGAGCAGCGTGACAGCGGGCATGGCGGCGGGAACCATCACTGCGGGCATGTTCGACGAGGAATACGACATCCACGACCGACATTCCTCGGTCGGGGTGGCGGCCTGTTTTGCCGGCGCAGTGGCGGCGTGCCTGGTCGTTCCGAATCCTTTTGAGGGTCTCATTTGGAGTCAGGCACTGCTGTCGCTTCAGCTGCCGATTACGGTCTTTGTGCTCATACGACTCACCAGTTCGCCCCGCGTCATGGGCAAATACGCCAACTCGCGCCCGCTCAACGCGCTGCTCGTAGGGATCGGTGCCATCGTGACGATTCTCGATGTCGTGTTGTTGACAGGGATGTAATGGGGCGGGGCACCTACCCAGGCAAACGTCTCGATCTGTAACATCTAGACCCGCTTTTGATGTCTAGATGTTACAGATCGAGATCTTCTGCCGGACGGTTTTGGTTTGTCTCGATATGTAACAAGTGGGCCCAATTTCCACCGTTAGATGTTACAGATTGAGACAAAAGGTCGGCCGGACTCACAACAGACAGGATCGGCCAACAGCAACCGTGATCCCTTGGGGGCGGAGGAAAAGGGTCCCGGCCGGGATATCCGACCGGGACCCTTGGACAGAGCTATGTGTTGCCGTGAGCCGCGTGCCGACGAGCTACTCCTCGACGAGCTCAAACTGATCGGGACCGACGCCGCAGACCGGGCACACGTAGTCCTCGGGCAGCTCGGGCGTGTCGACCTCAACCTCGTAGCCACAAACGATGCACACGAACTTATACGTCTTCTTCTCCTCAGCCATGATGTTCTCCTCTCGAACGCGACTGGTGATGTACTTCATCTATTAGTATAGATTCTCAATAATATAATGCAAGTATTTTTAAAACATTTCTAGCCTTGATACGAGGACGCCTTCGGAGGCGTCTTGCCCTTCAGGACCTTATGGTAGTAATCGTAGGTGAGCGGCGTCTCGTCGCTCAGGCGCTCGGCATCCTCGACCTCGCCGATAAACAGTAGATGCGTGCCCACATCCACAGTGTCGATCAAACGGCAGCTAAACAGGGCCGTCGCGTGCTCGGGCACATAGGGCATGCCCAGAGCCGTCTCGCGGGTCTCGTATTTGGCAAACTTGTCATAATCGCTGCTGGTGCGAAATCCAAAGTTGCCAATGTAGAGCATATCCGCCGTCTGGTCGATCACGGTCAGCGCAAAGGCCTTGGCAGTCTCGATCACGCCAGCGGTCACATTTTCCTTGTTTACGGCAACCGAGATGCGAGGTGGTGCTGCCGTCACCTGCACCGCCGTGTTGATAACGCAGCCGGCACGCAGCCCGTCGGCCGCGGCACTCACCACATAGAGCCCACTCGGCATGGTAAAGAACGCAGTTTTGTCCATAACAAGTACTCCCCTAACCCGGGATTGAACCTTAAGGCTGTATGTACCCATAAAAAGCGGCGCCCATAACGGACACCGTCTTTTGGAAATGTATAGCAAAACAGCAAGGAAGACGGGGCGGGCGCGGTAGGGCACCTTCCCGTGAACTCGCTCCTAGCGGTTGCGTTCTTTAAGGGCGCGATCGATTTCGCGTTGAACATCGCGTTTGGCCATGTCCTCGCGCTTGTCGTAGAGCTTTTTGCCTCGGCCCAGGCCCAACAGCAGCTTTACGCGGCCGTCGGTATTAAAGTAGAGCTCCAACGGTACCAGCGCATAACCACGGTTGCGAAGTTTGCCGTCGAGAAAATCAATCTCCTTGCGGTGTAGCAGCAGACGACGACGGCGATCAGGATCGCGATTCCACACGCCGCCATGGCTATAAGGGTGAATATGCAGGCCAACGAGCCAGCACTCGCCGCCACGAATCAGCGCGAAGGTATCGGTGATCTGGCAGGCGCGCTCGCGAATCGACTTGACCTCGGTGCCACTCAGCTCAATGCCGCACTCAAACGTCTCGTCGATAAAGTACTCGTGATGTGCCGAGCGATTCTTGGAAATGAGCTTGCGCTCGCGCTTACTGGGCATCGCCGGCCTCCTTGGCGCCATCGGCGTTTGAGCCCGCGGCGTCGCGCTTTGCCTTGCGCTCAGCATTGAGCTCGGCATCGCTCTCGCGCACCAGTTTGATAATCGCCGCGCAGGCCTCCTCGCCCACCAAATCGCGAGCACGCACCGTCAGGCGCGTCGCCTCCTGCTTGTCGCCGTCGCTTGCAGCATCGGTCGCACACATGATCAGGCAAATGGCAATCTCAGCCGAAGGCGAGGTCGGCACGCCTTGCAGGCTCAGCTCGCCCATCACGTGCTCATCGCTCTCCTCGGCGGCATCGGGGTAGGCAGTATGAATCTTGTTGAGCAGACGCGTCGTATGCGCATCGCCAGGCGCCAGACGCAACGCCAGGCGCGCACAACCCACGGCGGCCGAGACATTCTCGGTCTCGGGCTCCAAGAAGTACTGGCCCAGGTTGGCATAGGCGCGGGCGGCGCACTTGCCATCGCTTGCACGCTCCAGCACCGAGTACGAGAGCGATGCCCATTCCTGCTTGTCCTCGAGCGCGCGGAACAGCTCGGCCAAGTCCAAGCGGTAGTTGCAGTTCATGGGATCCCAACGCACGGCCTGCATCAGGGCATTCCGAGCACTCACATAATCCTGCTGGCGAATGTAGGCAAACGCCATGTCGGAGTACAGGCGGTCAAAGGGAACCTCGACCTGCACCAGCTCGCGCGGATCCTTCTCCACGCGGCGATAGGCCAGGCGCTCAAACTTGCTGTCGAAGCTAAAGTACTGGCGCTTCTCCTCCGTCTTGCACTCAGCGTCGATATACTCCTCGGCGAGCTCCACCAGACGCTCAAGCAGCGGCGTCGCCGTAGCCAGGTCGCCCTGCGCCAGATAGTTCTCGGCATACGTGATGTCTTCCAAGCTGATAGGCAGGTCCATGACAACTCCTCGGTCCGGGCGGCAGACTCAACGCGCGCCTTAAATATCGGTCAATACACAAAACCCGGGTCTCTTACGAGGCCCGGGCGTTCAATTTTGGTAGCCCGTACCAGATTCGAACTGGTGATCTCCGCCTTGAGAGGGCGGCGTCCTAAACCGCTAGACGAACGGGCCATATGTACCAAATGCAATGGCTGGGATGGAGGGAGTCGAACCCCCATTGACGGAACCAGAATCCGCTGTCCTGCCATTAGACGACATCCCAATGACTGCATCGCTGCGCTCGGCTGTGCCTTTGCGCAAGAAAGAAATATACGGGAAGTCCGGCCGTGACGCAAGCCCCAATTTTGACTTTTTTGAAATTCAGTCAAATACGGCCAACACGTGAAGGACCTGTGAAGTCGACCGCTGCACACGAAGGGCAAAACGCCGCGAGCGGTAGCCGTCAACCGTTGGCAGATTCTACCGCGAAAACGATAGCACCAGGCAACACAATCGAAGTATCAATGATCACGTAGATATCGAGGCGCCATGGACGAAGAGCTTGATTACCTATGGGAGACCCTGGGCCTCGAGATCACTGCTGACCTTTGGCCCGAACGGGACAAAATCCATCCCACTCTGCGCCCCGCCATCACGGTGATGCAGGCAAACTACCGCCGTGCATCCTTTTTGATCATGCGGATGTCATGGCACGCGGGACTCCCCGACCTTAAGCGAATCCAGGCAAGCCTCGTCGAGCTGTCCGGTATGCCGACTGTCATATCCGAGGCGCACCTGGAGCAGCGACAGCGCGAGCGACTGCAACAGCAGCGGGTTCCCTTTATCTGCCCCGGCGTTCAGGCATATCTGCCCTTTATGGACGAGGAGTACTGGAGCGGCAAGCCCAACAAGCACGTAAAGGTCTACGATCCGCACGAATGGGCACAGCTCGATGATTGAGCCGAGCGAGCCCGCCGATGGAAAACACGTCCCACCCTGAGCACTCAAAACGGGTCGCACTTTCCGCAGCCGCTACAGCAACGCCTCGACCCAAGCCGATTCCCTAAAGCCGGGAATCGCAAAGTCGTCGCCCACCAACAGCGGACGCTTAACCAGCATGCCGTCGGTCGCCAGCAGCTCGTAGCACTCCCGATCCGTCATGCCCGCATCTAGACGCGCCTTCAGGCCCAGCTCTCGATATTTCATGCCCGACGAATTAAAGAAGCGCCGTACCGGCAGTCCCGAACGAGCAATCCAGGTCGCAAGCTCATCAGCCGTGGGATTGTCCAAAACGATATCGCGGTCGATATACTCTACCCCGTGTTCGTCCAGCCATGCCTTGGCCTTCTTACAGGTCGAGCACTTGGGATATTCAATAAACAGTACGGTCATGGGAATCCTCCGAATATAGATCGGCCAACGCAGGCTCACGCCACACGAGGCGCCTTCGCATGATGGGCCAATTGTAGCCCACGGGTCACACGCTAAACGAACCGTACCCCGAATCCGCGTTTGATGAACGGCAGCAGCTCCATTGCCTCGGGCGTGATATGACCCGCAACGTTCATGCGCTCCTCACCGGGAAGATCGACCCGCGCAATCTCAAGCTCGCCTTCGTAGCGCCCATAGCTGCTATTGCTCACAGCGATCGACCCCGCCTTTCGAAACAGGCCGGCACCGGCATCCATCGGCACGGAATCCGGCTTAAGCGTCGTACGCGACTCCTGAGACCTAAAGATGAGGGTGCTCGAATCGGGTCGGTCGTGATGAATCTGCCCACGCACATAGGCATAACCGGGCTCAAGCTCGCATTGCAGGTCCACGTATCCGGCGGAAACATGAGCAAACTGCGTCCAGCCCGCATCGGAAAGATCGGGGTCGCCGACCAACACAATGTCGCAATCGGCGCCATGTGCAAGCTCAAGCATATTGAGAGCAACCTTTGACGCGCGACCGCGCTGCGCCTCGACCGTCGGCAGTCCCTCGAATACTGGCCCGCGAACGTTAGCATCACCCGGCACAAAAGCCATGATTTCGAATCCAAGCGCCGCAAGACGAAGATTCACCCGAGCAATGTCCTCCAGAGCTAAACCGGTATAAGGCTTGGGGTAAAAATTGTGGCAGGCGGCAAAATGAGTCACATCGGCACCGGCCTCACGCCACGATGCGATTTCATCAGAACTCACCGTCGATGCATTGACCACAATGCGAAATACACCGGACAGCTCCGCGACCCGCCGGGCGCTAAAGCCATAGTCCAAACGAAGGTATTCCAACCCCAGATCGCGCAGGTCCTCGATGCACTCAAGCCCGAGCAAATCGCACGTGCGCGGCCCCACATCGGCAATGAGCGCAATGCCACGGGCGGAAAGCAGCGACAGCACATGACGGACCTTATCGGTATACGCCGCTCCCCCATCCTCGGGAATATGCAGCGAGGTAAACGCATAGCGCGCACCCGCCGCGGCACCGTGCTCAATCGTCCGCTCAATATCCTGCAGAGGACTGGAAAGATAAATCGAAATACCCGTTTTCACGTTTCAACGCTCCTTTAAAAAAGGCCGGCGGAGCAGTTAGCCCCACCGGCACAACCATAGCATCAAGAAATCTGCCGCGCGCCGCGAGCCCTGAGCAACACGGCTCGCGATATCAAACTATTCGCCAAAGAACTCGTTGATCTTCTGCTCGTCGACGCCAAAGAACCACGTCAGGACAAAGCCGGCGGCATAGGCAAGCAGCATAGCGGCAACGTAGCCGAGCTGCTGGCCAGGAACGACGATCAGCAGGCCAAACAGACCGGAAACGCCCTGAGAAACCGTGCCGATGTGAAGCAGCGCCGCGAGCGCGCCGCCAAATCCGGCACCCAGGCAGGCCGTCACAAACGGGCGAACGAGCGGCAGCGTAACGGCATACATCAGAGGCTCGCCCACACCCAGAATGCCAACGGGAATGGACTCTGCGACATACTTCTTGAGCTTGGCGTTCTTGGTCTTAAAGTACAGCGCCAGACCGGCACCGACCTGGCCGCCGCCAGCCATCATAAGGATGGGGAGCAGGTAATTGATGCCCTTGGTAGCGCCGTCGGGATCGTTGAGCATAGCGTGGATCGGCGTGAGCGCCTGATGCAGGCCGACGGAAACCAGCGGCAAGAAGCCTGCCGACAGGATATAGCCGCCCAGGACGCCCAGCTTCTCGAAGATAAAGGTCAAAACGCTAAAGATGGCAGTCGTCAGCCATGCGCCAACCGGCTGGATGACGAGCATCAGAGCAAAGGCGCCGATGATGAGCACCAGCAGCGGGGACAAGAATGTATCGAGTGCGTTGGGCATAACCTTGCGAATCTGACGCTCCATCCAGGCAAAAAATGCGCCAGCGATAAGAGCCGCGATCATGCCGCCCGCTGCGGGGTTGTACTGCGCATTGGTGAGCGGCAGCAGAATGGCAGTGGCTGGATCGGCCGCGCCAGGCGCAAGCAGGGGCATGGCACTGTTAGCGATACACATCATGCCGGCGATGCCGCCCAGCGCAGCGGAGCCGCCAAACTCACGTGCCGCGTTATAGCCCACCAAGATGGGCAGATAGGCAAACAGGGCCCAGCCCATGGAACGAATGCCCTGGTACCACCACTCGCCTGCAAGCGCGCCTGCCGTCGAGACGTTAATGACGTTGCAGATACCGTTGATGAGGCCAGCCGCAATGATGCCGGGAAGCAGGGCAACGAAGACATTGGAAATCTTCTTGAGGAAGGCCTGAACCGGCTTGGACTCGTACTTTGCCTTCTGCGCGGCCTTGTTTGTGGCCGCAGCGTCAACCACGCTCTCGTCGGCAACGCCTTTCGCAAGGCCGGTGAGCTTGGAGAACTCCTCGAGCACCTTATTCACCTTGCCCGGACCCAGCACGATCTGCATCGTGTCGTCCTCGACCAGGCCCATCACGCCGTCGAGTGCCTTAATGCCCTCCGCGTCGACGCTGCCCGTGTCTTTGACGGTCACGCGCAGGCGCGTCATGCACGCCGCGTTTGCCAGCACGTTGTCTTTACCGCCCAAAAGGTCCAGCAGCTTTTGAGCCAGCTCTTTGTTCGTCATAACTCCTCCTTGTATTGGGTATCTCGTCTGGATGTCATATCAGCTCACGCCGCGCACCTATTGGGCATCGGCATTGCTCTTCTCATGGCCACTCACCGCAGCACGGACATGGCCTCGCGCTCGCTCAAGAGCTACCGCAGCCTGCTCGGCATCGCAGTCCAGCAGTACCGAGACAATAGCGGTTTTTACGTGGCCGCCGGCATCTGCAAGCGCCTGAATAGCGCACTCGCGCGTGCAGCCGGTCGCCTCCATCACGATGTTCTGGCCGCGCACCACCAACTTCTCGTTCGTCTGCTGCACATCGACCATCAGGTTTTGGTATACCTTGCCGATCTTGACCATGGCACCGGTCGAAATCATGTTGAGAATGAGCTTTTGAACCGTTCCCGCCTTGAGCCTCGTTGAGCCGGTCAGTACCTCGGGACCGGGCACGGGTTCAATGGCAAGATCTGCGCTCTTCCCGATCTTCGACCCTTGGTTGCAGGCAATTGCAATGGTCTTGCACCCAGTTGCCTTGGCGTACACAAGGCCGCCCACCACATAGGGAGTACGACCGCTTGCCGCCAGGCCAACGACAAGATCCTTGTCCGAGAGTCCACGCCCCCGCAGGTCGCTCGCGCCAAGCTCCTCGCTGTCTTCGGCACCTTCGACAGCCTTGATAAACGCCGTCTCGCCTCCGGCAATGAGCCCGACAATCAGATCGGGTGACACGCCAAACGTGGGCGGACACTCCGAAGCGTCGAGTACACCCAGACGACCGCTGGTGCCTGCACCCATGTAAAAGACGCGCCCGCCGCGCTCGAGTGCCTCAGCAGCCCAGTCGATTGCTGTGGCAACCTGGGGCAACACCTTCGTGACCGACTGGACGGCACGAAGATCCTCATCGTTCATCGTCGTGACGATCTGCAGCGATGTCATCGTATCGAGGTTCATTGACCTTTGATTACGCTGTTCGGTCGTGAATTTTGTTAAATCGAGCATTTCATTCACCTCATCTTTCCTGTTTCTCGATGTAGTTTTGCTTAATGACATGCGTCGCTCGTTCGTAGTCGCTGGCAACGTAAGCAGCGTACAGGGCATCGACAACCATAAGCTGGGCCATACGCGAAGCCATGGCACCGCTGCGGACCAAGGGCTCACTCGCAGCGACGCCGAGCACGGCATCGGCCATGGTGGCAAGCTTGGATGATCCATCTACTTTGGTCACGGCCACAACGGGACAGTTGTGACGTTGGGCCTCGGCGGCGCAGTCCAGCACCTCTTGCGTCAAGCCCGAGTAGCTAAAGGCGATCGCCATATCGCCCTCATGCATGTTCTTGGCACACAAGAGCTGATCATGCCAGTCGTCGTACAGATGGCACTCTTTGTCGACACGCATGAGCTTTTGCGCCAGATCGTGCGCGACCAAACGAGAGGCACCGATACCGAACAGATTGACCGCGCGTGCCCGCTTAAGATAGGCCGCACATCGCTCCAAGACGGTGTAATCGAGCGTTCGCGCCGTCGCTTCGATCGTGCGCACGTTGCTTTTCATCACCTTCCCCACGATACGTTCGACGCTGTCATCCATGGAGATGTCCTCGAGGGCAACGTCTTTCTTGTCACCCAAGAGCGCCAGCTCGGCAATCAGTTCGCGCTGGAACTCCTTGTAGCCCGCAAAACCCAAGCGCTTGCAAAAGCGCAAAATGCTCGAGGGCGAGGAGAACGTGGCATCGGCAAGACCGCGGACGGAAAGCCCGACCACCTCGTGCGGATGAGCGCTTACATATGCGATGACATTGCGTTCCGCCGGGCTCGCGCTGAGCTCACGCTCGCGAAGCCGCAAAAGCAATCCGTTTGCCATCTCAAACACCTCCGTTGAGAAGAATTAAAGACCAACGAACGATTCGTACCGGATACAAACAGCTTTTACGGTACATTGTGCCGCATCGTGGCGCACAAAGGGCGAGCGTTCTACCGCTCGCCCCTCAAATCCGACCGCTCGGAAATACGCGCGACACAAAATAATTCAACAAGGTCGCATTATCAGAAACGGGTTTGTTACCGGCTAGCGCCTCGCATGGGCGCCGATCGGCCGAGTCGCATAGTGCACCAACGCCGCTGCCAGCAATACCAGCAGCATCGCGGTGACATAGCCCGCAGCATCGAATCCTAAGTCGATAACGTCGAAATGCCTGCCGGGAACAAAGATCTTATGCACCTGATCGCCAACGGAGCAGACGGCACAAAAGAGCAACACGGGCACGCAACGGGAGCATACGCTCCACGGACGCCTGGAAAAGCAAACCACGACCACCGAGGCGAACAATCCGACGAAGAAAAACTCTACGGTATGGGCAACGCGACGGACGTTCGTGCCCACCCACATGCGAATGGAAGCAAGTCGGCCAGACCGTACATTCGAGGCAGCCGAATCGGTGCCCCCGGTCATTCCGCTCTCCATCTGAGCTTCACCCGTGGCATCGGCAGCCTGTACGCCCGTAGCTTGACCCTCCACCACACGCGCGGTGGACTCGCTCAGCAACGACGTCTCCACCGCATTTTGCTCCGTCAGCACCCAGATGCCCGTCAGCGTTGCAGCGAACAGAACGATCGCGGTCCATCCGATTATTTGTTTTACGCGCGCCAAGGGCCTACCTCCTTTTTTGAATATCAGCGAGTGTAGCCCCAAATGACATCGCCATCGTATCAAAATTTGAATCGCAACAGGAAGCGACAAAGCGACGCAAACCCCTACCCCGCCTCGCGCATCCAGCGATCAAACGTCCCCACGCACACGCCCAGGCACTTTGCTGCCTGGCTGCGGGTAATATCGCCCGCCTCATAGCTATCCCGTACCAGATCAAACTGAGGAGGGCACGGCTTGCGAGGTCGACCGAAACGGACCCCTCGCGCCCGCGCCGCTGCAATTCCCTCCGCTTGGCGCCGATGGATATTCTCGCGCTCCACCTGCGCCACGTAGCTCAGCAGTTGCAGCACAATATCGGCAATCAGGGCATTAGTCACATCCGGCGTGCCGCTTGCCCTGGCGCGCGTGTCAAGCAATGGCATGTCCAACACCACAATGGCAACCCCGAGCTCCTTGGTAATGCGACGCCATTCCTCAAGAATCTCGGAGTAATTACGACCAAGTCGGTCGATAGAAAGCACCACCAGCACGTCCCCGTCTCCCAGGACGTGCAGCAGCTCGCGATAGCGCGGTCGATCGAAGTCCTTGCCGCTCGCATGGTCGGCATAAATATTCGCCGAGCCCACGCCATAGGCGCCCAGCGCATCCAGCTGCCGATTAAGATTCTGATCGCGCGAACTCACCCGCGCATAACCATACACCGTCGCCATCTCATCCCCGCTTTCTTGTAAACCTGCCAAAAAGGGACAGGTTTATTTTGGTAGGTTTTACCTCTCAAATAGCAGGTAAGCGGGCGGCCGAGCAGACGGCAAGGTAGCCATGATCCAAATGCGGAGGGCGGCCCCGAAAGACCGCCCTCCGCTCTCCCGCCATGAATCGAGATTTGGCTAATGGATAAGCTTAAAGTCCAAGTGCCCGCGCGTGGTATTGACGCGCGAGACCTCGATGATCACGCGCTGCCCCAGCTCGTAACGAGTGCCCGTGTCGGCACCTGTGAGCGTGAGCGCGTCCTCGTCGAACTCGAACCACTCGTTGCCCAGGCTCTTGATCGAAACCAAGCCTTCGACCTGCGTCAGGTCCAAGCGCACAAAGAGGCCCATGCTGCTAACCCACGAGACGGTTCCGGCATAGCGCTCGCCCAGACGGTCCTCATAGTACTGGGCAATCTTGATCTTTTGCGTCGCATGGCTAGCGGCATCTGCCGCGCGCTCGGCATCGCTGCATGCGCGGCAGATCTGCGGCAGAATGCGCGGCAGCGACTCGCGCCCCTTGCCGATCAGCCGCGGCGTACGGACCAGGGCGTCCTTGCCGCCGAGCTGCTCATAGGCCAACTGCAGTTTGAGCACGCGGTGCACCACCAGATCGGGGTAGCGACGGATGGGACTCGTAAAGTGACAGTAGCACGGCGCGGCGAGCGCAAAGTGGCCCTCGTTGCGCGGCTTGTACAGTGCGCGCTGCATGCTGCGCAGAAGCAGCGTGTTGACGAGCGGTGCGTTGGCCGTACCGGCGGCAGCATCAACTGCAGCCTGTAGCTCATCGGGACTCCCCAGGGCGATACCGGCAGCACGGCGATCGTCGATGATGCCTAGCTGCGCCAGCGCAACGGCGGCACCGTGCAGGCTATCGGGGCTCGGATCCTCATGCACGCGATAGCAGGCCTCGATATCACGGTCTGCCAGCCACTCTGCAACGCACTCGTTGGCGAGTAGCATGGCTTCCTCGATAAGCGACGTGGCACACGAACGCTCGCGCGCCACAATCTGCACGGGCACTCCGTCCTCATCCAATAGAGCGCGAATCTCGGCCGTGTCAAAATCGACTGAGCCGCGGGCACGACGAATACGACGGCGAAGTTCGGCGAGTTCGTTGGCGGCGACAAGGAAATCGCCGAGGTCGACGTTATAGCCGCGAGCAGTTTCCTCGCACGCAAGACCGCGCTCAAGCGCCTCCTCGCGCGAGGCCTCAGCAGCCGCAACATCCTCAGCGGCGCCTTCCAGCACCGAATACTCAACAGCGTCGGCACGCACCAGCAGCGCCTCGGCGCCGTCATAGTCCATACGCACACGCGAGCGAATCACGCTGGGGTACGGATCGTAATGCCGCACGCGACCCTGCGCATCGAGCTCAATGTCAACGGTAAACGCAAGACGGTCCTCGTCAGGGCGAAGCGAGCATAGGTCACAGGACAGGCGTTCGGGCAGCATGGGAAGCACGCGATCGGCCAGATACACCGATGTCGTACGATGGCGAGCCTCAAGATCGATATGCCCGTCCCAAGCCACATAGTGAGAAACGTCAGCGATATGCACACCCAGCTTGTAGCCACCCTCGGGCGTGCGCTCAAGCGAAATGGCATCGTCAAAGTCGCGCGCGTCGACCGGGTCGATCGTGATGACAAAGCGGTCGCGCAGATCGCGGCGGAGCGGGTCCTTAAGCGCCGCGGACACATCGAGCGAAAGTCCCTCGGCCTCGTCCAGCGCGGCCTCGGGATAGCTATCGGTATAGCCGTAACGCGTCATCACGTATTGAACGCCCAAATCGGGCGCGTCATCTCCGCCAATGCGGCGTTCGATCGTCACGGTGCCCGATTCCAGGCGCGTCGGGTAGGTCAAAATGCGCGCGACAACGGCATCACCCGGGTGGACGCCCAGACGATCCGCCGAGGTATCCTCGGGCAGAATGAAGAAGTCGGCCTTCAGGCGCGAATCGAGCGGCTCGATCACACCGAGCGGACCAGCGGTCTGGTACGTACCCACCACGCTTATGGCTGCGCGCTCAACCACGCCTTCGATCACGGCGCGCCGCTCACCGTGCGGGCTGTTCTTAATGCTCACGGCAACGGTATCGCCATCCATGATCTCGCGCTTACCGCGGCCCATGACCTTGTAGTCGCCGTTTTCGGTTACAACGTAGGCGCTATGCTCATGGAGCTGCACGCGCCCGGTCAGGCTCGGACGGCGTTCGCTGCGCACCGGCCCGCGCTTATTGCGAGCTCCACGCTTATGCTTGTTATTGCGCCCCATGGCGCCTCCTTGCTATCGATGACGAACTCCAAAGAGTCTACCCAAATGATCCGTTTTCCTGCCGTCCCCTAGAGATCAAAAAACGGGCCGCCCCATAAGAGACGACCCGTTGGAAGGGATGAATTCCAGACATGCCTACACGCGCAGGTAGCGGCGCATGGCTATGGCAGAACCAAAGAGACCGATAATCACACCGACCAGAATCAGCGCAGCATAGGTCACCAGGTAGTACTGCATCGGCAGGGCAAACGACATCCAGCCGATGCTCTCCTGCAAACGCGGAATCATCAGATTGCGCAGCAGCTCCAGAACGCCGATGGAAAGCAGCGAGCCCAAAATGGCCTGCAGTACGCCCTCGGTGATAAACGGGCCGCGAATGAAGCCGTTGCTGGCGCCGACCAGACGCATAATCGCAATCTCACGACGACGCGCCGTGATGGACAGGCGAATCGTGTTGTTGATGAAGATGAATGCGATAAAGGTCAGAAGGCCAACGAGTACCACGGCGGCGATGCGGATGTAGTTGGTCACCTGGAACAGGCGGCTCACTTCCTCCTGGCCGTACAGCACGCTCGCGTTGACGTCGCCGTCATCCGCGATCTTCTGGAAGTCGGCGTTCTTCTTGAGCTTCTCTGCCGTGCTTTCGACCTTGGACGGATCGTCCATCTCAATTGCAAACGAAGCCGGCAGCGGGTTCTGGCCATCGAGCGCGCTCATGGTGGCGTCGGCGTTGCCCGACATCTTGCTCGTATACTCGGCCAGCGCGTCGTCCTTGTCCTTATAGGTCACGGACTTGACGTTATTCCACGTCTTAAGCTCGGCCTCAAAAGCCTGGACATCGGCCTGATCGGCGTCATCGCTAATGAACGCGTTGATGACAACCTGATCCTCGACGGTGCCGATCACGGAGTTCAGCATCGCGGAGCCCATGATGAACAGGCCGATGATAAACAGCGAAAGGAAGATCGTGATGACGGCGCCGAGCGAGGTAGTCCAGTTACGGAAGAAGTGACTGATTGCCTCTTTGAAGGAGTAGCCCACGTTAGTTGGTGCCATAGTTGCCGTAACCTCCCCTCTCCTGGTCGCGGATAACGTGGCCGCCCTCGAGGGCGATCACGCGACGGTGCATGCTATCGACCATCTCGCGGTCGTGCGTGGCGACGATCACGGTGGTGCCGGTGCGGTTAATACGCTCGAGCAGCTTCATGATGCCCAGCGAGATCGCCGGGTCGAGGTTACCCGTGGGCTCGTCGCAGATCAGCAGCGGCGGACGGTTGACCATAGCGCGGGCGACGGCGACGCGCTGCTGCTCGCCACCGGAAAGCTGGTCGGGCAGCGAGTCCATCTGATCGGCCAGACCGACCAGACGCAGCACCTCCGGCACCTGGCTGCGAATGACGCCCTTGGGCTTGCCGATGCACTGCAGGGCAAACGCCACGTTTTCGTAGGCGGTCTTTTGCGGCAGAAGCTTAAAGTCCTGGAACACGGCGCCAATCTGGCGGCGCAGGAACGGAACCTTGCGGTTCTTGATCTTCATGAGGTCCTGACCGGCAACCAAGATGCGGCCGCTCGTCGGCTTGACGTCGCGGTTGAGCGTCGACAGCAGCGTGGTCTTACCCGAGCCGGAATGACCGACCAGGAAGACGAACTCGCCCGGATAGATCTCAATGTTGATGTCGTCAAGTGCAGGCTTGTTGGGCTGTGCCGGATAGATCTTGGTGACATGCTCCATAAGGATGACGGGCTCGACACCGGCCTGCTTGGCCATCTTCTTGCGGCTGGCCTGCGGATCGATGGGCGCAAACACCGACGTAAAATCGGGGTTGTTGAGCGCGTTATCGAGGCTTGCGACCTCGGCTGCCTGATCGCTCTCGACCACCGGGGCAGCAGGCTGCGTGGGATCGGGAATAGCGGCAAAGAGACCGGACTGCGCAGGCTGAGGAACCGGCGTCGCAGGGGCCATGGGGTCGGGAATGCCGGCCATGGTAGGCTGCGGCGTGGCGGCGCCAGCCTGAGGCTGCTCCACGCGAGCAGTCACGGCCTGAACGGGCTCAAAACCCGCCGTGCCGGAAAGCGCGACATCGCTGGTGGGATTGTAGGCAAAGGGATCGGATGCCGGCTGTGCCTGATCTGCCGGCTGAGTGGGGGCCTGAGCAACAGGCTGGCCCTCTGAATCCGGAGTGGCGAAACGACTGCCCTGGACGCCTGTCTGCGTCTTGGGGGCATCATCGCCCGCACCGGAGGTACGGAAGTGGTTACCCACTGGTGCTCCTTATCGTCGTGCGTTTAAACTACATGAGCGCTTTACATTTTAGCAGCATTAGCTTTGCTGCACATAAGAAGCATGGCGGGCTTTGGGATCCCACCGGCCGGGCGCAGGGTTTCCTCCCAAATCGTCCTCGCGCATGGCCGGCATTTGTCCTGCTCCTGCGGAGCTGCGGACGAACGCCGGCCTGCGCTGCGGAAAGATTTGGGAGGAAACCCTGCGCCCGGCCTGCGGCTACTATGGGGCCGACGCACCAACTTGAGATGCTGCGCATACAAAGTTGGAAGGGTCTGAATTGCACTTTGTTGGGATGGGCCCGTTTCCCCATGGGAACTTTACTTGGCAGGGCTCTAATTTAAATTCAACAAAAACAGGGGCGCCCTCTTTGGGGATGCCCCTGTTCTGGCTTGGATGTGGTTGTTGAGACGATACTTTGCCTCGTCTTGCCTTATGCCAGGAACTCCTTGGTGGTCGCCACGATGTTGGCGGCGTCCAGGCCGTACTTGTGCAGGAGCTCGGCACCCGGGCCGGACTCGCCGAAGGTGTCGTTGACACCGATCTTCTTGAGCGGCGTCGGGCACTGCTCACACAGGACGTCGGCAACGGCGCTGCCCAGGCCACCGATCACAGAGTGCTCCTCGACGGTCACGACGTGGCCGGTCTTGGTGGCGCTCTTGACGATCAGATCGGCATCGATGGGCTTGATGGTGTGCATGTTGATGACCTCGGCGTCGATGCCCTCGGCAGCGAGCTGCTCGGCGGCCTCGAGAGCCTCGCCGACCATCAGGCCGCAGGCGATGATGGTCACATCGGCGCCCTCGCGCATGATAATGCCCTTACCCAACTCGAACTTATAGGTCTCGGGGTCGTTGATAACCGGCGAGGCCAAACGGGCAAAGCGCATGTACACCGGACCGTCGCACTCGTAGGCGGCGCGCGTCACGGCACGGGCCTCGACGTCGTCGGCAGGAACGATCACAGTCATGCCGGGGATGACGCGCATCAGGGCGATATCCTCGCAGCACTGGTGCGTGGCACCATCCTCGCCCACCGAGATACCGGCGTGCGTGGCACCGATCTTAACGTTGAGGTGCGGGTAGCCGATGGAGTTACGAACCTGCTCAAAGGCGCGACCGGCAGCGAACATGGCAAAGGTACTCGCGAAGGCAACACGACCGGTGGTCGCGATACCGGCGGCGACGCCCATCAGGTTGCTCTCGGCAATGCCCACATCGAAGAAGCGGTCGGGGCAGGCCGCCTTGAACTTACCGGTCTGCGTGGCGGCGGCCAGGTCGGCGTCGAGGACCACAAAGTCATCGTGCTCGTTGGCGAGCTCGACGAGGGCCTCGCCGTAGCTTACACGCGTGGCAATTTTCTTGACGTCTGCCATCCTAGAGCTCCTCTCCGGCGGCCGTGAGCTCTGCCATGGCCTGCTCAAACTGTTCATCATTGGGGGCCTTGCCGTGCCAACCAACCTGGTTCTCCATAAAGGACACGCCCTTGCCTTTCAGGGTCTCGGCGATAATGGCGGTCGGCTGGCCCTTGGTAGCGCGAGCCTCGGCAAAGGCGGCGCGGATCTGATCGAAATCGTTGCCGTCGGCAAGCTCCACCACGTGGAACTTAAAGGCGCGGAACTTGTCGGCGAGCGGCATGGGGTCGTTGACCTCCTCGACGGGACCGTCGATCTGCAGGCCGTTGTGGTCGACGATCACACAGAGGTTGTCGAGCTGCTGGTTGCCGGCAAACATGGCGGCCTCCCAGACCTGGCCCTCCTCGCTCTCGCCGTCGCCCAGCAGGGCGTACGTGCGATAAGTATCGCCCCAGTGCTTGGCGGCAACGGCCATGCCCACGGCGGCGGAGATGCCCTGGCCGAGCGAACCGGTGGACATGTCAACGCCCGGAGTGTCGTTCATGTTGGGATGACCCTGCAGGTGGCTGCCGATGTGGCGCAGCGTCTCAAGATCCTCCTTGGGGAAGAACCCACGCTCGGCGAGCACAGCGTACAGACCAGGTGCACAGTGGCCCTTGGAAAGCACAAAGCGATCGCGGTCGGCCTTGCGGGGATGGGCCGGGTCGACGTTCATTCCCTCAAAGTACAGATAGGTCATGATGTCGGCAGCGCCGAGCGAACCGCCCGGATGGCCGGACTTGGCAGCGTGCACGCCGGTGACGATGCCCTTCCTTACCTCGTTGGCAACCTTTTTGAGCTCTTCGTCGCTCATTGTGCCTTCCTTTCATCCTCATTAGACAAAATGCGCACGGCACCGAAGGTAATCCCAACACAGCCGCAATGCACGTACGTCATTCATTATGCTGGAAACTGATGGCTTTACCAGAGTTTTTATCATTATTTGAACAATTTAGCAGGCAGAACCGCTGATGAAACGGTTTATCAATGTGAACGTCTTTTGGATGGGACGCGGTCGGCCCTACGCGCTAATGTCCTTGAATCCCTCGCCGAAAGCTTCCGTAACGTCGGCGACCGTCACAATGGCGTGAGGATCGCGCTCGCGCACGATCGTCTTGAGGGTATTGAGCTCTCGACGGTTCACGATGACCATGATCACCGGCTTCTCGGCACCCGAATACATGCCAGTCGCCTTAAACTTGGTACAACCACGACCCAGGCCATACATGATATCGGCAGCGATATCAGGGAACTTGTCCGAGATGATGAGTACCATACGGCGTTTGTTGCCACCATCGACCACGGCATCGATCACGTAGCCGCTAATGACCATCGAAAGGCCTGCATATAGTGCATTTTCGACTGAAAAGACCGGAGCCGACAGCGCGCATACGGCAACATCGATCGCCATGACGGTCGAGCCCACGGGCAGCGAGGTATTACGCGAGATGATTTGGCCAATCGTGTCCGAGCCGCCGGTGTTGGCGCCGGCGCGCAGCACCATGCCATAGCCGATGCCCGTGATAATGCCGCCCCACATAGCGGGCAGCATCAGATCGGCATGTGCCAGCGGCGCCACAAACGGAGCGAACAGGTCGGTGAAAAAACCCAGCAGCACAAAACCGGTCGCCGTCTGCACCACGTAGAACATGCCACCCTCGCGCATAACAACCAGCAGCAGCAAGGCATTCATCACGATGGTCTGGATACCGACGGGAAGCGATATGCCATGCGAGGCGCCGACCGCCTGAATAATGGTGGCAAGGCCTGTGACGCCGCCGGCGGCAAGGCCGTTGGGGATCAAAAACAAGTCTGTCGCGATAGCTGCCAGGGCGCAGCCAAACATAATCTTGGGCAAGTCATGAAAGAAGTTCATCGAAAGAATGCGCTTGATGTCCAGACGATATGCCATACTGCCTCCCTCAAAAAAGCGCACCCAAACGAGTGCGCTTTGAACTTCTTGCTGTATTCGATTCTACCGATTCACCGGGCAAATACCACCCCTGCGAAGTGTTTGCATCGACCCGGAGCCAATCATGTGCCTAGGCAGACGATGCTTCCGCATCGGCGTTGCCGGTTGCCCAACGATGGTAGCCGATCACAAACGGATCCAGATCGCCATCGTCGAGAACGGCCTCGACGTTGCTGGTCTCCACGCCCGTGCGCAGGTCCTTGACCATCTGATACGGGTAGAGCACGTAGCTGCGAATCTGGTTGCCAAAACCGATCGTGGTCTTGGGCCCGCGAATCTCATCCAGGGCCTCGGCGCGCTTCTCGAGCTCGATCTCGTACAGACGGGCCTTGAGAATCTGCATGCACGCGGCCTTGTTTTGAATCTGGCTGCGCTCGTTTTGGCAAGTGACAACGATGCCGCTGGGAAAATGCGTAACGCGTACGGCGGAGTCGGTGGTGTTGACGCCCTGACCGCCCGGGCCGCTCGCGTGATACACGTCCACACGGATATCGTCGGGACTGATCTCGATGTCGATATCGTCAGGCAGCACGGGAATGACCTCGACGCCGGCAAACGTGGTCTGGCGGCGCTTCTTGTCGTCGGTGGGGCTAATGCGCACCAGACGGTGGACGCCGGCCTCGGCGCGCAGCATGCCAAACGCGTCCTTGCCCTCGACGGTAAAGGTCGCACGGTCGATGCCGATGACCTCAGCCGCGGGACAGTCGTTAATGGTGACCTTCCAGCCGCGACGCTGGCAGTACTTCATGTACATCTTAAAGAGCATGAAGGTCCAGTCCTGCGCCTCCAGGCCACCCTGTCCGGGCTTGATGGTCACAATCGCGTCGCCGTGATCGAACTCACCGGTAAACCAGCTCGAAAGCTCGAGCTCGTCGATAGCGCGGGCCAGGCGTTCTGCCGTAGCGGCAGCCTCCTCGCGCAATGCGGCGGCATCGGGGTCGTCGCCCATCTCCTCGGCAAGCTCCAGCGCCGCGCGGGCGTCAGATAGCTCGCCGCGCGCGGTATCCACGGCAGCGATATCTTCCTTGGCGCGAGCGATCTCCTCCATGGTTGCGCGAGCGGCGTCGGCGTCATCCCAAAAGCCGGGGGCCACGCTTTTTGCCTCGAGCTCGGTCACGCGCGTGCGCTTCTCGTCCAAATGAAGATACAACTCGACCTCGCCGAGCCGGTCCGCAAACGCGTCCAGCTCGGCGGGCGTTACCTCTAAAGCCTCGGCCATTAACGATTCCTGCCGTGGCAGTACTTGAACTTCTTGCCGCTGCCGCAGGGGCAAAGGTCGTTGCGGCCCACGTTGACATAAGGGTCATCGCTCTCGGACTTGCGGTAGGTGGTCACCTTGCCGCCGTTGTTGACAGCAGCCGGGCCTCCCTGGACGGCCGTACGAGCCTGAACCTGTGCCTGCTTGCGCAGCACCGAGCTGCCGTTGTCGCCATCGACGTCGGCGGGGCCGGAGAAGCGCGCACCCTCGAGCGCGGGGTCCTCCTTGTGCTCCACGGCCTGCGGGGCGGCCTTGATCTCGATGCGCAGAACGGTGCGCAGGTAATCCTCGTACATGGTGTCAACGAGCATCTGGAAGGCACCATAAGCCTCAGTCTTGTACTCGACCAGCGGGTCGCGCTGGCCAAAGCCGCGCAGTCCGATACCGGTCTTGAGGTAGTCCATCTCCTGCAGGTAGTTCATCCAGCGGGTATCGATGACGCGCAGCATGACCTGAGTGTTGAGCTCGCGCATGAGGTCCTCACCCAGGCGCTCGGCCTTCATGTTGTAGCACTTCTCAACGTATGCCAGGACATCGGCAGCCAGGGCCTCGAAGTCCTCGTCGGGGAACTTGGGCGTATCGATATGCCCGGTGAGCTCCACGACCCACTTGCGCAGGCCCTCGAGATCGCGCTCGCCATCGTGGCTGTCCTTGGTGCAGAACTCCTGCACGCAGCGGTACACGGTGTCGTGCATGACCTCGGTGATGTGGTCGGTCAGGTCCTTGCCGTCCAGAATCTTGTTGCGCTCGGCGTAGATGACCTGGCGCTGCTTGTTCATGACGTCGTCGTACTCAAGAACGCTCTTGCGCATGGAGAAGTTGATGCTCTCGACCTTGTGCTGGGCGCTCTCAACGGCCTTGGAGATGATCTTGTGCTGGATGGGCATGTCGTCGCCCATGTCGGCGGTAACCATCATCTTGGAGACGCGGTCCATCTTGTCGCCGCCGAACAGGCGCATGAGGTCGTCCTCGAGCGACAAGTAGAACTGAGTCTCGCCCGGATCGCCCTGACGACCGGAGCGGCCGCGCAGCTGGTTGTCGATACGACGGGACTCATGGCGCTCGGTGCCGATGACGGTCAGGCCGCCGGCGGCAAGCACGCGCTCGCGCTCGGCCTTGCAGGTCTCCTTGGCCTCGGCGTTAAACTGCTCGAGCTGCTCGGGCGTCACGTCCTCCATGGTCAGGCCCTCGTACTCAAGGCGCTCGCGCACCAGCTCGTCGGGGTTGCCACCCAGCAGAATGTCGGTACCACGACCGGCCATGTTAGTAGCGATGGTCACGGCGCCGTAGCGTCCGGCCTGGGCAACGATATGAGCCTCGCGCTCGTGATGCTTAGCGTTGAGGACCTCGTGCGCGATGCCGCGCTTGGTAAGGGCGGCCGACAGCTTCTCGGAGCTTTCGATGGAGACGGTGCCCACCAGGACCGGCTGGCCCTTGGCGTGACGTCGCTCGACGTCGTCGGCAACGGCGTTGTACTTGGCCTGGATGGTGCGGTACACCAGATCCTCGTGGTCAACACGCTGAACGGGCTTGTTGGAGGGGATGACCTCGACGGGCAGCTTGTAGATCTCGCGGAACTCGGCGTCCTCGGTGAGTGCCGTACCGGTCATGCCGGAGAGCTTGTCATACAGGCGGAAGTAGTTCTGCAGGGTGATGGTGGCAAGGGTCTGGTTCTCCTCGCGCACGAGCACGCCCTCTTTGGCCTCGATGGCCTGATGCAGGCCCTCGGAGTAGCGGCGGCCTTCCATGATGCGACCGGTGAACTCGTCGACGATCTTGACCTCGCCGTTAGTGACCACGTACTGCTTGTCGCGATGGAACATGTACTGAGCCTTCAGCGCCTGCTGCAGGTGGTTGACCAGCTGGCCCGAAAGGTCGGCATAGATGTCCTCGATGCCCAGGCGGCGCTCGATCTTCTTAAGGCCGCGCTCGGTGGCGGCGATGGTGTGCTTGGCCTCGTCCATGACGTAGTCGCCCGTGGGCTCGACGTCCTCGGTGGCGGTGAGCATGTCGTGCGACACGTCCTCACCGCGCTCCAGGCCGCGCACGGCACGCGCGAAGTCCTTGTAGGTGCTGGCGGACTTGGTGCCGGCGCCCGAGATGATGAGCGGCGTTCTGGCCTCGTCGATCAAGATGGAGTCGACCTCGTCGACGATGGCGTAATGGTGGCCGCGCTGTACGCGCTGCTCGGGGCGGGTGACCATGTTGTCGCGCAGGTAGTCGAAACCGAACTCGGAGTTGGTGCCGTAGGTGACGTCTGCCTGGTAGGCCGGGCGCTTGAGTTCGAGCGGCATGTTGTTCTGGAGCAGACCGACGGTCATTCCCAGGTACTTGTAGATGCGGCCCATCCACTCGGAGTCGCGCTTTGCCAGGTAATCGTTGACAGTAACGACATGCACGCCCTTGCCAGCGATAGCGTTGAGGTAGCCGGCCAAGGTGGAGACCAGGGTCTTGCCCTCGCCGGTCTTCATCTCGGCAATGTGGCCCTCGTGAAGCGCCATGGCGCCGATAAGCTGTACATCAAAGTGACGCATGCCCGTGATGCGCTTTGAAGCCTCGCGCACGGTGGCAAAAGCCTCGGGGAGCATATCGTCGAGCGACTCGCCGTTGGCGTATCGCTCGCGGAACTTATCGGTCTGGGCGCGGAGCTCCTCCTCGGTCATCTTCTCAAACTGGGGCTCAAGACCGTTGATCTCGTCGACGATCTTGTAGTAGCGCTTCAGGTCCTTATCGGATCCAAAGGACAGCAGCTTTGACATGAATCCCATGTGGTTTTCCTTTTTTGGCCATCGCCCGTGCCATGCAGCCTTGGGCGAGTTAAACACAGATAAATGTACTTTAGCCAAACAAGGCGCGGCCTATACGGTCGACCTCGACCGCCACGTAATAACTACGACCCGACCGACCTGCCAAAAAGGGACTGGTTTATTTTGGCAGGTTTTATCTGGGAAAACGCCGTCACTCTGCCATTTGGTGCAAACCAACCCGTCCCCTTCGCACCAATCTGGTGCAATGGGAACGGGTTAGCCTGCACCAATAAAAAGAAAAGGGCCGCGCACCCAAACGGATGCGCGGCCCTTATGCCATGAATGCGAGCGATTCCGCGGCGAGCTATTTACTCAGCAGCCTCGGTGGTCTCGGCCTCGGCAGCGGCCTCCTCGACGGGAGCCTCTGCAGGAGCCTCGGCGGCCTGCTTGGCAGCCTCCTCGGCGAACTTAGCGGCACGCTTAGCCTTCTCGGCAGCCTTAGCCTCAGCGGCGGCCTTGCGAGCGGCCTCGGCCTCAGCAGCCTTGGCGGCCTTGGCAGCCTTGGCCTCCTCGGCCTTCTTGAGCTGGGCGGCAGCGGCGCCACCGAACTTGTCGGCGAAGCGCTGGACGCGTCCACCGGTGTCGACGAACTTCTGCTGGCCGGTGTAGAACGGGTGGCACTCGTTGCAAAGCTCGACCTTCATCTCGGACACGGTAGCGTGCGTCTTGAAGGTGTTGCCGCAGGAGCACGTCACCGTGCACTCGACATACTGGGGATGGATACCCTGCTTCATGGTAGGACTCCTTATTAGTCAGGCGCTGGTTACCGATCAGCGCATAAGGCGTCTTGGTTTCCGACCAAGACAACAAACTCGGCTATGGTACCACGGCGCCGCGTGTCCCACAAAAGGTTCACGGTCTTTTCGGCACAACACGAGCTGGACCTTAAATATCAACTTCATCCGAACACTCCCCCACATTCATCTCTCGTATGTATCGAGGTATTCCTGCTTGAGCGTCTGCGAGGACGACTTGATCTTTTCCACGAGCGTGCCGGCCTCGATGAAGTAGAACGAGTTGGTGAGGTCTGCCAGGTCGTCGAGCAGATGGCTTGAAATGAGCACGCTGCGTCCCCGCGCCACTTCGCTGCGCATCGCGTCGCAGGAGGTTTTCCGTTTTCCCGGATCGAGGCCGTTCAGCGGTTCATCGAGGATGAGGTACGGGCAATCGGTCGCTATCGCCATGGCAAGCTTTACCTGCTGCTTCATTCCTGTCGAGAGTTTACGGGTCGGCTTGTCGAGATATGGGGAGATTCCGAGGGAGTCGCAGAGCGAGTCGATGTCGGCGGCCGATTTCCACGCCTCCCTAACGAAAGCAAGGTGCTCGAGGGCCGATAGCGTGGGATAGAGATCCGTGCCGCCTGAAGAGCTCAGGTAGACGAGTTCTGCAAATTCGGCTGATCGACGTTGGCTGATTCCGTCTGCCGCCAGGCTTCCCGAGTGGATGCGGGTGGGAAATTGGCCCGACAGCGCTTCAAGAAGGGTGGTTTTCCCCGAGCCGTTGGGAGCAACGAGGCCCGCCGCCGTTCCCGGGCTCAGGAAAAGCGATCCGATTGAAAGTATCGTCGTGCTCCCGTATCCCACGCTCGCGTCTAGAAGCTCGAGCCCATGGTGCTTTTTAGCGGGTCCAGCCTGTTTGGGCGAACGTGCCGCAACGGCGCCGACCGCAAAAAGGACCGCGACGTATATCAGGGCCACGGCAAGCATCGATGCGCTGCCTGAACCGGAGCCAATGAATTCTGTCGGGAAGCATCCTACGTATCCCGTTGCCTCGATAGGCGAG
Source organism: Collinsella sp. AF16-8 (assembly GCF_003462695.1). Taxonomy (NCBI): domain Bacteria; kingdom Bacillati; phylum Actinomycetota; class Coriobacteriia; order Coriobacteriales; family Coriobacteriaceae; genus Collinsella; species Collinsella sp. AF16-8. The sequence goes on from NZ_QRXX01000001.1 coordinate 220,332, forward strand.
AACACGGCCAGCGGCAGGAGCCCGAGCACGGCATTATGCTCCAGCGCCGAATCGGACAGCAACGGGAATGCCGGGGCCGCGACAAGCAGCGCTGAGGTAAGGGGGCCTGCGAGGACGCGCCTCGTTGCGGTCGATAGGACGGCGGAGCAAACGGATATCAAGGTTCCGCCCGCAAGCAGCGCGAGAAGCAGGGTCGTGAAGACGTTTCCCGCGGTCGTGGTGGCAAGCGCGCCGTCATGGAAGAAGGCGATCGGGTACCCAATTTGCCCGAAGCCGTTTAGGACCAAGGCGTAAATGCCCCCGGGTGCGAGGCCGGCGAGGAGCATCGCGGTCCCCGCGACGATTATCGAAAACACGATCTGGATAAGGCGCCGGAATTTGGGCGCGGGCGCCTTTGCCGCCAGGGTCCCGGGCCTTGTGGCGCCGAGCACGAGTATCGACGAGAGAAGGAAGGGGATGAAGGGAAGGAAAGACGGCGCCGTGGCAATGGCGTAAGGCAGGAAGGAAAGGAATGGCAGGTCGTTTGCGGAGGCCGGGATATCCGTGATGCCGGAGCTGCTCAGGGCACGGCAATATGCGAGCGCTGCGTCATTGGTCTCTCGGTCTCCCACGATGGACCCGGATTGGAAGCCTTCGCCCATGAGCGCGTAGTAGCTCTCGGCAGAATCGAGAAAGGCAGCGTCGGTTTGAGCGGCAAGGGCGGCGTTCGCGTATCTTGCAAGCTCCGCGTCAGCTTACTGCTCTGGCGATAGGTCTGTGCCGCTGGCCTGGGGCGCGCGCGTATTGAATGCGTCGACAAAGCCCTGCATGCCCTGCTTCATAAAGAAGGGCCCGTAGATGGGTGAATTGAACGCAATGGGGACGGAAAAGGCTGCAGCGAGAACGAGCGTACAAATCCATGCGGCCTTGTCTCTTAGGATCAGTTTGAGAAGAAGTCGACAGTACATTCAGAAGCACCTACGTTCCTCAAAGAATCGTTAGATTAAAAGTAACAGACCGGATGAAGATACGTGCGACGGGGGCGAGGCGAATGGCTGAGCGGTATCGATACGCGGGTTCAACGGCATCATATTGACCACATAGATTATTAACTTGCATTTCTACCCGCCCTTTTCGTAGAGTCGCCGATACGTGCTTAGCGCACCCTCGGCGCGTCCGGCAGGCTTTGCGAAATGGGATCCAGGAGACTTCGGCGCAGCATCATCTTGCGGAATGCTTCTAATGAGCCTCCCATCCTTCAAAAACAGAATCTCATCGCACAACCTATCGACCGAATCCAAGATGTGGGATGACATGATGATGCACGTACCAGAATCGGCCAGCTTCCTGAGAATCTCGGAATGCAAGTCCACCCTGCTGGGGTCGAGCGCGTTCATGGGCTCATCTAATAGAAGGTACCGCGCGCCCGTCGCATACGCAATCGCCAGGGTAAGCTGCTGCTTCATGCCCTGGCTCAGAGTGCGGATCCACATCTTCGCGAACTCGCCTATCTGCGTTTGTTCCACTATCTCTTCGATATCGCAAGCATGCGGCCACATATCGCAAACCATCTTGAGGTGATCTTCCGCACGCAATCCGGGATACAGCAGCGTCCCCTCACCAGGTGCATAGAAGATCATAGAACGGACCTCTCTCGCACCCGTACCCTGCACCTCATCCAGAACGATGCTCCCGTCCACGCGAGGACCCGGCAAACCTGCCATCGCACGCAGCAACGTCGTCTTTCCATGCCCGTTCGGAGCGACGAGACCGTAGACCGTACCCGGGGCAAACTCAGCGTTCACCGAATCTACGAGCACCTTCTTTCCATAAGAGATCGTCAGCGTTTGAAGGTCAATCATCGAGATCATCCCCTTTCGATCTTTGGAACACTCAGGCGCACCATCAACGGAGATACGGTGCCCAAGACCACCAGCAGAGCGCCCGATGCGCCGACGACCTCTCCAAAAGGCATCGCGTTCGTCCCTCGCCCAAGGAACCCAATCGTCCCCACCTGGGAAGCGGGATCAAACGAGGCGAATGGAGCCAGCAGCGCGACGCCCATGCCCACGCTTTCAACATGAGCGCTCAACGAACCCAACACCAAGAGAACCGCGCAAACCATTCCGGTGACAACGGGGTTGCGGCTAATCGCTGCTGTCAACGCAGCGACGACGGAAATCACGCCGTATGCCATGACCAGCAACGGAATACTGCACAACACCGCCTCCCCCACCATGGACGTTGTCGAAGCTCCCGCCCGAATGAGAGCGACGGGATACTCCGATCCACCCGCACCGTTCTTAATCACGGACACAACGACAGCGGGAACCATCGACACCAAAAGCAGCACCAAGCCAAGCAGGAGAGCCAGCGCAACAGCCGTCAGAAAACGCACATGCGCTGTTGCGGGGATCTGGAGAACCAGAAGGGAACGACACTGCAGGTGGGTGCACGCGAGCGATGTGACAACCACGGGCAACAGCAAAAATAAGGATGGAAGCGCTGCCTGGAGATACGAAAGGAGGATTAATGGGGGCATCTTCGTACTTAACTCGTAAACCTTGGGGTCCGGCAAGCTCGCGATCGACTCAAGCAGAAGGGCGCGCGCCTCCGCACGAGAAGGAGTCTCCGGCTCGATTCCGATCGATTGCAGGAGAGTCGCATCTGCCGCGCCCAGCTCACCTCGAGCGCGCTCGTACGTCGCAAGGCTTCGAAACCCCTCCGCAGGCATAGGCGCGTACACGAAACCCGAAAGAGCATCCCGCATGTCTTCCAGGGCCGCTTTGCCCTCGACGTCCATATTCGCAGCGTTCTGCTCTAAATACCGATCTATTGAACGGAGCTCCCCATCCCTATACCGAACAGCGGAAACGTTATCAGCGTCAGGAAACATCTCGACCAGAGCCGGGGCCAGCATCGTCGTCGACATTGCAATCGCGCATACGGCGAGGGTAGGAGAACGCAGGAGCAGTTTCCCCATCGTTCTTACGTATGCAACGGCGGAGGCACAAGCGCTCGAACGAGTTGCCGTTCTCGATGCAGTGAAGGAACCTCTCTCAAGACAAATCGGGGATATCGGGCACGCGCAGCCGCTCTTTCCAGCAACGCAAAGCAGGCTAATTGCCAGCACCTCGATCCCGATTGCGCATACGAGGGCAATCGCGCCACGCTCGAAGCAAAGTCCAGGCAGATTCACTATCTGCGTTGTCGGGTACGGGCTATAGGCGCCGACGGTCAACTCAGTGTTCGCATACGTAAGGGGATTCAACAGGGCGAACTCACGTAAAGCGATGGATCTTCCGTAATACCCGGGAACCATCGTCACCCCCATCAGGGCACATACGAACACGATTCCAAGCGTAGGGTTATTGGCAATCTTCACGGCAAGGTGAACGACAAGCGAGATGAACGCTGCCACCAAGAATTGCAAGATGGCCGTCTGCGCGAACACCAGCCAAGCCGGTTTGATAACCGGAGTCGCATATTGAATGTAGCCTATCGGATAGAACGGCGAGCCCGGGCCATTCTTCACAAGCGCGGCGATTATCCCTGGAAGATTGATGGCGAGGACGGCAAGCATTGCAAAAACACTCGCCCATACGCTCGATGCAACAAGTCTACCCAGCTCACCCATCGGTGCCTGGATGATGAGTTTTTCACGTTTGTTAAGACGCGCGGCAAGGAACGAGACGGCAACGGCCGTTGCGGCCCATAGCAAGTACTCCTTCGATCCGTCATAATAGGTGTACTCTCCATCCGATATCTGCAGAAACGGAAGTAGGGGAGAGAGCGGTGCCAAGATAAGACGTCCCGCGGCAAGAGGGTACAGAAGCGCGGGCATGCTTGATGAAGAGGTATAGACACCGTCCTCCCCCGCATTCACAAGCGCATCCGCATAGGATGCTGACAATTCCTGCTCAACACGGGTTATTCCCGACTCGAGGTATTCGACCCGTCCGTCGATGCCAGCCGCGCTCCTGAAGACGGGCAGAGCACAAAGAACCATCAACGCAACAACGACAACACAGAGCGACCTGGAGGAGAGAAGCGACCTAAAGATCGCCTTCGAGATTTTGAGCATATTCATCGCCAACCTTAACCTCATCCAGTCGGAACAGAGGGGCCGAACAAAATGCTCGGCCCTTATTACTTGCCGGCAAAGTCAATTTAACATAAACTGTTAAAAAGTAACCTGAGTTTTTTAAATTCTTCGGAGGTTATTATGAGTTCCGACAATCGCACTCCCCGGCTTCATTCCTTCCGCATCGCATGTGCGATAGCCTCTGCGACCCTTTGCGCCACCGCCATCGCACAAGTGGCGTTCTCCTTAAAGCCAGCAATCGAAGTGCTCGACAACCCTGTAATTGCAGACTCCCCCGCGTATCCAGCCCTTGCGATCTCGACATTGGTCCCTGCCGTCATCGGTATCGCTACGACCATCCTCAGCGCCGTTCTCGTGTGGACGATCAAGAGCGGAGACCCCTTCAAGAAAGGGTCTGCGACATGCTTGAAGGTGCTCGGCATTCTCTTCGTTGTTCAAGCTGCCACCAGCCTCTACGCCGGCTCACTCAAAACCTCCGTTTCGATGTTTGGCGGCGAGGGGGCCGTCGGCGCCCAAGAGATCGCTTCATCATTCGATTGGACCTCTCCGGTTCTCGGCATCGTCCTGTTCATGCTTTCCCAGCTCTTCTTGTACGCCCGAGAGCTGTACCTCGACTCCGACGAGATTGCGTAAGGAAACGCCATGCCCGTAATTGTTCGCCTCGACAAGATCATGGCCGAGCGAAAGATTTCCTCGAACGAACTTGCCGAAAGGATTGGAACCACGCCCGTGAACCTGTCCCGTATTAAAAAAGGGCATATTCGCGGCATTCGCTTCAACACCCTCGAGCAGCTATGCCTCGCCCTTCGTTGCCAACCCGGAGACCTTCTCGAAGTCATGAGCGAAGAGGATGCCCGAAAGGAGTTCGGACTCGATTGGTCCGCCGAGGATTAGAGGGCGGTCGTACTCGCCCTGCACACGGGGATGCGAATCGGCGAGGTCTGCGGCCTTCGGTGGTGCGATGTGGATTTCGAGACGGGCCTGATCTCGATCAGACACTCGGTGGCGTACGCGAAGGGAATGGGTTCGTTCATCAAGGACACCAAGACCCATGACGCCAGGGGTATCCCCATCGACCCGGTCGGCCTACTCCCCATCCTGAAGGAGACCCACGAGATCGACTGCGGAAAGCTGCGCTTGCGCGGCCTTACCGGGGCGGTCGAGATCGGGGACTGCTACATCCTGTCGGAGCCGGGCGCGACCTTCGCGACGACAAGCTATATCCGCAGGGCGTTCAAGACGTTCTCGGAGACCAACGGCCTCATGGGCACCAACGACGAGCTGATCACGTTCCACGGCCTTCGCCACACGTTCGCAACGCAGTGGATCCGCCAAGGCGGCGATATCAAGGCGCTCCAATCGATCCTCGGCCACAAGGACGCCATGGCGACGCTCAACGTCTACGCCGACATCGAGCCCATCTCCAAAATCCATAACATGCTGCGCGCCACGCCGTGCCTTTGGCGCGGGCACCTCGGGCCGAGGGTCGATCCGGGTCCCATGTTCCAACAGAGGATCCAGGAGTCCATCGAGACGCTCCAGGCGTTCGGCTACGGCATCACCGAGCCGGACGACCGAAATATCGCCATACGCGACGTGAAGACGAACAGTTGGCTCTAGCTCACCGAGTACGCGGCAGTGCTGGGCCCATCCCAACTGAGGTCACGGTGGTCCGATAGGGGCGCCGCCCGCGGCATGCGCCGCGGAGCGGTATCCCCTACCGAAGGGCGGGGATGCCCTCCGCTTCCAGTTCGGAATCAGCCGTCGGAGGCGTTCGGCTGACTGCGGGAACGGCCTGTCCGCTCAATGTGTTCGGCTGAGATCGGAAATCAACCCAACACGAGCCGGACACGCGCCAGACGGCTCTTCCCCGTGCGGCCTTCCCCCTTACGCTCATGTTGCAGGCATGTAACGCCGCAGCGAGCGCGCCTTTTTTGCGCCAGACAGGTACAATGATGAACACTGTACCGTAGCGGAGCGCCCCGCGCGCGCCGCGACCACGCGAAAGGGTTTCCCATGGCCGAGATCTCGTCCTCCCGTATCGTCATCACCGTCCTTGGCAAGAACCGCCCCGGCATCGTCGCCGGCGTCACCCGTGTCCTGGGCGAGGCCAACGTCGACATCCGCGACATTACGCAGTCCATTATCGAGGACATCTTCACCATGACCATGCTGGCCGACACCGCTGAGTCCAAGCTCGATTTCGCCGAGCTGCAGAAGGCCCTGGCCGAGGCCGGCGAGCTTTCGGGCGTCAACGTGTCCATCCAGCGCGAGGACGTCTTTAACTTTATGTACCGCCTGTAGCGAACAAGCCGCTCGGGGCAGCTTGACGTCATATCGTCCAAGCGCGCCGCCCCAAAGCGGACCGGAGAGGAGCGCACATGGCCTACGACGCCAAGAAAATCTACTACCGCTTCGACGATCACCTGAGCCGCCTGGTTCTGGATTACGAGGCGAGCCGCCAGATTTCGTCTGAGAGCGAAAACCTCTACCACGGCCTGCCGACCGACCCTTATGACGAGGGCCTGTTTGTCGAGCACAATGTCAAGCGCGGCCTGCGCAATGCCGACGGCTCGGGCGTGGTCGCGGGTCTCACTCGTATCTCGGATGTGCACGGCTACAACAAGGTCGACGGAAAGGTCGTGCCCGATCAGGGCAAGCTCACGCTTCGCGGCTACAGCATCGAGGATCTGGTCAACAATGCCCAGGCCGAGAATCGCTATGGCTACGAGGAAGTCGCCTATCTGCTTATCACGGGTTCGCTGCCCAACAAGGAAGAGCTCGACGGCTTTTGCGAGCGCCTGGGCGCCTTTAGACATCTGAGCGACGAGTACGTTAAAGAGTTCCCTATGACCACGGTATCGTCGAGCATCATGAACGTGCTCCAGCGCGCCGTACTGCTGCTCTACGCCTTCGATGCCGAACCAGACGTGATCACGCCCGAGCACGAAATCGACGTCGCCATTTCCATGCTCGCACGTCTCCCGCGCATCGCCGCCTTCGCACACATGGCCTCGGTCGCCAAGCTTCGCGGCTCCGAGGTTCACGTGCCGCACCCTACGCCCGGTCTCTCCACCGCCGAGACCATCCTACAGGTCCTGCGCGGCGGCATGGCGTTCACCCGCGATGAGGCGATGCTGCTCGACGTTATGCTCATGCTGCATGCCGAGCACGGCGGCGGCAACAACTCCACCTTCGCTTGCCGCGTGCTGTCGTCTTCGGCCACCGACCCGTATTCCGCCTACGCCGCGGCTATCGGCTCGCTCAAGGGCCCGCGCCACGGTGGTGCCAATGCCAAGGTCGTGTCTATGCACGAGGACATCCGCGCACATGTCTCCAACTGGGAGGACGAGGACGAAGTCGCGGCCTACCTGGGCAAGATCCTCGACAAGCAGGCCTTCGACGGCACGGGCCTCATCTACGGCATGGGCCACGCCGTCTATACGCTCAGCGACCCGCGCGCCGAGGTCTGCCGTCGTTACGCGCGCTCGCTGGCAGCCAAGAAGGACTTGGGCGAAGAGTTCGCGCTCATCGAGCGCATCGAGCGCCTGGCACCCCAGGTCATGCGCGACCACGGCATGACCAAGCCCATCTGCGCGAACATCGACCTGTACACGGGCTTTATCTACAAGATGCTCGGCGTGCCCGAGACGCTTTTTACGCCGCTATTCGCCGTCGCCCGCATGGCCGGCTGGTCGGCGCACCGCATGGAAGAGCTCTTCTGCGCGCACCGTATTATTCGCCCGGCCTATCGTCCGGTGATCGAGCCGCTGGAGTACAAGCCGCTCGCCGACCGCTAGGACGCGAACCGTTATAGAACTCGAGCGTGGCCAGGGACCCAAGCCCTCGGCCACGCTTTTTATGCCAGTAGAAAGGGCTGCATCAAATGATTGTGTTTTCCGATATGGATGGGACGCTGCTGACGAGCGATAAGCAAATGAGCGATGCCACCTGGGCGATGCTCGACGAGCTCGCACGTCGTGGCATCGAGTTTGTTCCCTGCACGGGACGTCCACTGTCGGGCATCTTTGAGCCCATTCCCGCCCATCCCGCCGCGCATTACGCGGTCTGTGCCAACGGCGCCAGTGTCTGGCAGCTCGACGAGGATACGCCCGCCGACGCCTCGCGCGCCACGTGCATCTTGAGCCGTCCGCTCGACCGTGGCATTGCCCACCGCATCCATCGCATTGCCGCCGGCCACGATGTGACCTTCGATATCTTCGCGGATGGGCAGTGCTTCCTCCCCAGCTCGCTATACGGGCGTCTGGATGAGTTCTGTGGCGGCGACCCCCACATCGCGGCTTCGCTCAAGCGCACACGAACGCCGATCGACATGAATATCGACAGCAAGATCGACGAGGTCGAGACGCTCGAACGCATCGCTATGTACTGGCACGACCCCGCCGATCGCGACGCCATCGCGGCGGCGCTCGACACGCTCGGAGGCATTGAGGTCACGCGTTCGTACGCCATGAATATCGAGGTCATGGGCGAGGGCGCCACCAAGGGAACGGCACTCACGTGGCTATGCGAGCACTTGGGCGAGCGTCTCGCCGACGCCTGGGCGTTCGGCGACAACATCAACGACATCCCCATGCTGCAGGCAGCGGGCCATGGCATGGCCATGATCAACGCCGAGCCCGAGGACCGCGAGGCCGCCGACGCCATCACCGAATACGACAACGACCACGACGGCGTCGCCCGCACCATCATGGACGCCCTCGCCTAGCAACAGCAACCCGGCAGGGTAGCTAATTTGGGGACACTCTTCGCGGGGCGCCGCAAGGACTGTCCCCATCTGCCGAATTAGGCGAGACTCTCCAGCACGCGACGGAGCTCCTGCTGGACGGCGTGGTCGCGGTTGCACCCCACCACGCGATCGGCCACCGCCTTAAGCGCGGGGCGCGCGTTTTCCATCGCGCAGCCCGTGCCGACAAAGCGAATGATCTCGTAGTCGTTCATCGAGTCGCCAAACGCCATGACCTCGTCGCGACCAATGCCGTAATGCTCCGCGAGCTGCGCGATACCCGAGGCCTTCGACACACCGGGCTGCATGGCATCGATCCACGCGTTGCCCGAAGGCGCAAAAGTAAAGAGCTGACCAAGTTCGCGCTGTAGCACGTACGCACTGTCCATAACCGCACTGTCGTCGCAAAAGATACTCGCTTTGATGATATTTACGCTGGGATCGGGCAGCTCCCAAATACGCTCGGCATTGGGAAGGTCCTTATCGACCTCACGCACGAACTTGCACTCGTCATCGAGCAGGAAGGACTTGGTTCGGTCAAAGAGCGCAAGATGCAGATTGGGAAACGTCCTGACGGCTTGGGCGAGCCTTCGAATCGCCAGGTGGGAATACACCTCACGGTCTACCATCTTACCGTCGGCGTAGACTTGGGCGCCGTTAGCGGCGACAAAGTCCATCTTGTCGCGAACGGGCGCAAAGAACTCGCACAGGCGATCGTAGCGACGACCTGACGATGCGGCGAAATGCACGCCATGCTCGTGTAGCGCCAGAATCAGTTCGTAGGTCTCGGGAGGCACCTGGCCGTTTTCGTCAAGCAGTGTGCCGTCCATATCGGATGCAATCAGTTTAAACATAGAAAAGCTCCCTTCGGGCTTGTTGGAATCGAACGTGTATCCGATTCCAACGTACCCAAAGGGAGCTCAAATAAGACTCCGCGGGCGTAAACGTTACATAGACCTGGCAAATTGCTCACGCGTGCCAGAGAGCCCACGACCGCGGCGGCAGGCGACACACGGAAGAGTGTCCCCGACGACTAGTCGTTTAAGAACGTCCCCGATGACTAGTCGGCGTAGGTGAAGGTGGTGACGTCGAACATGCCCTCGGGGCGGATGCGGAGCGTCGGGATCACCGGCAGGGGCAGGAAGATGATGCCCATGATGGGGTCGAGCGGCGGCTCGATGCCCATGGCGCGCGCCTTGACCATAAAGTCGTCGTGCTGCGCGGCGACATCCTCGGCCGTGCCCTCGCTCATCAGGCCACCGAGCGCCAGCGGGATGCGCGCTACGACCTCGCCATCGCGTACCAGCACGTGGCCGCCCTGGCCAACAGCCTCGACGGCAGCCATCATGTCGGCCGCGTTGTCACCCACCACGCACACGTTGTGCGAATCGTGGCCAATCGTCGAGGCGATGGCACCGCCCGTGATGGTAAAGCCGCGCACCCAGCCGCGACCAATGTGCTTGCCAACGAGACCCAGGCCCGCAGGACCATCACCGTCGGCGCCCTCGGCCTGCAGTGACACGCCGCGGCCGTGGCGCTCGATCAGCATAATGCGGCGCAGGCCCTCGGCGCTCTCGGGGCGAGCCATGCCCGTGATGGCCTTACCCGGCACCACGTCAATCACGGCCTCGCCCGGCTTAAAGGCATAGTCAAACACGTCGAGCGAAAGCTTCGGCAGCTTAACGGAGGCGCGCAGCTCATCGGCAAGGGCCGCAACCTCGGCCATCTCGGGTGCGATCTCGCCCACAAAGGTGCCGTCCTGCGCCACCAGAGCACCGGCGGCATATACGCGATGCGGAGCCTTGGCAAACGTCAGGTCATCGAGCAACAGCAGGTCGGCGCGTTTGCCCGGGGCGATCGCGCCACGGAGCTCATACGGGTCGCGACAGCCGTGGTCCAGGCCAAATGCCTCAGCCGTGGAAAGGGACGCCATGGAGATGGCGACCACCGGGTCGATGCCGGCCTCGATGGCCACGCGGCAGGCATTGTCGATCATGCCGGTCGAAAGAGCATCGGAGGGAGCGCGGTCGTCGGTCGCAAAGCAGCAGCGGCGGGCGCGGGCAGGGTTCTCCAGCAGCATCGGAGACAAATTGGCCAGGTCGTGGCTGCACGTGCCCTCACGCAGCATCACATACATGCCGCGGGACAGCTTGTCGAGCGCCTCCTCGGGAATCGTCGACTCGTGGTCGGCGATAATGCCCGCTGCGGCATAGGCGTTAAGGTCCATACCGGCAACGAGCGGCGCGTGGCCGTCAACCTGCTTGGACGGCGTCTGGTTGGCAGCATCGATGCGGGCACAGGTCTCGGGGTCGGCCATAAAGACGCCCGGCAGGTTCATCATTTCGCCCAGACCAAAGACATCGCCCGGATGCTCGGCAAAAAACGCCTGCATGTCAGCGGCGGTAATCACAGCGCCCGCTTGCTCGTCGGGCAGTGCGGGCACGCACGAAGGCATCATGTACTTGATGGAGATGGGCGCACGACGACCATCCTCGATCATAAAGCGCAGGCCGTCGAGACCGGCAACATTGGCAATCTCGTGGCTGTCGGCAATGGCGGTGGTAGTACCGCGCGTCGCGGCCATGCGAGCATACTCGGCGGGACGGATGTTCGAGGACTCAATGTGCAGATGCCCGTCAATAAAACCGGGAGCGAGATAGCGACCCTGGCAGTCGACGACCTCAGTTGCCTCGTAGGTGCCAGCGGCATCGTCGCGACCATCGTAGAGCACGCCGACGATCACACCGTCCTTGACGGCAACGCTACCGGGCGCCACACGCTGGCCATACACGTCGACGATCTGCGCATTGGTAAACAGCGTGTCGACGGGCACGCGGCCCTCGGCGGCCTCGATCACAGACCTCATGACCTCAACGGACATACATACTCCTTTAACCGTAGAAAAAAGCTGCGGAGCGGACAGACCTTCACCGCAGCAAACCAATAGCCATTGTATGCCAACCAAATGACGAGGGCGGATAATCTCCCACTTTGAGCCTGCACACAGGCCAAAAACGGAAGATTATCCACCCTCGTTCGGTAGTCATTGGGGACAACGAAAACGCCGATGTTTTGCCAAAGTCAGCGAGCGGGCCGCATTTGAGGCAATGTGACGTGAAACGAAAGGGCGCTGACCTTCTGGTCGCGCCCTTGAAGTTGAACGTCAGATTGTCCAAATGCGGCCCGCGCAGCGTCGGCCGGTCCGCCGTTCGGTAGAACGGCGGAACCCAAAAGGTCATGCCGCCGAAGTTGAAAGACAGATTGCCGCTCTGGCGGGTTTGCAGCGTCAACCGGTTACGCGGTTTGGTAAAACCGCGTAACTAAACCAGCTTAAAGCCCTTGCGCTTGCCCACGGAGAGGGTGTCGCCCAGTTTGAGGGCGCTCGGATCGATGTTGTAGCTCTTGGGAGCCACAGCCTTGCCGTTGACCTTGACGCCGCCGCCGTCGATGTCGCGGCGGGCCTGACCGGCGCTGGCCGAAAGGCCCAGGTCCTTGAGCAGGCCAGCGAGGTAAATCTGGCCCTCGTCGTTGACGGTCAGTTCAACGTGCTTCTCGGGGAAGTCGGCAAGCTGGCCCTCCTTGAACACACGGTCGAACTCGGCCTGTGCCTCGTCGCCGGCGCCGGCGCCGTGGTAGGTGTCGCACAGGTCGCGGCCCAATGCGCGCTTGAGCTCGTAGGGGTCGGCAGAACCATCGGCCAAGGCGGCGTCGATCTTGTCGACCTCGGCCGGGGCGAGCGAGCTGGCCAGACGATAGTACTTGCCGATCATCTCGTCGGGAATGGACATGGTCTTGCCGAACATATCCTTGGGAGCGTCGGTCAGGCCGATGTAGTTGCCATAGGATTTGGACATCTTGCGCACGCCGTCGGTGCCCTCGAGCAGCGGCATGGTGAGCGCAATCTGCGGCTCCATGCCCATCTTCTCCATGAGCTCGCGACCAGCGAGCAGGTTGAAGAGCTGGTCGGTGCCGCCCATCTCGACGTCGGCCTTGATCTGAACGGAGTCGAAGGCCTGCATCACGGGGTACAGGAACTCGTGCAGGGCAATCGGCGTCTGGGACTGGTAGCGCTTAGTAAAGTCGTCGCGCTCAAGGATGCGAGCGACGGTGAACTTGGAGCACACCTGCAGCAGGCCGGCGAGATCCATCGACAAGATCCAGTCACCGTTGTGCACGATGGTGGTCTTCTCGGGGTCCAGGATCTTCATGGCCTGGCTCACGTAGGTCTCGGCGTTGGCCTCGATCTGCTCCTGCGAAAGCTGCGGACGCGTGGAGTTCTTGCCCGAGGGGTCGCCGATCAGCGCGGTACCGTTGCCGATGATGAGGGTGACGTTGTGGCCCAGGTCCTGGAACTGGCGCATCTTGCGCAGGGGCACGGCGTGGCCCAGGTGCAGGTCGGGGCTGGTGGGGTCGACGCCGAGCTTGATGTTGAGGGGCTCGCCCTTCTCAAGCTTCTTGCGAAGGTCGGCCTCGGGGACGATCTTCGCGGCGCCCGAGGTGATGATACGCATTTGCTCGTCAACAGACAGCATTGGGTATCCTCCTTTTGCCATAGCACCCTCACCGGATACGGCGGTGCTGGAAGTTCATAAACTCTCTTATGATAACCAAAACGGCGCGGCCGAACACCTACGACAGGAAAATCCTCGTCCTGCCGCACGCGTCGATAACGACCGGCAAACGCGTGCCGTCACGTTCGACCAAAAAGCGCGCCCGCTGACGGCGCGAGCAGTCACGGCAACGAACCTGCCCCGTTGCATCCGTGGCGCAGGCGCCCTCGGCAGTCAGCAAGCAGTGCTCGCACACCATGAGCTCGGGGCAATCGGCATCGACAGGGCTCAGAACACCAGGTTCGGCCGTCAGTTCGGCAATACGCTCCGCGTCATTGCCGAGCAACTCGGCCGGCAAGTACACCCGCCCCGCACCGAGTCCGCGCAGCCAGGTAAGCGTGGCCCGATTCGCGCAGAACACCGGCGCCGCCACGTCAAACGTCACGCCCAGCTCACGCGCCATCGCCACCTGTCCCAGGTTGCGGCAGACGACGCGCCCGGCACGCTGCATCAGCGAGCGGGTCCGGTCAGCGTCACCCGTGCGGCACACCTCGTCCAGCACCACAACGGCGTCGGACAAATCGAGCTCTCCGCGCGGGTCGGCATCCATCAGCTGCCAAGCAAAAACCATGCGAGCGGAAACCGTGCACTCCACCAACTCCGTCGACGCACCGCCATCCACCACAACATCCTCAAAGGGCAGTACCTCAACGGCACGTGCAACGGGCGCAATCGCATCCGCCTCGGCCCGCATGCGCTCCAACACCGCCGCTGTCTGATCCAACACGCCGGCGCTGCGAATCAGGTATACCTCGCAGCCCGTGTCCACCTTACGCTTGCAATGCACGACGACGCGCTTCCCCGCTGCGGCATCCACCGGGCAGGGCACCTGCGGCCAGCGCTTGGGCACATCGGGACGCGCGTCGGCACCCGGATAGAACCGAATCTCGAGCGTGTCACCCGCCGCCACGGCGGCGTCGAGCTCAACGGTCACCTCTTCGTGGCCCACAGCGACCAAGCGCCCCACGCGCACGCCCTGGTTGATCGCGCGCTCAAAGCTCATGAGCTCGGCACCCGAACGACCCCGCAGGTAAGCATCGGTAAACCCACGGTTAAACGACCTTCCCAGCTCGCGTTCAAGCTCTTCCACGGCACCGGAGTCCCACGCGCCGTCGCACAGCATATCGAGTGCCCGACGCCACACCCTCACCACGTTGAATACGTAATCGGGATTCTTCATGCGTCCCTCGATCTTGAGCGATGCCACGCCGGCGGCAACAAGCTCGGGCAGGTGCGCGATACCCAGATAGTCACGCGGACAAAGCAGGCGGTCTCCCTCGACGGCAACAACACTCTGCCCCGCCTCGTCCACTAGGTCGTACGCCAGACGGCACGGCTGCGTGCAGTCGCCGCGCATCGCCGAGCGCCCACGCCGCAGGGCCGAGAACTCGCACGCCCCCGAATAGCCGATGCAAATCGCACCGTGGCAGAATACCTCGATGGGCACGCCCGTGGCACATAGCGCCGCAATCTCGTCGACCGTCAGCTCGCGTGCCGTCGTCACGCGCTCGACCCCCAGTTCATCGGCGGCAAGCCGCACGGCACCCTCGCTATGAGCGCCCGCCTGCGTGGACAGGTGAATCTCGACCCCGGGAATCGCCGCGCGCAGCGCGCAGGCCAACCCGGCATCGGCGACAATCAGAGCATCGGCGCCCAGCTCCAGTGCATGAGCTCCCAACGCCACCGCGTCGGACAACTCATCGTCAAACACGAACACGTTGAGCGTTACGTACACATGCACGCCATGGGCATGCGCCACGGCGCAGCCGCGCGCAAACTCGTTATCCGTAAAGCCATGGGCGCTCACACGGGCGTTAAAGCCGCCCAACCCCGCATAGATGGCATCGGCACCCGCGGCGATAGCCGCAAGCATCTGGTCGAGTCCGCCCGCCGGCGCCAGCAGCTCGGGCAGCGCCGCACTGACAACATCCAATCCAGTCTCGTATTGTCCGCTCGGCCCCATCGTCCGAATCGCCATCGACAAACTCCTTACCAAGGTATGCATTCACTCTGAAAAATGCCGTCTTCCAGCATACACGAGGCCTCGCGCGCCCCGTTTGGTTTATCGTGTAATAACTTATGTCCATCCTGCCCCGACGGCACATCCACCGTCTGGCACGACATACCTGGAGGTCAATATATGGGTCCTCGCCAACGACAGGGACACAGCCGTTCAAAGACGCACGCCCTGCCCATAATCCTGCTCTCGTTTTTGGGCTTTCTGCTGATTGCGGGCGTGGCGTTTGGCATCGGCATGGTCGGTAACGTCAACCGCTGGCTGTCCGATCTGCCCGACTACACCGACGCCAACGCGTATCTGGTGAGCGAGCCCACCGAGATCGTCGACTGTAACGGCAACAAGATCGCGAGCTTCTACACGCAAAACCGCAAGTCCATCACCAAGGACGAGGTCTCCCCCTACGTGCTGCAGGGCACCGTTGACGTCGAGGACGAACGCTTCTACGAGCACGGCGGTATCGACCTGTGGGGTATCGCGCGTGCTGCGGTGGCAACCCTCGGCGGCGGGCACGAAGGCGCCTCGACGATCACCCAGCAGCTTGTGCGCAACACCATCCTGCAGGAGGAGCAATTCGACTCGACCATTGAGCGTAAGGTGCGCGAGGCCTACATCGCCATCAAGATGGAGGACATGTACTCCAAAGACGAGATCCTCATGATGTACCTCAACACCATCTATTACGGCCACGGCGCCTACGGCATCGAGGCCGCAGCCGAGACCTATCTGTCCAAGAGCGCCGCCGACCTCACCCTGAGCGAGGCCGCGCTACTCATCGGCCTTCCCAACTCGCCTTCGCAGTACGACCCCACGGTCAATCCCGATCTGGCACTGTCTCGCCGCAACAAGGTTCTCGACAACATGCTGCGCCTGGGCCACATCACCCAGGAGGAGCACGATGCCGCACAGGCCGAGCCCATCACCCTCAATGTGACCGAAATCTCGGGCAGCGGCGTCGACGTATACTCGCAGCCCTACTTTGTCTCCTACGTCAAGCAGCTGCTGGAGCAGGAGTTCTCGACCGACGTGCTCTTTAAGGGCGGCCTGACCGTCAAGACCACCATCGACCCCACGATGCAGCAGGTGGCAGAGAATGCCGTCCGCGAGCAGCTCGACACGCTCTCGCTTGACGGCCTGGACATGGGCATGGTCGTCGTCGACCCCAAGACCGGCTACATCAAGTGCATGGTGGGCGGCTACGACTACAACGCCGACGAGAACCACGTAAACCATGCCACGGCCAAGCGTCCCGTCGGCTCCACCTTTAAGGCCTTTACGCTGGCAACTGCCATCCAAAACGGCATGAACCCCAACGTCACCCTCAACTGCAACTCGCCGCTCAAGGCCAAGGGCACCACGACCGAGGTCCAAAATTACGCCAACCAGAGCTATGGCAACATCACGCTTAAGCAGGCGACGGCATACTCCTCCAACACCGGCTACATCCAGGTGGCGGAAGCCGTCGGTAACAGCAAGATCATCTCGCTCGTCAAAAAGCTCGGCATCGACCCCGCCAAGGACAACATCGAGGACGTTCCCGTCATGACCCTCGGCACCGGCTCGATCTCGCCGCTCGAGATGGCCGCCGCCTACGCGACGTTTGCCAACGGCGGCTACTATCGCCAGCCGATCGCCATCACCGAGATTGACTCTCGTACCGGTTCGGTGCTGTACCAGCACACCGACAATCCCTCACAGGTGCTTACCGAGGGCGAGGCCGCCGCGGTCACCGATGTTCTGTCCGGCGTCATGAAGGGCAGCGGTACGGGTGCTGCCGGCGCTCTGAGTGTCAACCAGCCCTATGCCGGCAAGACGGGCACCACCGACAACACCACCAACCTGTGGTTCTGCGGCTATACCCCGCAGCTGGCGTGCGCCCTGTGGACCGGCTATTCCGCGGGCGAGATCCCCATCCAAAAGTACGGCACGGACCTGCTGGGCGACAGCACCAACCTGCCTGTCTTTAAGCGGTTTATGAACACCGTTCTGACCGGTACCGAGCGCGAGGAGTTTGCGACCGGAACGGCGCCCACCTACAAGAACAACAGCGTCTGGAAGTTCTACGGCACCAACAACACCAAGAAGTCGGAGAACGACGACAAGGACAAGGACGAAGAGGAAGAGGAAACCACCACAACGACTACCACGACGACCACGACCACCGAGACCACGGGCGGCGACACCACCGGCGGCACCGGTACGACCGGTGGCTCGACGGGTGGCTCCACTGGTGGTTCGACCGGCGGCGATGGCGGCACGCCTACGCCTACGCCTACGCCTACGCCCACTCCCGACCCCTCGCCCACGCCTGACGATACGGTCGGCCAAGAAGTACGCGACTAAAGCCAACAAGGCCCCGAGCAGCTTATTGAACTGCTCGGGGCCTTTTAGTTTGAAGCGACCTGGTGGGCGGTCTTTATACCGGCAAACAAAAAGGGGTACCGACCAACGTCGATGCCCCTTACAAGCCACTATGTCAGCGCACACAATGCCGAGCGCACGACCCGCACACCTACTTGCGAGAATTGCTCAACTTATTGATCAGCGCCTCGAGACGCTCGCCGTCCTCGGCCGTCTGGGCAATAACCAAAATCGTATCGTTGCCGGCAAGCGAGCCAAGCACATCGGGTAACTCTGCCGCATCAACGGCGGCGGCGATGCCGGAAGCCGTGCCAGGCTGAGCCTTGATCATAACCAGATTATCAGTACGCAGAACGCCCGTTACGAGCTCGGAAACCATACGCTGCAGGTGCAGGTCCTCTGCCAGAACATAGATGCCCTCAGGGAGCTTACGCAGCCCCATATCGGCAATATCGCGAGAGACAGTCGCCTGCGTGCAATCAAAGCCCATAGCACGGAGCTCATCGACCAGCACGCGCTGCGTGCGGACATCCTTATTGCGCACAATATCTCTAATGGCATCCTGGCGCCCATTGCGTTTTTTAGCCATACAAACCCTCTCTCCAAAAGATGGCGGAGACAATCAATCAGTGATTGAATAGTTTAACGCTATTTGAAGGCTTTTGTGTATAAGAACGCATTTCGAAACAATTCTATGCAAGTTTGTTTCGTAATGAGCCGTTTAGGCGGTTTTTGCGCCCGTCCGGTTAAGAAAAGCTGCCAGATGCGTACACATCACGCAGCGCGCGGGCTTGGCGCTGGCGATCGGCCCAAACAACAGACCGAGTCCCCGATGGTTATCCTTGAGCGCGGCGACCATCTGACGGGTTCGAGGCGCCTCGAGCATATCACGCATGCGGGCGGAACGCTCGATTGACGACACCCCATGCGGGCTCAGACACAAATTCTCGATGCAGGCGACCAGTCCGGCAAAGTAGAACTTTTGGCTTGCCAGCTTGAGCCGACCACCGCTATCTGCTTCCGAGAGTGAGTCCGCAAGCTCGTCGAGCGCTCGAGTGTCATCGGATATCCTGGCATACATGGTGGGATCAAAGGCATCTGTAAGCTTAGGTGCCGCCGCGTGGAAACAAGCGTCGCCGCAGCCGGACACGAATCGTGCCTGCGAGAGCGCATAAGCCATAAACTCAACCGTACGGTACGCCTTGCCGCGCGACAGGCATGCCTCAAACAGCGGACGGCTATACATCACGCCAGAGGTCTGAGCGACTAGGCCGCCCAAAATCAACTGGGGCAGCCCAGTCACCATAGAAGACTCGTCTTCTATGGCAATAGAGGCAGCATCCAAGACGCGCGAATGACGCTCGCGATGCGCATCGTATCGATCGAGCGACACCGAGGGGAGCACAATGTCTGCCGCAGTATCGCACGCGATATCGACCATCTTGGAAAGGGCCTGCGGAGCAAACCACTCATCGGCGTTCATGGCGATGATTTGAGAGCCGCGCGAGGCATCAAAACCGGCACGAAGACAAGCGCCGCGCTTCGCGTCCTCGACGTCAATCAAATCAATATGGATGTCCCTGTCGGCAGCAACTTGAAGCGAATGGCGCACACCGGGCGCAGCATCGCGGCAGACAACGACAATCTGCAAATCGTAGAGGTCTTGGTTCTGGATACTCTCGAGCGCACGCATCGCATAGCTGGGCGAACCTTCTACCACAAGGATCACCGAAAGTCGCGGATGCGAACCACGTCGAACCAAATTATCCGTCCTCTCGACAGCAATGAATCAAACCGTGGTTCATGGTACACCCCGGCAATAAAAGCAATGAGACACCGGTTGCATTGCACGCCAAGAACAGATGTTGCACACGCGCAGCCCACAGATGACAGGTGTCGACGCACGACACGTCAAGCCCTCCCCTAGTCGAGCACGACAAGCTCGGCGGGATCGTAATCCACGCCCATAAACGTAAGGCCGCAGGCAGGAGCCGTGGGGCCCGCAGCGGTACGGTCGCAAGCATCGATAACCTCGCGCATCCACTCGGGTTCACGGCGATGCATGCCAATCTCGACAAGCGTGCCCACGATCGTACGGACCATCGAATGCAGAAACGCATTGCCCTCGATGGTAAACGTCAGGATGTCCTCGCCAAACGCAACCTCATGGCCAAATTCGGCACGCATCACGCAGCGATGCGTGGGCTTGCCAACGGCCGAGGCAACCTTGCAAAAGCTTTTAAAGTCCTGCTCGCCCAGCAGCGCGGGGCAGGCAGAAGACATAGCCTCAACATCCAAGGGATAGCGATGCCACCACACGGCACCGCGGGACAGCACGGGGCGCGCATCTCGATCGGCAATGCGGTATGTATACGTACGGGAACGCGCGTCAAAACGCGCAGAAAAGCCTTTACGGGCCTTGTAGACCTCGTTAATGGCGATATCTTTGGGCAGCAGGGCATCCATAGCCCGCAGCCACCTACGGCGCGTACAAGCGAGCTCAGCGTCCGTTACGGGCACGCTGATGTACTGAGCCACGGCATGCACGCCGGCATCGGTACGCCCCGCGCACGTCAGATCGATCGGGCGGCGAAGCAGCGTCTCGATGGCTCGACGTAGCTCACCCGCAACCGTCGTCTGTCCCGGCTGCTCGGCAAATCCGCTATACGATGAGCCATCATAGGCCACGCGAAATACGAGCGTGGCGTCAAGCTCGGAAATCGAATTGAAATCAGACGGCGCAGTCATGGGCGCTCCCAACAAACAAGCAACGGTATCGCGACAAAAAAAGAGGGGTACGCGAACGTACCCCTCGAATATAGCCTATGCAGACGGAATGTCTACTCAGCGGTCTCCTCAGCAGGAGCCTCCTCGGCAGCGGTCTCCTCGACAGCCTCGACCTTCTTGGGAGCAGCGGCCTTCTTGGGGGCCGGAGCAGCCTTCTTGGCCTTAGGCGTGCAAGGCTCGGTGACGAGCTCCATGATAACGATGGGAGCGTTGTCGCCCTTGCGGTTACCGAGCTTCATGATGCGGGTGTAACCGCCGTTGCGGTCCTGCCACATGCCCTGAGCAGCCTTGTCGAAGATCTCGGCAACGAGCTGCTTATCGCCGAGCTTGGCGATAGCCAGACGACGAGAGTGCAGGTCGCCCTTCTTGGCCCAAGTGATGATCGGATCGACGACCGAACGCAGCGCCTTAGCGCGGGTCTCGGTGGTCTTGATGCGGTCGTTCTCGAAGAGGGCCTTAGCAAGGCTCTTCTTCATGGCCTTGGTGTGGCTCGCATCGGTGCCGAGCTTCAGGCCCTTCTTAACGTTGTGACGCATGGTCTAGTTTCTCCTCAAATATGCGAAGCATTAAGCCTTCAGGCTCAGGCCCATGGACTCAAGCTTGTCCTTCACTTCCTCGATCGACTTAACACCGAAGTTACGGATGTTGAGCAGATCGTTCTCCGAGAACTCAACGAGTTGACGGACCGAGTGAATGCTGGCGCGCTTAAGGCAGTTGTAGGAACGGACGGAAAGGTCCAGATCCTCGATCTGCTTGTCCAGCTCGGCGTTGTCGTTGGTGACCTCGGGAGCGAAGATCGAAGCCTCGTCCTCGACCTCGGGGGTCTCGGCAAGGTTCATAAAGGCAGCCATATGCTGGTTGATGATATTGGCAGCCTGGACCACGGCGTCGCGCGGAGCGATGGAGCCGTTGGTCTCGATCTCGAGGACAAGGCGGTCGTAGTCGGTGTGCTGACCGACACGGCAAGCCTCAACGAGCTTGGCGCAACGGGACACCGGCGAGTACAGCGAGTCGACGTGGATCACACCGATGGGATCGTTGTCGCGCTTGTTAGCCTCGCCAGAGACATAGCCGCGGCCATAGCCGATGCGCATGCTCATGGTGAGATGGCCACCCTCGGTAAGCGTAGCAATGTGCTGCTCGGGGTTGACCAGCTCAAACTCGGACGGAATAAAGAAGTCCGCACCGGTGACCTCGCAGGGGCCGTCAACAGAAATGGTGGCGGTCGCCTCGTCGGTCGTGCCGAGAGCCCTGAAGACAAGACCCTTGACATTCAGGACGATGTCGGTGACATCCTCGACCATGTTAGGGATGGTCATGAACTCGTGCTGTGCACCATCGATCTGAATAGCCTCGACGGCGGCACCCTCGAGCGAGGACAGAAGTACGCGGCGAAGGGAGTTACCCAGCGTATCGCCGTAGCCACGCTCGAGCGGCTCGACGGAGACACGAGCAGACGTCTCGTTGATCTCTTCGACCTGAACCTGAGGCCTAATGAATTCTGACATGTATTACCTCCAGCCTCAGCAGCCCGGATGGACTACTTAGAGTAGAGCTCGACGATGAGCTGCTCGTTGATATCACCGCTGATCTGCTCACGCGTCGGCAGAGCGAGCACGTTACCAGACAGCTTCTCGATATCGACCTCGAGCCAGCCAGGGACCTCAAAGCGCTCGGAGGAAATCAGGGCCTCCTTGATGGGGAGGAGGTCACGGAACTTCTCGCCGACAGCGACGACGTCGCCGGCCTTGACGCGGTAGGACGGGATGTCCACGCGCTTGCCGTTCACGGTGAAGTGACCGTGACGGACGGACTGACGAGCCTCTTTGCGGGTGCGGGCAAAGCCAAGACGGAAGACGACGTTGTCAAGGCGAGACTCAAGGATGATCATGAGGTTCTCACCGGTGACGCCGTTCATCTTGCGGGCCTTGTTGAAGTAGCCGTGGAACTGCTTCTCCAGAACGCCATAGATGAACTTGACCTTCTGCTTCTCGCGCAGCTGCATGCCGTACTCAGATTCCTTGCGACGGCGCTTGGGCTGACGGATAGATTCCTTCTTGCTGCTGTAACCGAGCTCAGCGGGATCGATCCCGAGCTGACGGCAGCGCTTAAGAACAGGAGTCCTGTCGATTGCCATATTGATACGATCCTTTCAGTTACACGCGGCGACGCTTCTTGGGGCGGCAGCCGTTGTGCGGAATGGGGGTCTTGTCCTGGATGCTCGAGACCTCGAGGCCAGCAGCCTGGAGGGAGCGGATGGCGGTCTCACGACCGGAGCCGGGGCCCTTGACGAAGACGGAAACCTTCTTCATACCGTGCTCCATGGCCTGCTTGGCAGCAGCCTCGGCAGCCATCTGGGCAGCGAACGGCGTGGACTTACGGGAGCCCTTGAAGCCCACCTGGCCAGCCGACTTCCAGGAAATGACGTTGCCCTGGGGATCGGTGATCGAAACGATCGTGTTGTTGAACGTAGAACGAATGTGAGCCTGGCCCACGGAAATGTTCTTACGGTCCGCGCGCTTCAGACGGGCAGCGCGAACGTTCTTCTTAGCAGTAGCCATCTATCTAGCGCTCCTTATTTCTTCTTCTTAGCACCGATCTGACGCTTCGGGCCCTTGCGGGTACGAGCGTTAGTGTGGGTGCGCTGGCCGCGGACCGGGAGGCCCTTGCGGTGACGAAGGCCGCGGTTGCAGCCGATGTCCATAAGGCGCTTGACGTTCTGGTTGCGCTCACGGCGGAGGTCGCCCTCAACCATGATCTGGTTCTTATCGATATAATCGCGGATGGCGTTAACCTCATCCTCGGTGAGGTCCTTAACGCGCGTATCCACGTTAACGTTGCACTCGACGCAGATCTTCGTCGCAGTGGTGCGGCCGATGCCGTAAATGTAGGTCAGACCGATCTCAACGCGCTTCTCACGCGGGAGGTCGACACCATTAATACGGGCCAACGTAGTCTCCTCTCTTAACCCTGACGCTGCTTATGACGGGGGTTCTCGCAAATGACGAGGACCTTGCCATGGCGCCTAATGATTTTGCACTTATCGCACATCTTCTTGACCGAAGGACGTACCTTCATCGTTCTTCCTTTCGGTAGCGCTCAAACTACTTCCCTACTATCTACTCGCCCAGCCGCAGGCGTTTAAAACTATGGCTGGTCTTCACACACAATCCGACCGTAGGTTGAGCTAAGCCTGCAGTCGGAAATGGAGTGCGTGTATGCGTGCCGCTATTTGTAGCGATAGGTGATGCGGCCGCGGGTCAGGTCGTACGGGGAAAGCTCCACGACAACCCTGTCACCGGGGAGAATACGGATGTAATTCATTCGGATCTTGCCAGAAATGTTGCACAGAACCGAATGACCGTTCTCGAGCTCAACCTTAAACATGGCATTGGGCAACGGTTCCTTTACCGTACCCTCGAGCTCAATTGCGTCTTCCTTCTTCACAAGCAATCATCTTTCTCTAGAAAACGACAGCGATTGAGTATTCTACAACACGTATGCACGCATCGTAATAACTTCGTAATGGCTCCACAACTAAGTGGAACTTGTTACATTTCTCCGCCTTGGAGCGAACACCAAGCACCCTGGGCATCCGTGGTGAGAATCACCGGACCGTCATTGGTAATGGCGACGGTGTTCTCGTAGTGCGCGGCGGGCAGGTGGTCGTTGGTCGTAACAATCCAACCGTCGGAGCCCGTGCTCACATGGTTGGAACCCATCGTAACCATCGGCTCGATGGCAATGACCATGCCGGCCTGGAGGCGAACGCCCCTCCCCTTCTTTCCATAGTTAGGAACGTTGGGGTCCTCGTGCATCACGCGGCCAATGCCATGACCCACATAATCACGAAGCACGCCGTAACCGTGAGACTCGGCAAGGGACTGAACGGCATAACCGACGTCCCCGATATGGTTACCGGGAACAGCCTGCTCGATGGCAGCCTTAAGGCAATCGCGCGTGACCTCGCACAAAGCCTTGGCTTCGGGCGTGGGGGTGCCGACGAAAAACGTCCATGCGTTATCGCCGACCCAACCGTCGACAACGGCTCCCGTATCGATGGAGATGATATCGCCATCGCGCAGAATCATGTCGGGGTTGGGAATACCGTGGACCACGGCATCGTTGATCGATGCGCAAATGGTCCCCGGGAACCCGCCGTAACCCTTAAAGGCAGGGGTGCCGCCATGCATGCGGATAATCTGCTCCGCGAGCTGATCGAGCTCAAAAGTCGAAACGCCGGGGCGCACCATGGCTCCAACGTGGCGGAGCGCCATCTTAGATAGCGCTCCTGCCTTCTTCATCTGCTCGATTTGCGTTGCAGACTTAATCTTGATCATAGACCGAGAGCCTCTTTGACATCCCCGTACACGGTCTCGCGAGCCTGGTCACCGTTGACCGACTTGAGCAGACCCTGGCCACGATAGTAGTCGACGAGCGGGCTCGTGGACTTCTCGTAGACGTCGAGACGGTTCTTGATGGTCTCGGGCTTGTCGTCGTCGCGCTGATACATCTCGCCGGCGCACTTGGGGCAGGTGGCATCGGCAGCAGTGCCGGTGTAACCGCAGGCGCGGCAGGTGCGACGCGAAGACAGACGATCGATAATGACCTCAGGGGCCACATCGACCAGAAGGGCGCAATCGATCTCGCGACCCATGGCGGAGAGCTCGGAATCGAGCGTCACAGCCTGGGCGGTGTTGCGCGGGAAGCCGTCGAGAATGAAGCCCTGCTGGGCGTCATCGGCGGCAAGGCGCTCCTTGACAAGGTCGATCACGAGCTGGTCGGGAACGAGCTCGCCAGCGTCCATGTACTTCTTAGCCTGAATACCAAGCTCGGTGCCGCCCTTGACGGCAGCACGCAGCAGGTCGCCCGTGGAAATGTGGGCGACGCCAAACTCGGCGACGAGCTCCTGTGCGACGGTACCCTTACCGGCACCCGGAGCTCCGAGCAATACGAGGTTCATGAGCAATCCTCCTCTAGCCTATTTAAAGAATCCATCGTAATCATACATCTTGATCTGGCCTTCGAGCTTATCGACCGTGTCGAGCACGACGCCGACCATGATGAGGATGGACGTTCCGCCAAAAGCCTGGATCAGATGGTTACCCGTGAAGGAGAAGATGATCGAAGGCACGATGGCGATGAGCGCCAAAAAGACAGCGCTGGGAAGCGTGATCTTGTTGAGCGCGTTCTTGATGTAGGCCGCGGTAGCCCTACCCGGACGAACGCCCGGAATAAAGCCGCCCTGCTTCTTAAGGTTGTCGGCGGTGTCATCGGGGTTGAACACCATGGAGGTGTAGAAGTACGCGAAGAACACGATGAGGACAACATTAAGCACCCAGTTGAGCCAACCGGTCGAAAGCGCAGAGGCAACTGCCTGAATCCAGCCGATGCCGGGGAAGAACACAGCAATCTGAGCCGGGAAGTACAGCAGCGCCGAAGCGAAGATGATCGGCACGACACCCGCGGTGTTAACCTTGATGGGCAGGTAGGTGGTCTGGCCACCCATCATGCGACGGCCCACGACGCGCTTAGCGTAGGAGACCGGAATGCGGCGCTGGCCGCGCTCAAGGAAAACAATCAGCGGGATAACCAGCAGGATGATGGCACAGATGATCACCATGGTGATGATGCCACCGGCGTTACCCTCGGTGCTGGAGAAGATCGCCTGCGGAAGACCGGCCATGATGTTCGCGAAGATGATCAGCGACATGCCATTGCCGATACCGCGCTGGGTGATGAGCTCACCAATCCACATGATCAGCATGGCACCCGCAGTGAGCGTGCCGACGATCATGAGGTCGAAGATGATCTCGGGAGCGCCGGCGCCATTAAAGCTGATGCCGAAGCTCTTAAAGAGGAAGAGGTAACCCACGGAGTTGAGGATTGCCAGAGCCAGGGTGAGGTAACGCGAATACTGCGTAATCTTGGTCTGACCGACCTCGCCCTCGCGGGCAAGCTCATGCAGGGAAGGCACAACGGCCTGGAGCATCTGGAGGATGATTGAGCTGGTGATGTAAGGCATGATGCCCAGCGAAAACACCGACACATAGCTCAACGCGCCGCCAGAGAAAAGATTCAGGAGGGCCATAGCACCTGCGGCGACCGAATTGTTATCGGTCGAGAAAAGGCCCAGCATCCCCTGGAAGGGAATGCCGGGCACAGGAACGTGCGCACCAATGCGGTACACGACGAGCATAGCTATGGTAAAAAGAATCTTTTCGCGCAATTCTTTGATGCGGAAAGCATTCTTAAGACCATTTAGCACGGCAGCTCGACCTTTCCGCCGGCGGCCTCGATCTTGGCCTGCGCAGAAGCGCTGACCTTGTCGACCTTGACCGTGAACTTCTTGGTGAGCTCACCATTGCCGAGCACCTTGACGGGCTCGAACTCGCTCTTGGTGATGCGAGCGGCCTTAAGAGCGGCACCGTCGATCACAGCGCCATCCTCGAACTTACGCTCGAGACGCTCAACGTTAACAGCGGTGTACTCGATACGACGGGGGTTGCGGAAGCCCGGAAGCTTGGGCAGGCGCATAGCCAGCGGAGTCTGGCCACCCTCGAAGCCGGCACCCTTGGTGCCGCCAGAGCGGGAACCCTGGCCCTTCTGACCGCGGCCAGAAGTGGTGCCGTGACCCGAAGAATTGCCACGGCCGACGCGCTTGCGGTTCTTGGTGGAACCGGGCGCGGGAGTAAGATCGTGAAGCTGCATTTGCTACTCCTCTACAATCTCGACAAGGTGCTTGACCTTGAAGATCATGCCGCGGACGGACTCGTTGTCAGCAATCTCGCGAACCTCGCGGATCCTGTGGAGACCGAGGGCACGGACAGTACGGACCTGGTCCTGCTTGCAACCGTTGGTGCTGCGGACCTGCTTGATCTTGATGGTGTCAGCCATGCTTAGTTCTCCTTACCGACGAACATCTCGGAGACCGTCAGGCCACGGCGAGCCGCGACGTCCTCAGGGCTGGAGAGCTCCTTGAGGCCCTCGACGGCAGCCTTAATGATGTTGAGGCCGTTGTCGGTACCGAGGGACTTGGACAGGACGTTCTTGATGCCAGCAAGCTCGAAGAGGGGACGCACAGCGCCGCCGGCGATAACGCCGGTACCCTCGACAGCGGGCTTGATGATGATGCGGCCGGCACCAAAGTGGCCGAGAACCTCGTGCGGGATGGTGCCCTGCTCGGTCACCGGCACGTGGAACATGTTCTTCTTGGCATCGAGAGACGCCTTGGAGATGGCCATGGGCACCTCAGCGGACTTGCCCATGCCAACGCCGACGTTGCCCTTGCCGTCGCCAACGACGACGAGAGCGACGAGGCTCATGCGACGACCACCCTTGACGGTCTTCGACACGCGGTTGATGTAAACGACGCGCTCCTCGAACTCGGAGGCCTCGCGCTGCTGCTTCTGATTACGAGCCATGTGCTACATACCTCCTAGAACTCGAGACCGGCGGCACGAGCACCGTCGGCGAGGGCCTTGACGCGGCCATGGTAGATACGGCCACCGCGATCGAAGGCGACCTTGGTGATGCCGGCCTCGATGGCGCGCTTGCCAACGAGCTGACCGACCTTCTCCGCAGCCTCCTTGTTCGAGGTGTGGGTGCCCTTGAACTCGGCCTCGAGGGTCGAGGCAGAGACGAGCGTCAGGCTGGAGCCCTTGCTGTCGTCGATGATCTGGGCATAGATGTTGGCGTTAGTACGGGTCACGCGAAGACGCGGACGCTCGGAGGTACCCGAGACCTTGCCGCGAACACGACGCTGACGACGCTTGAGGCCTTCCAGCTTCGCCTTATGCTTGTTCATACGTAAACTCCTAAAAAGGTTGATCTTGCCAGCACCTGACGGGGTGCTGGTCTTATGCGAGTGAGTCGGTTACGACTACTTGGCGGCCTTACCCAGCTTGCGGCGGATGTGCTCGCCAACGTAGTGGATACCCTTGCCCTTGTAAGGCTCGGGAGGACGATGGCCGCGGATCTCAGCGGCGATCTGACCGACCTGCTGCTTGTTGATACCCTTGACGTTCACGTGGGTGTTGTCGGGAACCTCGAAGGTGATGCCCTCGGGAGCCTCGACGATCACGGGGTGCGAGAAGCCCAGGGAGAACTCGAGGTTCTTGCCCTTCTGCTGCACGCGGTAACCGACGCCGGCGAGCTCGAGCTTCTTCTCGAAGCCCTCGGAAACGCCAACAACCATGTTGTGGATGAGGGCGCGGGTGAGGCCGTGGCGGGCACGGGTCTCACGCTCGTCGTCGGGACGGGAAACGGTGAGGACGTTGTCCTCGACGTTGATAGCGAGCTTCTCAAAGACATCAAGCTCGAGCTGGCCCTTGGGGCCCTTGACGACAACGTTGTTGCCGTTGACTGCCACTTCGACTCCGGCGGGAATCTGGACAGGCTTATTACCGATACGAGACACGGTGATCTCCTTTCCTTCTACCTACCGAGCGAATTACCAGACGTAAGCGATGATCTCGCCGCCGACGTTGTGCTTGCGAGCATCGCGGTCGGTCATGACGCCATGGCTGGTGGAAATAATGGCGGTACCAAGGCCACCGCGGACGCGGGGCATGTCGGCAACGCCGGTGTACTTACGCAGGCCCGGCTTGGAAATGCGGCGGATGCCGTTGATGACCTTAGCCTTCTTGGGACCATACTTAAGCGTGATGTGCAGAGTCTTCTGGGGAACGGTGTCCTCGACATCGTAGCCCTCGATGTAGCCCTCCTCGTGCAGAACACGAGCGATCTCGACGAGCTTCTTGCTGCTCGGCATGGAGACCGTGGCCTTGTTCACAGAGTTAGCGTTACGGATGCGCGTAAGCATATCTGCGATCGGGTCTGTAAGGTTCATACAGATTCTCCTTCGTTCTTGATGAACACGTGCTCTTGGTTCTTCGCCGCCCTTAACGGCAAAGCCTTTTTAGCGCGTTTTCCCTGTTCCAAACTGATGCTTGAAACGCTGGTAGTGACTTACCAGCTGGCCTTCTTAACGCCGGGAAGCTCGCCCTTGAGTGCAAGCTCGCGGAAGCAGACACGGCACAGGCCGAACTTGCGGTACACAGAGTGCGGACGGCCGCAGCGCTGGCAGCGCGTGTACTCACGAGTAGAGAACTTCTGCTTGCGATTGCACTTGACGATCATCGATGTCTTAGCCACTTATATCCTCCTCACATAGAGTATTGTTCGCCCCAAGCGCCGCCCCCTTGTGGGAACGGCGCTCATAGGGCAGGTGAACCTATTTCTTGAACGGGAAACCGAAGGCGTCCAGAAGGGCCTTGGCCTCCTGATCGGTGTTGGCGGTGGTCACGAAAGTGATGTCCATACCACGCTGGTGATCGACGGAGTCGAAGTCGATCTCGGGGAAGATGAGCTGCTCGGTGACGCCCATGGAGAAGTTACCACGGCCGTCGAAGCTCTTGGCGGAGATGCCGCGGAAGTCGCGGATACGGGGGATCGCGACGGAGGTCAGACGATCGAAGAACTCCCACATACGGTCGCCACGCAGGGTAACCTTGCAGCCGATCGGCATACCAGCGCGCAGGCGGAAGGTAGCGATGGACTTGCGGGCACGGGTGATCATCGGCTGCTGACCGGTGATGGCGCGCAGGTCGCGCACGGCACCGTCGATGGCCTTGGAATCGGTAGCGGCCTCGCCGACACCCATGTTCACGACGATCTTCTCAAACTTGGGGATCATCATGACGTTCTCGTACTGGAACTTGTCCTGAAGCTGCTGCTTGACCTCGTTGTTGTACTTGGTCTTCAGACGCGGCACATACTTCTCTTCTGCCATTGTTCACTCCTTCTTGGGGTTTTAAGCACGGGGCGTGGCCACGGTGGGTTGT
This sequence comes from Collinsella sp. AF16-8, assembly GCF_003462695.1. NCBI lineage: Bacteria > Bacillati > Actinomycetota > Coriobacteriia > Coriobacteriales > Coriobacteriaceae > Collinsella > Collinsella sp. AF16-8. Next base: position 250,783 of record NZ_QRXX01000001.1, read on the forward strand.
CCTCGTGCCTCCTGACTGCATCCGCGCCGCTCATGGCATTTTTCGGTTTGGACTCGACGCAGCAGGAGCCGACAAAACAATCGGTACTATACGCGCATCGGGAGCGTATTTCCAGAAAAACCTCGTCTGCCTGCACAACTCCACAACTCCCCCGCACATATCGATCCCTAGGGGACGGAGGAAAATGGCAGTTGCGGTGAAATAGGGACCGTTTGACGGCTTAACAGGCTTAAACAGTCCGCATTTCACCGCAACTCATATATGGGGATGCGATTAGCGCTTGCGGGGGACGAGCTTGGTGCGGCGCAGGTGAATCATCTCGGCAGCGATGGAGATGGCGATCTCCTCGGGGTCCTCGGCCTCGATGGCGACACCGATCGGCAGGTGCAGTCCGTCAATCTGCTCCTGCGTAAAGCCCTCCTGCTCCAGGCGGGCGCGCACAAAGGCCGTCTTGCGGCGCGAACCCAGGCAACCCAGATAGGTAGGCTTGGCACGCATGGCCTGAATCACCACGTCGATATCGGACTTGTGACCTGCTGTGGCGACGACCACTAGGTCACGCGGGCCGATGGGGCACTGCTTGCTCAGGTTCTTGTAGTCGACCAGACGACGGTCGTAGACACCGGGCACCCATTCGGGCGTCAACGTGCCCGGGCGATCGTCGCAGGCCACGACGGCAAAGCCCGCCGCCGTGAGCACCCGCGCCGTCGCAGCACCCACGTGTCCGCAGCCAAAGATATAGGTCAGGCCCTCGGGGCAGAGCGTCTCGATGTGCGCGGGAGGAATCTCAGAGGCGGCGTTGGTGTAGGTGACCCTACTCCCCTCCTCCACCAGCGAAAGCTCGGGGCAGCCCATTATGGTGCGGCGCGACTCCTCGCCATGGTACTTGGCCACATCGCCCTCGAGCGCGCTCGCGATAAACGGCTCAAAGTCGATGACGAAGTCGCCGATGCGTCGATACGCCAAGACGTCGGCAATCGACTGGAACAACGGCGCCTGCGATACATCCAGGTGCAGATAGCACAGGCAGATGGCTCCGCCGCAGATCATGCCGGTATCGGAGTTCTCGCCGCCCATGGTGTAGCGGACCAGACGCGATTGCCCTGCGCCCAGCAGCTCGCGCGCCTCGTCCAGCGCAAAGAGCTCAATCTTGCCGCCGCCGATAGTGCCCGCCTGGCTGCCATCGGCAAAGACGGCCATCCAGGCGCCCACACCGCGCGGGGACGACCCCGCCGTACCGGCCACGACCACCAGCTCGCACGTCTCGCCAGCACGCAGGGCGGCAAGCGCCGCATTCACAACATCGAGCTTTTCCATTGCCGCCTTCTATCCTCTAAAGACATCGGTGAGCATAGCGAGTGCCTCGAGCACGCCGCCGCCGACCGACGTCGCTTTGTCCGAAATATAGTTGATATAGCTGGCATCGCCGCGCGGGTCGACGTCGGCACATTTAAAGCCCTCGGTCACCTGAACACCGTCGGCCAAAAGGCCGCGCAAGCAGCCGTCGATCTGCGTGACCATGGGAGTATCACCCGCATACCCGATCACATCGCCGGCACTCACGATGTCGCCGATGGTGCGGTCGGACCTAAACACGCCGGCGGCGGGGCTGTGGATAACACGTTCCTTGCCATAGCCGGCGATAATGCCCGGCACGCCCGTGTTGGGCTGGGGCGAACCTTGGGTAATGACACGGCCGAGAAAATGTCCGCGCATGGTCTCGACCACGGCGTCGCAGTCAACCGGCGCGGTAAAGCCCGGCCCCACAGCGATGACGGCAGGCGCCATGTCGCGCGTGGTGCCCAAGTTGCGCTTAGCCAAAATCGCGTCGACCACAGCCGCGGGTTTAAGCTCATCGAGCATCTTGGCCTGAGGGTCCACCACAACGGCGACGTCTCCAGCCTCGGTAATCTCAAGCGCCTCAGCCGGCGTCCGTGCCAAGCGAGCGCGAATGCCTTCGACCTCGACCTCGCCCAGGCGAATGGCCTCGCAAAAACAGATTGTGCGGCGGATGCACGTGGGAACCGCGATATCGGCCATAACGACCGAAACGCCGGCGCGCACCAAGCGAGCGGCGACGCCCGTGGCGATATCGCCGGCGCCGCGAACATAAACGAGCATTCCCGGGGCACCTCCCTGTGCTACGGTTTGAGCAGAGCAAAAGCGGTTCGACCGCTGCTCTGATGATTATTTATTATCACAGTATTATACGGCGGTGAACATATGGAAACGGTTAACGGTAATCTTGCCTCGGCGCTCAGGATCGAGCCGGGCATTACCGCGATTATCGGCAGCGGCGGCAAGTCGACCTTGCTCAAGACGCTGAGCCTTGAGCTCATGCGCTCTGGCGGCCGCGTGCTCCTCTGCACCACCACGCATATGTTTCCCGTCGCCGGCGTGCCGTGGGACGGATCGAGCCGTCGTCTGGACGCCGCGCCCTGGAAGCCAGGTGCCTTACACACCCCAGGCTGCACCTGCGAGGCCTGCGCGGGGCTTGTGCGGGGAAGGATCTGCCAAGCAGGTGTCTTGGACCCCCAGACGGGCAAGCTCTCCTCCCCCGCCGCGCCGCTCGACCAGCTGGCGCAGCGCTTTGACTACGTCCTGGCCGAGGCGGACGGCAGCAAGCGGCTCCCGCTCAAGGCGCACGCCGCCTGGGAGCCGGTAATTCCCGCCGCCACGGCAAACGTTGTCTGGGTCGTCGGCGCCTCGGGGCTCGGCAAGCCCATCAACGAAGCCGTCCACCGCCCCGAGCTCTTTTGCGAACGTTGCGGCTGCGAGCCCACCGACATCGCCACGCCCGAGCGCGTCGCCCAGGTGCTCTATGCCGAGATGCAGGCGCTGAAGCTCAGCACCGCACGCGTCATGCTCAACCAAGTCGACACACTTGCCGACTCAACGATAGCCGACCGCTTCCAGGCAGCCCTCGGCCGCCCCGTCGTCGCCACCAACCTCAAGTAGCTGGCGCTGCCCCAGCAGGCCTATAAGTTGCGGTGGAATAGTTCCTGAAACGGCCTATTTGGCAGCTAAACAGGAACTATTCCACCGCAACTGCGGAGGGAAATCCGGTGATCTTCCTGCTAGCGGGGCACGTAGCGACCGGGCTGGGCCCCGGTGGGCTCGCCGTCGCGCGCGGCCAGCACGCCGTTCACAAACACGGCCTTGGCGCGGCCATGTGCCTCAAAACCCTCGAGCGGCGTGTAGTCCACGGCCTGATGCTGCGTCGCGGCGCTGATCGTCCAACGCGCGCACGGATCCCACACGCACACGTCGGCATCGGCGCCCTCGGCAAGACAGCCCTTGCGCGGATACATGCCAAAAACGCGCGCCGGATTCTCGCTCATCAAGCGGCACAGATCCTCGGGACCCAGCTGTCCCTCAAAGCTCGTGGCAATCGCAACGGGACGATGCTCCACGCCGGGCCCGCCGTTGGGAATCGCGCGGAAATCATCGCGTCCTCGGTCCTTTTGCCCGTGCAGGTTAAAGCTGCAATGATCGGTCGCAATAGTATCGATCTCGCCAGCCACAAGCGCCTCGCGCAGCGCGGCACGGTCACCGGCATGGCGCAGCGGCGGGCTCATCACGTACTTGGCGCCCGCAAAGCCGTCCTCGCCCTGCTCCAGATAGCAGGTGTCGTCGAGCATCAGATACTGAGGGCATGTCTCGACATAGATGTTCTTCTGCCCGCGCGCTTTGGCAGCGCGAATGGCCTCGAGCCCCAGCTTGGTCGAAAGGTGCACCACGTTGACCGGAGCGTCCCCGGCCAAGTGCGCCAGATACAGCAGGCGGCTCACGGCCTCGGCCTCACACACGTCCGGACGGCTGAGCGCATGGCCCTCGGGCCCGTGGATACCCTGCTCAAACACGCGCTTCTGCAGCGCGTTGACCAACGTGCCGTTCTCGCAATGCACGCACAGGATACCGCCCACGCGCTTGAGCTCCTCCAGCACCTCGAGCGTCTCGGCATCGTCCAGGCGCAGATGGTCGTAGGCAAAGTAGGTCTTAAACGACGACACGCCCGCCTCGCGCATGGCCGAAAGATCGGCGCGGTTGCGCTCATTCCACTCGGCAAGCGCCATATGGAAGGCATAGTTGGCGGTGCAGGTGCCGTCGGCGCGATGATGCCACTCGACCAAGGCATCGGGCATGGTCACGCCGCGATCGGCCGTCGCGTAGTCCACAATGGTCGTCGTGCCGCCGCAGGCAGCCGCGCGCGTGCCGGTCTCAAAGCTATCGGCCGTCCAATCCATGCCAGTCCAGCACTGCATGTGCGTGTGGCCGTCGATAAAGCCGGGAAACACCCAACAGTCGGTGGCGTCCTCGACGGTATCGCCCTCGCCCGGCTCGATTGCCGCGGCAATCCGCACAATCTTGTCGCCCTCCATGGCAAGATCGGCGCGGCGAAGCCCCTGGGGCGTCACGAGTGCGCCGTTTTTGATGATGATCATAATTGCTCCTTATTGATTGATGCAGTTGGCCACGCGATCAAAATACGAGCAGGCGGCGATATGCTCCGTTATGCGTCGCTGTCCCTTGACGGTATCGACGTCCCACAGCTCGTAGGCACGCGCCTCGACCAGCACCACGTCGGTACGGTCCTTGAGGATCGAACCGCCGCCGTCCTTACCCCCAAGACACATAAGTGCATCGAACAGTTCCGCCGGAAAGAGCACCGGGCTCGAAGGCTCACCGTTGCACGCAAGACGCACCGGATGCTTGCGGCCACGCTCGTCAAATGCACGAACCATAGCCTCAAAAGAATCTGAACTCACGAGCGGCTGGTCGCCCGGCAAAAAGAGGCAACCTTTCCAGTTGCGTTCGACTCCCCACGAAAGGCCCGCACGGACGCTTTCGCTGCGCAGCTCGCCATCGTGCAGCACGCACGGGCAATGCTTGTCCTCGCAAATCTGAGCGACCTCGGGCCAACGCGTCGAAACCACAACGTCAAAGCCCCGGGGAACCGAATCAATGGTCCGGGCAATCAGCGGCTCGCCATAGATATCGGCGAGCATCTTGTTAGAGCCAAATCGCTTGCCCTCGCCCGAAGCCATAATGACGCAACCAAGTTTCATGGCGATACCTCCCCTGAAACCATCGTACCCATAACTCGCGTCGCGGGGCATCTACATCGAAAGCGCTTATCCCGCACGCCCACGATGCAAAAAGGGGCACCCCGCCGGTTGGCAGAGCGCCCCCTTTACATGGCTTACCTCAACCCAGCTTTAGGCCTGGAACCAACGGGCGGTGCTGCGCTCGTCGAGGGCCTTGAGGGTAGCGGCGGGATCGGCAACCTTCTGCAGGAACATCATGGCTGCGATGGCGTACGGCTTGTAGCTGGCCTCCTTGTACATGCCCACGCGGTGCATGTCGAAGACGTCGGCGTTAACCTCGCCGTGCTCGCAGGAGACACCGGAGATGTCGGCGGGCAGCGGGTGCATAAAGATGGTGTCCTGACCGTTGGCAGTCTTCTCCATGAGCTCGGTCGTGGAGCACCAGTCCTGATGGGTGGCGTTCTGGGCGAGCAGCTCCTTCTCGAGTGCAGCGATGCCGGCGTCGTCGCCCTCGGCGTACAGGTTGGTGCGCTTCTCCATGGCGGCAAACGGAGCCCAGCTCTTCGGGATCACGATGTCGGCGCCCTCGAAGGCCTCGGCCATGGTGTTGACCTGCTTAAAGGTGGTGCCGGACTCGGCGGCATAACCCTTGGCGCGCTCGACGACCTCGGGCATGAGGTCGTAGCCCTCGGGGTGGGCCAAGGTGACGTCCATGCCAAAGCGGGGCAGCAGGCTGATCAGCGACTGCGGGCAGGACAGCGGCTTGCCGTAAGAGGGCGAGTAGGCCCAGGTGACGGCAACCTTTTTGCCCTTGAGGTTCTCAAGACCGCCAAACTCGTTGATGAGGTAGAGCATGTCGGCAGAGGACTGCGTGGGGTGATCGGAGTCGGACTGCAGGGAGATGAGCGTGGGACGGTGATCCAGAACGCCGTCCTCGTAGGCCTGCTGGACAGACTCGGAGACCTCGGCCATGTAGGCGTCGCCCTTGCCGATGTACATGTCGTCGCGGATGCCGATGACGTCGGCCATGAAGGAGATCATGGTAGCGGTCTCGCGGACGGTCTCGCCGTGAGCGATCTGGGACTTCTTCTCGTCCAGGTCCTGCAGCTCAAGACCGAGCAGGTTGGCTGCCTTAGAGAAGGAGAAGCGCGTACGGGTGGAGTTGTCACGGAACAGGGAGACGGCCAGACCCGAATCGAAGATCTTGGACGAAACGTTGTTCTCGCGCAGCTCGCGCAGGGCGTCGGCGACGATGTAGAGCGCCTTGAGCTCATCGGTGGTCTTATCCCAGGTGTGCAGGAAGTCGCTGCCGTACATGCCCTTAAAATCGAGGCCGTTCAGCTGCTCGACGAGCTCGGTAAACTTGGCGTCCATGTAAATATCCTTTCCAAAGATGAAACGATTGCAATGAGTAGATGTGCTACGGCATGCGCGTGTGGCTAGAACATGCAGAGCACTATGACGAGGACCCGCTACCGTTGAGGAAGCATGGGAGATAACGACCGCGGGCCCCAAGTCAACAGGGGGTGCCGGGGACACGAGCTGTCCCCGGCTCAACAAGATCGAGGAATGGGACTAATCGATCTTGTTGTTGGTCAGACCGGCGCGGAACACGGTGGCGTCGCCATCGGCCTGGCTCGGATCGTAGAGGTTCAGGGCAGCCACATACATGGCGGCAGCGGTGACCAGGTCGTCCTTGTAGGTGACCTCGTTGGGAGCGTGAGCCTGAGACTCGGCACCCGGGCCGAAGCCGACGCAGGGGATGCCATAGCGGCCCTGGATGGAAACGCAGTTCGTGGAGAAGGTCCACTTGTCGCACAGCGGACGACCGGTGCGCTTGTCCATGCTGGGCTCGCAGCCGATGCGCTCGTCACCGAACATGGCCTTGTGGGCGTCGACGAGGGCCTTGACGTGCGGAGCGGTCTCCTTGTTGATCCACGTGGGGAAGTAAGCCTCGGTCTCGTAAACCTCGCCGGTCCAGGACGGACGGTCGTACATGTACATGGAGACCTTCACGTCGTCGCCGTACTTCTTGGCGGCCGGCAGGTTGCGAATCTCGTCCAGGCAGGACTCCCAGGTCTCACCGGCGGTCATGCGACGGTCGATGGAGATGGCACAGGAGTCGGCCACGGCGCAACGGCTGGGGCTGGTGTAGAAGATCTGGCTGACGGTGCAGGTGCCGCGGCCCAGGAAGCGGGCGTCCTCGAAGTGCTCGGGGTTGTACTTGGGGTCGAGCATCTTGACGAGGCCCTTGATGTCGGTCGACTCGTCACAGCCGTTGTTGTTGAGGGCGCGGACGTCGGCGATGATGTCGGCCATCTTGTAGATGGCGTTGTCGCCGCGGTCGGGAGCGGAGCCGTGGCAGGAGGTGCCGTGAACGTCGACGCGGATCTCCATGCGGCCGCGGTGACCGCGATAGATGCCGCCGTCGGTGGGCTCGGTGGAAATGACGAACTCGGGCTTAATGCCGTCCTTGTTGTAGATGTACTGCCAGCACATGCCGTCGCAGTCCTCTTCCTGGACGGTGCCGACGACCATGATCTTGTAGCCCTCGGGGATGAGGCCCATGTCCTTCATCATCTTGGCAGCGTAGGTAGCAGAAGCCATGCCACCCTCCTGGTCGGAGCCGCCGCGGCCGTAGATGATCTCGTCGGTCTCGTAGCCCTCATAGGGATCGGCATCCCAGTTCTCGATGTTGCCGATGCCGACGGTGTCGATGTGGGAGTCGATGGCGATGATCTTGTCGCCCTCGCCCATAAAGCCCATAACGTTGCCCAGGCCGTCGACCTTGACCTCGTCATAGCCAAGGCTCTCCATCTCGGCCTTGATGCAAGCGACAACCTCACCCTCCTCGCAAGACTCAGAGGGGTGAGAGATCATGGCGCGCAGGAAGCGAGTCATATCAGCACGATGGGACTCCGCAGTAGCCTTAATGGCATCAAAATCGAGTTCTTTAGTCATAACAGTCAACCTTTCTACAAGGGTTTACCTACAGGTAGATATTTCAGATAGATCACTTGTGCCAAGCAGCGTGAGGTCGAGCACCCCACAAGCAAGTAACCATAGGAGGCGGACGGAGGACTTTGCTCCGTCGCGAGTTCCGCACGAGCCGGAGAGCACTTAATGTGCTCTCCGTGCGAGCAGGACTGTCCGAGCAGGGAGTAAAGTCCTCCGGCTGCCTCCGGACAGGTCAGTCTGCTAGCAGGTCGGATACTCGCCCTCCCAGACGATGCGACGGTACTGATCCGGATCGGTGTCGCCCTCGGTGGAGAAGCAGAGCACGGAGCTCGTCTTGTCCAGGCCGATGAGCTCCTTGAGCTCGGCGTACTCGGGATCGAGCATAAGGGTCTCGACCAGACCGGTGGTCACGGCGCCGGACTCGCCGGAGATAACGCGCGGGTCGCCCTTCTCGGGAGCGCCCAGGGTGCGCATGCCGCGAGCGGTGACCCAGTCGGGGCAGGACACGAAGGCGGTGGTGTGGTTGCGCAGGATATCCCAACCCAGGATGTTGGGCTCGCCGCAGCACAGGCCGGCCATGATGGAGGGCATGTCGCCGTCCACGATGCGCGGATCGCCGTCGCCGGCGGCAGCGCCCTTGTACAGGCAGGCGGCAGGCGCGCACTCGACCACGACGAAGGTGGGCGGGTTATCGGGATACAGGTTGGTGAAGTAGCCCACCACGGCGCCGGCGAGCGAGCCCACGCCAGCCTGGACAAAGACGTGCGTCGGGCGGTTGATGGCCATCTCGCGCAGCTGCTCGGCAGCCTCGGAAGCCATGGTGCCGTAGCCCTCCATGATCCAGGACGGGATCTTCTCGTAGCCCTCCCAGGCGGTATCCTGAACGATGACGCCGCGCTCGCAGGCGTCGGCCTCGGCGGCGGCCATGCGCACGCACTCGTCGTAGTTGACCTCTTCGATGGTCACCGTGGCGCCCTCGGCGGCAATGTTATCGAAGCGGGGCTTGGTGGAACCCTTGGGCATGTGCACGACGGCCTTCTGGCCCAGCTTGTTGGCAGCCCATGCCACGCCGCGGCCATGGTTGCCGTCGGTGGCGGTAAAGAAGGTGGCCTGGCCAAAGTCCTTGGCAAGCTGATCGGAGGTCAGGTAATCGAAGGTGCACTCGGCAACGTCCTTGCCGGTCTCGTCGGCAATGTAGTTGGCCATGGCAAACGATCCGCCCAGGACCTTAAAGGCGTTGAGGCCAAAGCGATAGCTCTCGTCCTTAACGCACAGGTTGGACAGGCCTAGGCGCGCGGCCTGGCCATCCAGGCGGGCAAGCGGAGTGACGGTGTACTGGGGGAACGACTGGTGGAAGGCGCGGGCCTTCTTCACGTGGTCGAGGCTCATGATTCCCAAGTGCTTGTCATCGCTCTTGGGCATCGTGTTGCCCGCCCACTGGATCTTATCGGCCATACGGTGAACTCCTTAAGTTCTCTCTTGCCGGCCCCCGCATACGCGTTTCAGCCCGATCCCATTCACACGGCTGAACTTTTATGTGGATGCCAAACAAAAAGTTTGTTAGCACTGTTCTATCACACTTTTTGATTGGAAAACCTAACAAATTGTTTGTTGCCGTAATCGGTACCTTTTCGCCGCCGAACGGTCACATAACACAGCGACGCTTTCGTTATTTGCGAACAAGTGGGGTTTATGGCACAGTGAGCCCAAACTAATTTTTAGGAAGGCACCCATGACCCCCGCACAGATTGAGTTCTACAAGCGCCTTGCACACGGCCTGGCGCTCCAATTTGGCCCCAACTGCGAAGTCGTCGTCCACGACCTGGAAACCGACGACGTGGACCACTCCATCGTGGTGATCGAAAACGGCCACGTCAGCGGGCGCACACTGGGTGACGGCCCCAGCCATATTGTGTTTGAGTCCATGCACGAGGGCACCACCGACGTGCACGACCGCGAGCCATACCTCACCAAAACCACCGATGGCAAGCTGCTCAAATCCTCGACCATCTTTATCCGCAACGACGAGGGTAAGCCCGTCGGCATTTTGGGCATTAACTTTGACATTACGCTTATGAAGGCTTTTGAGCGTTCGCTCGATGCCTTTACCGGCACCGGCGGCACGGGCTACACCGAGCCCGAGCCCATTACCAAGAACATCGGCGACCTGCTCGAGGACCTGCTGCACGAGTGCGAGCAGTTTGTGGGCAAGCCCGCGGCGCTCATGACCAAAGACGAGCGCATTCGTGCCATCGGCTACCTCGACCGTCGCGGCGCCTTCCTCATTTCCAAGTCGAGCGAGCGCGCCTGCGAGTTCTTTGGCATCTCCAAATACAGCTTCTATAGCTACCTCAATGAGGCCAAGGCGGCAGCAGGCGACAAGTAGGCACTCACCTGGATTGCCCCTCCCCTTTTGGGCGCGAGTTCTGGAAAGCATGAATCCAAGACCGAGCCGCTTGGAAAGTTCCATATAATCGATGTCATTAGTATTTCGAAAGGGTGGAACAGAATGGCGTTGAGCAAGGCATCATGCACCGGTCGCGGATTGATTCCGGCAATTGGTGGACATGTGCACCGCATGTTCGATGAGGGTGAAGACGACTTGTTTTCGCTGAGCCTTGACGACGTGATGGATGATCGCCCGTGGACCGCCGACGAACTCATGGGCGGCGGGGCTCGCCCGTCAAGCCCCAATCCCGCACTTGCGCCTAAGCCCGCATCTGCGCCGACTCCTGCGCAGCCGCCTGTTTCGACGCCCGCGTCTGCGCCCGCACCCATTTCGGCGCCCACGCCCACTCCCCGCCCCGCAAGCGACCCATCCGAGACGGCGGCATTTCTCGCTGCGGCGACGCGGAGCAAATCGGCCGACAGCACCGTTATGTACAGCGCCCAGCAGTTGCCCGTTCCTGCGGCACGCAAGTCTCCGGTCACAAGGCTCGATGAGCCCGTTGCCCATCAGGTTGCCTACGATTCCTGGGCTGCAGCCGATCTGGATGAGACCTCTACCGGCATGCCGGCGCTCGACGTTCCAGTTAACCCGCTTTTTGCCGCCAACACGAGCGCCGCGGACTATGAGGGCGGTGCGGCATATTCCGATTATTCCGATGGCTATGCTGACGCCGGTCGCATCGAGACCGAGGATTATGGCACCGCATCGAGCGATTATCTCAACGATCCGTACGCTGCCACGCCTGCACCGGAATATGACCCGGAGGCCGCGTCCGCGCCGGCGTATACCAAAAGCACGGGCGAAGAGCGCTTCGCCGATTATTACGCCGAGGAAAAGGCGCTGCGTTTTTCGGAATTTCCGCAGGCAGTCAAGGTTGCCTTTATCGCCATTGTCATTGCCCTGCTCGGCGTCATTGCGTTTGAGGGATTCCAGTTGTTCCGCGGCCCCACCCAAGCGGAGTCGGAGACCCAGCAAAAAGAGGACGACAACCAGTACCTAGACATCAACACCCTCAAGGGCGACCCCAACGACGGAGACGACGAGTAGCGAGGGTTAAGGGAGGGCCGGAAGAGCCGGCGGCATGTTACGGCTCCAAAAGCCCTGCCATAAAGATGGGCAGATACAGCACGTCACCATCGCGGTGAAGATTACATTCCGCAAGTACCAGGGCGCGATCGATTCCGTAGCCCTTCGTCGCGAGCGCGTTGTCGAGCGCCGCATGGGACTTAAAGCTCTTGCCCGACTTGACCTCGATGGCAAGGACCTCCCCATCGAGCGTCTCCTCCACAAAATCGAGCTCGCCGACTTTTTTAGACGTAAAGTAGCGCAATCTGAATCCGTGGGCTTTGAGCTCTTGGGCAACGAAGCCCTCAAACGCCGCCCCCATGTTCATGCCAAAGGCGTCTTCCGCCTCCCCATCAAAAACTCCTTGGGCGACCCTTTTGGAATACGACGACATGAGCATTCCGGTGTCCAAGTAAAACAGCTTGAACAGATTTCGTTGCTCCCCCAATAAAAGGGGTGCCACGGGCGCCGCTACGTTATACACGGGAAGCGCGACACCCGCCTCCGATAGCCAGAGAAAATGATCTGTCACCTGCGAAAAACGTTTGACACCGTTAATCGATGACAGTTTGAATCGCTTGTTTTTGGAGCCGGCCTCGCTGGGAATCAGATCATAGATATCGCGAATAACCAAGCGTAGCTCAGGCGGAGCGTACTTTGCGATGTCATCGCGATACAGGGCGTGAAGATCGCGATGGATGTTTCGAACCTCGTCGACATTGCGCGTCGCCAAGAAGGAATTGACCGCGTCGGGCATGCCCCCCACCACCACATACTGATGGAACAGATTGAGCAAGCGGTCATACAGATAGCCGGGGAGCTCCTTTTCGTCCTTTAGACAACCCCTGAGCATGTCAAACGCTCCGGCAGCAACGCCGCTTGCCCAGCAGAACTCCTCAAAGTCGAGCGGGTACATCTGGACCTGCTCGACATACCCCACCGGCAGGGAATCGATGCCCTCGAGCTCAACGCCAAGGAGCGATCCGGTAAGGATGTATCGAAAGTCGCCGCGCTGGACCAGGTATTTGATAAACGTCACTACGTTGGGGCATCGCTGCACCTCGTCGATAACCACAACGGTCTTGTTCGCAACCATCGGCTGCGTTGCAGCAATAGACATGCGCATAAGCAGGTCATCCGCGCTTTTTGCCGCCAAAAACGAATCGCGCACGGACGCGTCGGCGATAAGGTCGAACGTCACGACATTTTCGAACGATTCGCTTGCAAAGACGTTGACCAAATATGACTTTCCCACCTGTCGGGCGCCCTTGACCAAAAGAGCCTTGTTAGGCGACGAGGCAAGCCAAGATTCAAACTGTGCTTTCGCTTTTCTCTGCAGCATAAGCGTACCCCTTATTACGTGCTGTTTTAGCACTAGGATACACTTTTCCGTGGTTGCTAGGTGCTCATTTCGACACTTTTTCGAGGTTTTAAAGTGTGTATCACGACACTTTTCCGTACTTTTACACGGGATATTTCGACATTTTTTCGAATTTAAGCCTAACAGCAGCCGGCGAAATCAAGCGCCGCCCGCGCGTCATTTCGCAAGCGCGCTTGATTTGTGTCCGCGCGCGCTGATAGACTCCACCGTGCCTGCAAGGAGCGGGCACGTTTTATCCAGAGTCGGGGTAGAGAGTTGGCTCCACGATCCCGACGCCAACCGGCCAAGAGGCACGGTGGCCCTGCCAACATCGATGAAAGGAGTCCGTATGGACAATTTCTCCGTGCGCAGTGAGCGCAACTTCCACAACCTGGTAGCCAAGCCAAAACGAATGCATCTTCTGGACGAGCCGAGCGGCTATGCCTCGGCCATGGTCAAGAGCAGTCTCTCCCATCAGATGCGCTTTACGGTGCAGGCGCTCGAGGAAGAGCTCTGCGTTGCCGGAGACCCTCACGTGCTGCAGATCAAGTTGCTCGGAAATGACTCGCGTGAGCCGTCCAGCTGGAAGCTCTTCGCCGACGGCGCGTGCGTTGCAGACGGATCGGGCGCCTTTGCCCGCGAGTGCTTCTGCGAGGGCGCCGAGGTGTTCCTGGACCTGTGCCGCGACGCCGTCGACGCCGCTGAACTGCGCCAGTGGAGCCAGAGGGAGTACGAGCTGTTGAGTGCGGCGCGTGGGATTGCGGGAGTTTAGGTGGGCAGATAAGCCATCGGCAATTCCGAGATAGCAAGGGCCGAGAATTAGATTCCCGGCCCTTGCCTAGCACTGCTTTATAAGATCGAGCACCGCGGGAATGTCATCGGCATTCCGAAGTGCGACATAGGTCGGTAGACCCGGGCCAAATCCGCCCTGTGAGCGCTTGTCCTGACACAGGCCCTCTGGATCCGTCAGATCGTCAACGCTCTTTGCCAGGCCAACGGCAATCCAGCCACCATTGCTGGTCCTGCCTTCTAGCACGGCGTGCAATTTTCGCTTGCCCGACCTGAAGCCCACATAGTACTTGGCTATATAGGACTCCCACGAAGGGTTACCACTCAGAACGGACTCGCACACCTCATCGAAAAGCCTCTGGTTGAGTCCGCCTTCGGCAAAAGTTGGGTGATTCTCCTGCAGAGTCCAGACAGGAGCCTCGTCAGACTCCCCGCGAGAGGGGCGATACTTGTCAACGACATCTGCCGGAAGATCGGGGTACTTCCATATCTCGCACGCCTCTTTCGCCAGCTCGTCCGCACGCTGCCTAATCTCCTCCTCGCCCCATTTTTCATGCGAGGCGATCGACTTGTTCAGGTGGAGCGGACTGCACTTAAGCCCCACGTCCGGAAGATTGAGCTTGTCCGAGAACGACCGGTTTGAGTACTCCTGGTTGTAGCCCGTCAGCGTTAGATTTCCCAAGTTGTTGCACAGCCTGTCGTGGATGTCTTCCCAGTTCTCGCCAAGCGATTCCTTCCAGCCGTGCTCATCATCGATCGTCTGGGGCATGACGTGCTCGATCTGGTAATCGTCAGCCGAGATGGACTCCTTCGGGTGGTGCCAGTTCTCCATGCGTTCCAGGTAATAGCGCTTTTTGGAGAAGCGATTGTAGCAGTCACGCGTCTTAAACTCCTCGACAAAATGCTCGTCTGTCGGAAAGTACGCAGTCATACCGCTGCTATGGATAAGAAGCATCGCCGTAACATACTCCTCTATATCGTCCTGTTGCTCAAGGTTGCGATACATGCCGGCAAAGAAATTATTTAGGCCCGTGGTAAGCCTGCCGCAAACCGCTCGCCTGAACAGGAACGACTCGATAGTCTCGCAGATGCGAAGGAACGCGTTGCGGTCTAGCCTATTTCTCTCGTAAACCGAGTAGAGCAGCATCAAAAGAGGCCTGATCTGTCTCACATCAAGGCTTACGATTCTGCTGAACACCCGACGTAGGTCAGCGTCCTTTTCTTTGTCTTGGAACAGGCTGGCATACCTTTGCGCATACTCGCGCAACTCCTTGAGCAGACTCTCGGTGTCTCCGTCGTAGTCATCGGTAAAATACCGTTTGAACTCGTAATAAGCCTCATTCTCCTTTGGCTGCCTATTGGGAACCTTGAGCCACAGCCAGTACCAAATGAAGGCGTTAAACTCGCTCTCGCCCCCTTTTCCAAACAGACGCTCAATGGGATGCCAGTAGCCCTCGTAGAGCTTGGTCTGTTCGTCGTTAGGAAGCGACATAAGAACATAGTTGCGTATGAGATCGATGGGCATGAGGGGCTTGCCCTTGGAGTTCATGGACTCAAATATGAGCTGGGCATTATCGACGCCAGCGGTGAGCTTTGTGTCGATGACCTGCACGCGGTTTAGCCCCGCCCAAAGCCTTGCAGGGTCGAATGATTTCCCGCGCATCTTTTCGCGGAAGAACACATGGTTCTCGACGATCCGATCCGATTTTTCATCTGGCATGGGAAACCCAGACACGATGGAAAACAGCGTCTCTTTATCGTCCTGCGAGAGCACTAGCTTGTAGCGCGCCAGACCGTTGTAGTCATCATCGTTAAAGAGGTAGTTCTTCCGCAGCGCTGAGATCTTGAGATCGCCAAGGAAGCCGGCCTTGTCGGGATTATCCTCCAGATATTCAGCCAAGGCAGCGATCATCAACGAAAACGTCGTCATGCGCTGCTGTCCGTCAATCAGAAGCACGCGCGAAATGCTCGTGGCAGAGCTCTCGGACTCGGGGATATAGAGCATCGACCCCACGAAGTGCGATACGCCATCACGACCCGCTCGCATGACGTCATCCCAAAGCACCTCGCACTCTTTTACACTCCACGAGTAAACTCGCTGGTACACGGGAATGACGAACTGCATCTTCGCCACGCCCATAAGGTCGAGCAGATTTGCCTCGGTTGCTTTCATTTGCGCTTGCTCCCCTTTTCTTGTTTACGCCGTTTGCAGTCAGTCCTCCACTGAGCGGAGGGCGCTAAAGACGAGAGCATCGAAGCACTGAAGCAACCGGGATGCTCATATCGTTAGATTCTACAACGAAAGCAAACACTTACGCCGTCATGGTGGCGCGCGATCGCTGCACGCCACTCCCCAAAATCATACGATGTCAAAAGACTGACACTTGTGTATGCCTTTTGACATTGCCACAGTCTTACGGGCTTCTTGTCTCATATGCCAAGAGCGGATATCTAGATCGCTGCCTCTCCCGCCCAAAGGGGCTCGACAAGAACTGATCGAAGGGCAAATCAGACATCGAGCAAGTCGCCGACCTGCACTCAGCCTCGACAAGTGGCATCGAACACAAGCTCACCGGCATAAAGCTTGCGTTAAAAACAAAAGGGCATGTAACATAAATGGTTGGAAGTTAGTAAATTACCGGTTGGCAAAGTAAGAACCGGGCTATCAAGTTCCAACCATTTATTTTACAAATGGTATTAGCACAACTCCAACCACATATTTAACGAACGGGCCGTTGGATTAGCGATCTAAAATCCGTCACGCCTCTGCGGTCTATCCCCGACTTGATGGTCCTTTCGCAATCCCGCTCGGGATCTTCTTCGAGGAAAGACACAACGCCCTTGGCCATGAGGGAGACGAGGCCTTCGAGCTTGATGACGCAATCGTATGCGCACCCCTTCAGGTTCTCCGTACCCGCCCCGGTATGGCCATAGCTCGCGACGATCCCATGAGCGTCGCCGTGAACGCATACCCCGATAACCTTATAAGGACTATAATCCTCCCCTCTGCCTTCGATGACTGATGATCCCGCATGGATAACGGCGCAACGCAGTTGATAGAGGTCTGAAGCTGTGAATATACCTCGCGCCTCTATAACGTCGAACTCCTCGCTTATCTCACTTTGACTCTTCTCGTCTTTTCGCTCTGCCGCCATCTTTTCGCCGGTATTGGGAAGCTCCAGGTATTTAACGCACCAGTCGATGTATCGCATGCCGACGGCTTTTGCGCAGACGTCCGGTATGGTCACGACGAGGTTCAGTGCCGCGAGGAGAAGCCCCGCATCGAAGGCCTTCTCGCATTCCTCCACGAGCCTGCTTGGTGTGCGATGGATTACGGTCGGAAAGCCGTATTCGTTGGCATCGCATTTCAGGCCGCCTGAAGGCCTTGGCTCCCAGGCTGCAATTTCGTCGAGCCTCGAATTCACAGCATCTCTCCCGTCGTTGCGTCGACCTCCACTCCCGACCTCGGGTCTATGAACTCATCGACGGCCTCGTCCTCGCGGTCGGGCTCGGTCACGAAGAGCGGACCGGGTGCATCGATGCGAGGGCCGATCGTGAGCCCGTTGCTCGCGATGATGCGGTCGAGGTTCTGCCTGCGGTAGAGGGTCCTTGCCCGGAGCGTCTCGAACGAGTATCCGCGCCCTCTCATGTCCGTCTCGTTTATGAGCCGGTTCGCGCACTCGGTGTAGCCGTTCGAGATACGGCTGGGGCATTCCCAGTAGTTGAAGATGAACTCGCGGTGATTCTGAACGGTCCGAGCAAGGGCTCTGAACGGATCGAACTCCCTGCCATCGGGAATTTCCCGAATCCAGGCGTCGAACGCCGCCTCAGCCTCCTCGCGTGAGGACGGATGGTCGTCGTAAATGCCGAAGAAGTCCTCCTTGAGGTCGTACGCGGTCATCAGCGTCGAGTAGGAGGAGTCTTCCCGTAGCGCCCTTAGGGCCGACGCCTCGTAGAGGCTGAGGTCGCGCGTCCGCTTCCTAAGGACGTAGGCGAGGCCCTTCTCTAGCTCAAGGCGACCCTTCCTGTCGAGAGCTCCCTGGAGGCCCTTGCGGACCGCGTCCAAGGCCTCGTTGGCTCCCTTCACGACATGGAAGTGGCCGATGACCCATGTCGCGTTCGGGGTGTATTTGGCTATGCTCCTCCAGAACGGCCGGTACATGTCGCTCGAAACCCATCGTACGCGCTCGAGGCCCTCCAACGAGGAGAAATAGGCGTCGAGGTCGGACTGCGTCCTGCCGGGCACCATGTCGAAGACCGTCCTGTGCTCGAGATCAGTGATCACGGTCACCATGCCGACCCTCTTGAGGTTCTTCTCGTCTATGCCCAGGAACGCCGGCACTTTGAAGCGAAGCCTCGAGGCGTTCTCGCGGACGTAGTCCTCGAAGACGCTCTTCACGGTGACGTGCGAGAGCGGGTACTCCTCGGCGACCTCGCGGAAGGTGAGCCTGAGCGAGCGTTGGGCGATGTCGGCGTATGCCGCCTCCGTCATCCGGTGACTCTCGTCGATCCCGCCTATCGCCGGGCGCCACACGTAGCCGCACTCCGGGCATCGCATCCGCGGGAACCCTATCTCGAGCCTCGTCGGGATGCCCAGGTGTGGCGTCGACACAACGCCGACGGTCCTCGCGCCGTGGCTGTGCAGCGTCCCGCCGCACTCGGGACACGATGCGGGGACGGGCCCGCGGTATCTCAGGTCGAACTGCTGGAGCCTCCTACCGCAATCGACCTTGGTCGCGCTGCCGATGAGCTCGCAGTCCCGGACACCAAGCAGCTCCTCGACGTAGCCTGCCACGCCCATCTACTTTCCCCTCGAGAGGTAGGAGGCGAGCTCGGCGATGTCGTAGCGCTTCCCCTGCGAGATGAGGTCGTACACCTGGTCGGCCAGGGGCTCGATCGCCTGCGGGTCGTCGAGCGCCTGCTCGGCGAGGTCTCCAAGCTCGTTGCTCATCATCGACATGAGGGCCCTGATGACGATGTTGCGCAGGCGCCCGTCCGCGAGGACGGCCTCCTTCGTGTTGCTCGTGTTCGTGATCTGCGTGTTGGTCACGGGGTCTGCCGCCACGGCATCGGAGACCGCGTTGACGGCTCGGGCCTTCACGAGGGGGTCACCTTCGTCGCCCCACGTGCGGTTCAGCCTCTCCACGATCCTCGCCATAGTGTCGCGCTTGGGCGCGGTGCCTGAGCCGCCAGCGCCCATCGGCATGAGCTCGCCGCCTTCGACCCCCTCGGGGACCTTCTGGGCCGATATGCGGAAGTCCCGAAGCACGAGGCCGCGCACGTCGACGTCGTCGAGCGAGGTGCCCGCGATCCTGTGGCCGAGCAGCTTTGCGAAGCTGTAGAACACCTCGAGGTCGGGGTCGCCGAAGTCGAGCGCCTGGGACAGGAACGTGTAGGCGGAGCAGTACTTGGAGAGCTTCTTCCTGAAGGTCATCAGCTCCGCGACGCGTCCCGCCGCCTCGTCCGCGCTCCTCTTGGCCCTCTCCGTCCCCTCGGCCTCGCCGGCCGCCTCCGCCCGGTTGGCGCACTCCAGCCAAGTCTCGTAGGAGTCCCTGGCCGCCGCGAACCTCTCGCGGAAGATCTCGGCGGGCCCGGAGACGGCGGAATAGAGGGCGGTCCTGTAGGCATCGCTCTCCTCACCGGCTGCGAGGCCCTTGGACCTGTAGAGCGCCTCCTTGAACCCCTCGACGTCTCGCGTCGCGTACACGTCGGCCGCGTCGAGGGCGTCCTTCAGGTCGTAGACGATGTTCGGGTCCTGGGCCGTGCTCATCGTCGCGCCCTTGTCGTAGGTCTTGAAGGCGGCGAGAACCGTCTCGGGGTCGTTCACGAAGTCGACGACGAAGACCCCGTCCTTGCCGGAGCACGTCCTGTTGACGCGCGAGTAGGTCTGCACGATCTCGATGGCGTTGCCGAGCGGCTTGTCGACGTAGAGGGCGACTAGCTTCTTCTGGTCGAACCCGGTCTGGAACTTGTTGGCCACGATGAGCAGCCTGCTCTCAGGGCGGTCGAACGCCCTCTCGACCGGGCCCTGCCCGGTCGGGTTCATGTTGGCCTCGGTGTACTCGTATCCGCGCTCGATGAGGGCGAACGGGTTGTCCTCGAGGTACTCGTCCTCGGGCAGGACGCACCTGTCGCCCAGGACCTTCTGGGAGAAGGCGACGAGCGGCTCGCCGGGCACCTTGAAGCGCAGCTTCGGCTCGACCTTGGCGGGGTCGAGGTCCGGACGGGCGCGGAGGTACGCCTCTATCGCGTACTTGTAGCGCACGACCTCGGGACGCCCGGAGGTGACGATCATGGCCTTGGCCTCGCCGTTCAGGAGCGGAGCCACGTTGTCGACGAAGTGGTCGATGATCCACTTGGCCTTCTCCATGACGTTCGTCGGGTGGAGCGAGCGCCACTTGGCGATCTTCCTCCTGGCGCGGCGCTCGTCGACGAGTCTGCCGTCGGCGTCCTCGGACTCGTCCTCGATCCTCGTGAGGGTGCGCAGGGGCACGTATCCCGAGAGCGGGTCGATGATGTAGCCCTCCTCGATCGCCTGCCGCATCGGGTAGAGGTGGAAGCTGCCCATGACCGGATTGCCGTCCTCGTCCTCCTCGCCCGTGGGCGTGCCGAACAGGGTCTTTGTCTCGGCCTTTGGGGTCGCTGTGAACGCGAGGAAAGAGACGTTCGGCGGCATGAGGTTGCTCGCCTGCATCTGGGCGAAGTAGGCATCCATGACCGACCCGCCGTCGTCCGAGTCCTCATCGAAGTCGAGCATCCTCTCGAACTTCAGCTTGTCCGCCGCCGCGTTGAAGGCGGTCTTGAGGGACGCCGCCGAGCTGCCCTCCTGAGAGCTGTGCGCCTCGTCGACGATCACCGCGAATCCGGAGCCGTCAAGCTCGGGCAGCGCCGCGATGTCCGGCCACGCGTAAAGGAACGTCTGGATGGTGACCACGACGATCTCCCTCTTCTGCCGAAGGGCCTCGACGAGCTGGGAGCTCTTGGAGCCGTCGGCGACGGCGCTGCCCCTCTCGTCGCGGCCGACCATGACGACCTGACCGGTCACCTTGGAGAGCTGGGAGATGGTCTTCTTTATGTTCTGGTCAAGCGACAGCCTGTCGGTGACCACCACGACGCTGGAGAACATCTTCTCTCCGTCCGCGCGGCGGAGCCTCGCGAGGTCGTGCGCGGCCCAGGAGATGGTCTCGGTCTTGCCGGAGCCGGCCGAGTGCTCGATGAGGTAGCGGCGTCCCGCCCCATGCTCCCGCGCGTCGGCCAGGACCTTCCTCTCTGCGTCAAACTGGTGGTAGCGCGGGAAGATCTGGGTCGCCGTCTTGCGCCAGCGGCCCGTCGCGTCCTGCCTGTCCTCGATCTCCTCGAAGACGAAGCGGTCGAAGATGGACAGCCAGTTGTCTCGCTGGAGGATGGTGTCCCAGAGGTAGTGGGTCCTGTACTCGCCCTCGGGCGCGTCCGGGTTGCCGGCCCCGCCGTCGCGGCCCAGGTTGAACGGGAGGAAGCGGGGCTTCGCCGACCTGCTCGGGAAGGGGCCGAGGTTCGTGCACATCCAGACCTCGTCCTCGGAGACTGCGAAGTGGACCACGGCGCCCCTCTTGTACATGAGCAGCGAGTTCTTCCTGCCGCCGTCGGGCTCTATGGGCCTGCGCTCGTCGACGTACTCGTCGATGGCGTCACGCACGGTCTGGGTGAGCTCGGTCTTGACCTCGCCGGTGGCGACGGGGATGCCGTTGACGAACAGAGCGAAGTCGAGAGACTTGCTCCCGGCGGTCTGGTAGTGAACCTGGTGCATGAAGCGCAGGATGTTGGCGTCGTAGCGCTCCCTCGCCCCGGGCACGCGCTCGTCGTCCGGGTAGCCAGCCATGCACTCGATGGTCTGGTAACCGGCCACCTGGAATCCCTTGCGTAGCGTGAGAACGGTACCGTTTCTCTCCAGACTCTTCACGAGCGCGCGGCGCAGCTGGTCCTCCCACCTCGCGCCCTTCTCTCGGCGCATCTTGTCGAGCTTCTCCGGCGCGGTGGCCTCGAGCCAGGCGACGAAGTCGTCGAACACGAGTGCGTCGTTCGGGTCGAACCCCGTATCGTCAGGTGAGAGGGCCCAGCCCGCGCCGCCGAGGGCAGCGACCTTTCGGGAGATGTAGCGCTCGAAGGCATCCTCCTGGTGAATCTTGCGGCGGCCGCTGTACTCGACGTCGCGGCGCTCATATGCACTGTCTATGTCGACTCTTGTCATGGCTATGCCTCCGTGCAGTCGATCTTGCCGGTGACGGCGTGGTGGATGACGGACTTGCGGTACTCGCCGAGCTTCTCGATGAGCTGCTCCTGGCGTGAGATTGCCTCGTCGATGGCCACGCAGCGCTCGTCGAGGTAGGCCGCTATCCTTTTTTGCTCTTCTAAAGGTGGTAAAGGAACGACGAAGTTGTTAAATGCGTTGGTTTGTAGTCGCATGCGCCCCTTGTCAGCAACTCCATTTGCTGAACCGAAAAACACCCGATTGAGGTAGCACATCTGGAAGAGGTAGAGGTAGTAACTCGGGTTGCTTACCGCAAGGTCACGGGCTGAAAACACTCGGTAGTCAGGACTTGTCACTCCTTCATAGCGAGATATATCCACCCAACCTGTTAAGAGGTCCATGTGGTTCATCGCAAAATCGCCAGGATGTACGAGTTGATAATGTGAGTATGTTTCAGCAAATTGCCCTTTTCCTGTGCTGAAATCTTTGGGCCTAATTCCATCTTGTGTAATCGACAGAACTGTCAATCCTTCAACCCCGGCAATTCGTTTTGTAATTTGAAATAGAGCTTTGAGCTTGGAGGTCTGCCAATTAGAGGGAATTTGATCTACCCACTTAATGTCGCTGTCTTTCATCTCTGCGGTTGGGTCGAGGCCCTTTGTCACAGCATGCGCGATGAGGGACTTCTTGTACTCCTTGAGCCTCTCTATGACCTTTTGGCGCTTCTTCACGTCATCGTCGATGGCCGCGCAGCGCTCGTCGAGGTAGGAGACGATACGGCGTTGGACATCACAAGGCGGGACTGTGACGTAGGTCTCGTGCAGGTTGCCTTGGTTAACGTGAAAAACTTTCACATCGATCAAGTCGCGCCGAATCTGCCAGCGCCACATGTCGGTAGAGAAAAGATATGCAAGGTACTTATTCTCAACCTCGTCAACCGGAGAGAGGAGCAGGGTATCGCCTCCGGGATTAACCGGCCGCTCAGAATCGTTGTATATGCAGTCTCCGCACCCGGCAAGGTCCTCTGATGTGCAGGCGAAGATAAAGGAACCTTTCTCGGAATATTTCAGCCCTTTTGGAACCATGCCCGTAGGGACGTGCTTTATGAGCTCTTCGTGGATACCGAATCTATTGTTTAACTTCGAATGCACTTGGGCGTAATTGACGACGGGAGCTCCTTCGTCAACTAAGTCAGCCCTAGTGACGGTCATTCCCTTGCTGCTCATAAAAAGCCTCGGCAACGGCACCATGTTCCAGCCGTCCGGCACCTCACCGAACCACTCAGCACTGTTTATCTCCCTTCTCGTCCTCATGCCAGGAACCCCCTCATGAGCGAGCCGAGGCCGTCCTCGAGCTCGAGAATCTCCTTCGCGATGACCTCGGGGGCACGGGGGCTCTCGTACTTGTAGAAGTACCTGTTGAACGAGATCGACGTGCCGACCACGCCCACCCCACCGTCGCCAAGCGGGTTGGCCGTGAGACCCGTCTTGTTGTCGAACTTGGGCTCGTCCCTTACCGACCCGTCCACCACGGCGTCGGGAGCGTAGGGCAGCACCTCGCTCGCCATGTAGTCGTCGAGTTCCATGCCGATTGGAATGTTTTCCGTGTCCTTGAACTCGGGGTCGAACACCGGGTTGCCCTTCGCATCGACCGCCGGCTCCGCGGAGGGGTCTTGCCGACCGAACACCTTGACGAGTGCCTCGACGAGCTTCGTCTTCTGTGGCTTGGGCTTCTCGATCGCTTTGTGAAGCTTCTCGGTCGCAGCCAGGACCTCGCTGTATGTGAGCGAGGCGCCCTCGTTCTTCTCAACCCAGGAGCGAATGGCGGCGCGGCTCGCGTCCGACAGCTTCTCCATGGGCTTGCTGAGGGTAAAGAGGGCATCCAGCCCATCGGCCGAGGGCTCAATGACAACGCGCAGCGGGCGCTGCGTGGTCACCTTGCGGTACATGAAGTCCTCGACGGGAACGATGACCGACCTGCCGTGGTCGTGCCCGTCTACGTAGGTGCGCACGATCCACGCGGCCTGGTCCTCGCCGACCTCGTAGCGCTTGTTCCCCTGGCTCTTGCGCAGGGCGGTCTTCTCCTCCGAGGCGTCGATGAGCTGCACGTACCCCTTGCGGTTCTCCGGCTTGTGGTTGTTGAGCACCCAGATGTAGGTTGCGATGCCCGTGCGGTAGAAGATCTCGGTCGGCAGCTTCACGATGCAGTCAACGAGGTCCTCGCTGAACAGCCAGCGGCGGATGCCCGATGGCCCGCTGCCGGCATCCCCGTTGAACAGCGGGGAACCCGAGAGCACGATGGCCGCCTTGCCGCCGCCTTCCTCGGGCGGCGCCATCTTCGCCGCGACGTTCTGCATGAAGAGCATGCTGCCGTCGTCAATGTCGGGCTTGCCGGCGCCGAACCTGCCCTCGAAGCCGCGTCCCATCTCCTCGAGGACGACGTCCTTCTCCTTCTTCCACTCCTTGCCGTAGGGCGGGTTCGTGAGCTGGTAGTTGAAGGTGCGTCCCTCGAACCTGTCGTCGTCGAGGGTGTCGCCGAGCATGATGCCGGCCGACAGGTCGGTCATCTGGTCGAGCACGTCTCCCGAGCCCCCGGCGATGTTGCGCAGCATAAGGGCTGCCTTGCCCATGGCCCATGTCGCGTCCTCGAGCTCCTGGCCGTAGGGGACGATCTTGGTTGGGCTGCTGAAGTGCCCTTTGTCGTGCCACTCGTCGAGCTGGTCGAGCGCGTCGCAGATGAAGCCGCAGGTGCCGCAGCTGCCGTCGTAGAGCGTGCGGATGTCGCCGTTGTCGGCGTTGAGCAGCGTGTCCTCGTTTGCGAAGAGCAGCGCGGTTGCGAGGCGGGCGACGTCCTTGGGCGTCATGAAGTCCTCGGCGTCCTGCGAGATCTCCTCGCCGTATCGCTGGATGAGGTGCTCGTAGATGTCGGTCATCATGCGGTCGGAGACCGTCTCGGGCCCGAGGTCGAAGCCCGAGAAGCGTGTGCACACCTCGTAGAGCATGCCCTTCTCGTCGAGCTTCTCGCAGGTCTGCCGCATCTCGAAGCGCTGCAGGACCTCGCGGGCGTTCGCGGAGAAGCCGTTGATGTAGGCCATGAGGGCGTCGCAGGTCTTCGTCGCCCCGAGGTTGGAGAGTGTGAAGCTCGTGACGTTGTAGAAGCAGTGGCCGGAGAGGGCGCAGTACTTCGGGTCGTCGTCGTCCCAGACCCCCTTGGCGGCCTGTCTGCTCACGGCCGCCCGCGTCGGCTCGAGGGCGCACTCGAAGCGCCTCAGCACGGCGAATGGGAGGATAAGCTTGTTGTAGTCGGCGGGGCGAATGACATCACGCACGTAGTTCGCGATGCTCCATATCTCGTTCACGTAGTCGAACGCGGTCTTATCGGCCATGGTTGGACCTCTCTGCGAAAAATAGAATTCCAACCATGTATTTTACAACCGAAAGCCATGATTTGAGCTTTCGGCCAACCAATAGTTTAACAAATCTGGTAAGTGGTATCACCAATCACTGATTTATTGACCCAACCAGTAATTTTACATACCCAAACAAAATAAACCCCGGCGACTCATATCAGAGGCCATTCCCGGGGCATCAATATGCAGTGTACCTATTCATCACCCGATGCCGGCAAGCTGTTGAGCGGCTCACCCTCACCGGCGGTGCCAAGGCGCCTCTGCATCTTCTCGATCTGCTTAAGGGTCGAAGTCAAATACCCAAGACCCTTCTTCAGTTGCTTAAGCAACTTGCCATCCTTGCGATTTCCCTTTCCGTTCTCCTTCTCGACATCTTCTTCAATGCCAGCGATGCCGCGCTGCACGGCCTCGGCTGCTTTCCGCACCAAAATGGCCCCCTCATGCGGGCAGCGGTCAGTAGCCACATCAAGAAAAGCAAGGAGCCTCGAACATTCGACGAGCACGAACTGCGCGTAGTCCTCCCCCATCGATGCCGCCAAGGCAACGCCGCCGGAACCCAATAGACCAAGCGCGACACCGCCGCCCGTAATCAAAGCAGTGCCACCGGCCATGCCCATGCCGCCGGCGGCCAAGGCCCCACCGCCAGCTGCAGCAAGGCTCGCATTGACAAGCGCAGCCCCGTGAAGGCCGGCAAATGAGCCTCCGAAGATACCGACAGCAATATCCGGAGCGAGTACCGCGGCCGCCCCTCCTGCGCCTACGGCCGCCGCCACGACAATGACGCCGCCCACCAAGAACTTTGGCAATGTACCTGAAAGCTCGCGGAAGCGTGTCCCGCAACGTTTCTCGAGAGAACGTATGGCGTCCAAATCAACCGCGTCTTGTCTCCTGGGAAATTCGTGTTTAACCCAAGATCCACTCTCCTTCAAACCTTTGTATTCCTTTTTCTCTTCATCTCCCATCTGGGAATAGGGGCGAAACTCAACCAACTCCTGTGCAACAAGCAAGGCACGCACTTTACCGCCTCGCCGCCGCGAAACTGTCTCAAGGGCTCCGTACGCATCTTCCTCGCTCAAAAAGTAGCCGTCTGCATCAATGCCTAGGCCATCCGCGACCGAATCCTGCCACGCGCGGGCCCAGCTCCTCTTTTGCCCTTTGCGCACTTCGTTCTTCTCGTTCCCGCAGTCGTAGTTGATGGCGGCAAGCTTCAGCGAGAAGGCAATCCTCGTCGTTTCTCTATCTAGGCTATAAAAGTGAAATCTATCGAAGATATCCTGGCGGCGCCTGGCGCGCTCAGTCCAAGCCTCGGACATTTCCTCCGCCATATAGCCCCAGTCGGCATGGAGGGCAAACGTAAGGCGTCCAACTCCAACGTAGTTTATTCGCAAGAAGAGCTTCTGGGCGAACACGACCTTGTTCCCCTCGCATTCGATACCCGCCCTGGCCGCCGCCGTCGCTAGATTCACCAAAACGAACGAAGTGCTCGAAACCGTGACCATGCGAGTGAGAACCCTGCTGTTATAGGGCATGAAATGCGAAGCCTTGAGCTTTTGCAAGCCGGAAACCTTGCTCACTTCGCAACGTTCCAGCTCGGCCTTGAGCCTTGAAAGCATGTAGAGACAACGAACGATAACCTCGTTGGCCACGACTGCTGGCACCTGGCTTAAAGCTTGATCGAGCAGGCCGACTTCCGTCCGAAGGTCGAAGCGAATGGGCTTGCCGTCCTCGGTTTTGAACGCCGTTCCGTTAAACAGCTTTGAGATCCATTGCTGAATGCGAATATCCTCGCCCTTATAGGCAATCTGCATGTCTTGAAAAACAGGCAGGGAGGAGAGCTCCTTTAGCAGGGACAGCACGACGCCGGGAATGCCCGTCCCCTTACCGGGGTTTGAACTAGACCCCGCCATGTCGCTCACGAGATGCATCGCCCAGAACAGAGTGCCAAACGCGATCTTCTCTGGAACGTTCCTGCCTACAAGAGGGCAGTCGGGATCGAAGGCGGCGGCAGGCAGGTCAAAGGCGACAAACCGGCCGGCCGTATCGGTACCATAGCCTTTGCAGGTGAATTGCGAGAGGATCGAACACGCAAGGCCAACCAAGCTCGGGTGGTGCGAGAAATCCCGCAGATGATGTTGGAGCCCGCCGCCAAACTCGGCAGTCAGCTTGTCCGTGGCAAGAGGAAACTCTTTCTCTAGAAAGCGAATAGCGTCTTCTAGAGTTGCATCCGCCTTTGTCATACCCGCAGACTTGGCAATCGTAAGAACGAATTTGCCAACCTTCTCGTCGCTCCACTCTTTGGCACCCTCTAGGTTGAAGTCTTTCTGCCAAAGGATATTCAACGCACCCGTGAGGAGCCCGCTAACGGCTGCAAGTTCATAGTCGAGCTTCGTAGCCCTTTCAGCCCGAGGGTCAAAATCAAAGAGGACCTCCTCCCCATCGGGAGCGTCCTTAAAACCAACCAGCACGGCGCTACCGTTCAGCGGCACAGATGTAACTTTGGGCAGTTGAGGCATGGCGTAAACTATCTCGCCAGCACTAAAAACAAGTTCGTCTGCCATACCGGCTTCCTCCTGCAAACGCGTAAAATCAGATTGCTCTACGCCGCCAAATCCCTCTTCGTAGAAGTATTCGAAAATCTCGGTGATGCAGTTGCTCAGAACCTCGTCGGGATAGTTCGCCACTGGCAGCCTATACACCTCATTGTGCACGATGACGCACGCAGCGTCACGGGTCTCTGCCTATTCGTCCAGCGAATCATGTTAGCAAGCCGCTCTTCGATAATGGAAGCCATCTCGATGTCCACGCTCTTGACCTGCTTGGTCCCAGCGAGTGTCAGCGCGTCCTTGAGTAGGATCCCAAACGCAGTCTTCTGCTGCTGATCCTAGAATCCTTCGCGCAACCATTCCGTCCGCTTGTCGCCAAATGAGCCTCCTACCTCCCCTCCGCCTTCAGCTTCAGCAGCAGGTCGCCCAGCTCGGGGCACTTGCTGGAAAGGCGTGTCTGGGCTCGCTCGCCCATCCCCCACCGCTGGCGGACTTCCTGGGCGCGCGGACTCACGCGGTAGTCCCCGTCCATCACCTGCTTGAGCAGCTTGGCGGTCACGCGTGCATCGGCTAAGGCGCTGTGGGCGTGGCCCGTCGACTCGTCGAACTCGATGCCAAACCACGTCGCCGCGTCACTCAAAGAGACGCACCCGTGGCTACCCACGTCCATGATCGAGGTGTAAAACGCCTGCAGGTCGGCCCAGTCCGTAGGAAATGTGGAAAGATCGATATGCTTTGCCTGGCACTCGGTCAAAAGCTGTCGACGATCCGCCCCGCTCCAGCAAACCATCTGGGCGGAGTAGCGACCGATCCAATCGCTGAGACTCTTGATCACCACGTAGAGCGGATCGGCCATCGCGGTGTCCACGGCCGATATCCCCGTAAGCTCGCGGACGGGGAACGCTACGCCTTCGGTAAATTCTGCCTGCACAAACTGCGAGAACTCGCCCATCACGTTGCCGTGGTAATCGAGCTTGACGGCACCGACCTCGATAATCTCATTGCGCAGTCCACGGCGCTGGCGCTGCTTTGGCACCGGCGCAAACTCAAAGTCCAGCACGATCTGGCGTGCAAAGTTCGTCGTATCGATAGCCGAGATGCACGGCGTCTTTTCAGCTGACAAGGTTAGGGCCTTTCTCCGTTGCTTGCCGCTTGCTACATAGCTACATAGGCGGCTACATTGCCGTAAGAATAGGCGCCCGCGCGGACATGAAATGACCAATCTGATTGATTTCGTGAAGCTCCTGACCGCTTTGGTCTCGCTCCTCACGGCGCTTATCGGGCTTACCGAGGCACTCAAGCAGCGTGCGAAGCATAAAAAGAGGGGTCGACGCCGCTAAGGCATTGACCCCTTAAACTAAGTAACGGCGCTGCCCAGCTCTTCACCACTTGGGCTGCCGTCGACTTTATTCTACCCACGGACGTTGGGTTTAACAAATGGTTTTTCAGTCATGAAGGCTCGACGCCCACCCGACTCGTCCGCTATTCCAGCCACCACTCCACGTCCACGGAGCACTCGACCTCGATGGGTTCCGGATCCAGCACCGTTTCCCCAAGGCCTCCGGATACCCCATCGGGAGCGCCCATGGCAGCGCAGTACACCCCGCCATAATCCCCCGGCCGGCTGTTATACGAGATATGCTTGATGCCGCCCAGCTTAGCCCCCGCCGCCGCAGCAAGCGCCTGTGCATTACCGCGGGCGCGCTCGACAGCGCGGGCAATCAGGACGTCCTCCGCCGCGCGCTCATCCGCAAGTTCAAATCGAATGTTCATGTCGGCATGCGATCCGCAGGTGTTGAGCGCCGTCCACACAGCCGCACAGTCAATCGAATCGACAGGCGCGGCAACCGTGCCGTACGCATAGTAGTCGTAGCCCACGATGATTGCCCTTTTGCGCGTCGTCTGCGCATAGCAGGTGTACCGGCGACACGTTAACTCGTCATCCAGACCAAAGGGCACCAGCGCGGCGGCGACCTTGGCGCGATCGGCGTTGTAATCGTCCAGGCACGCCTCCTTGGTATCAAAGCGGCCGCCAAAGCCAATGCTAAAGATCACGCGATCGGGCATGACCTTATCCTCGATCCGGGCACCAACGCTCACATAACCGGTCTTATCCGTTGCCATGGCATCCGTCCTTTCCACGAATGGCTACGTTGCAGTAAACATAGCCGTCCGTGCGGACACAAAGTTGTGTGGCGACGCCGTGTGGGGCCCCGGGACGCATGTTCCATTTGAAGCCCCTACCGGAAAGCGAATCCCATTCTGAGCGTCGAACCCGGAACACAGTTTCCGTCTGCGGCCCCATTGGGAAAGTTCATCCCGCTCTGAGCGCTCATTCCGGGATGCAATTTCCGCTTGAGGCCCGATCCGGAAACGGCATCCCACTCTGAGGCCGAAATCTGGGACACAGTTTCCGGTTGAGGGCTGTTCCGGAAAGCGTATCCCATTCCGAGCGGCAATTCCGGGTCACAGTTTCCGCAGATACAAAACGACGATCCGCAGCCCTTATCACATGCCTTCAAACATGCAATCCAGAAACACAAAACAGCAGATAGATTGCTCTTTTTCAAAAAAGTACACGTCCCGAAACTTACCAAGACTTCATATCTAGCTACCGTTCAAGGTCGCCGATTACCGCCCACCGATTCGGATGTAAAAATGTCGCCAAAAACAGGCCATCTACCTGCATGGTTAGATTTTGGTCAGCTTTTGGTCAGTTGGGCGGCAAGTTGCGGCTGATACGTTTTTGCTACCCAAAAAGAAGGCGGTAGCTCATGACCCATTGCAATAACCAACTCATCGACCAACTGCTTACTCAAGCCGAACAAGAGGGGCGTTGCCTGATTCCCCCGAGCACGGCGATCCGAAAAGCGCTCCTTCGGCGCATCGGCGACATGGTCGTCTCGCCCATGCCGGGACTGTTCGCGCGTAAAATGCGCTGGGATAAACTCAACCGGGCGCAGCGTCATTGCGAGATTATTCGCGCCCTTGCGATCATCCACCCCGATTGGACGTTCTGCTCGTTTTCGGCCGCCTGCCTGCTGGGGCTCGAGGTCTCGTGGCGACACCTGAATGTCGTGCATGTCTGCAGCGCCACCAAGCCGTCGGCTCGCCCGGGCGCGCATATTCAGCGGCATCAGATCGAGCCGACCGGAGCAATCCGTCTATCCGGCATATCGGTAACGCCGCCCATCCAAACGGCCACAGATTGCCTGCTGCAAACTGGTTTTGCCGACGGCATGCCCATTGCCGATTCGGCGATCTCAAAGCTCGGCCTTACACGAGAGCAGTTGATGGAGGCCGTCGAGCAACGAGCGACCGCCCGCAATGGTCGCGCGATTCGTACGGCTCTCACAACGCTTCGATATGCCGATGCCCGCGCCGAGAGCGGCGGGGAATCGGTCGCCCGCGCCGTCATGATCGAGACGGGTTTTACGCCCGACTGGCTTCAATACGAGTTGACGGACCCCTTCGATTCGGCCAAGCCCATACGAACGGACTTTGCCTGGGAGCGCCAGGCGCGGGAACTCACACTGGGCGAGCTCGACGGGCTCATCAAATATACCGACCAGACCATGCTGGCCGGACGTACCACCGCCGAGGCGCTCGTTGCCGAACGACAGCGCGAGGCACACCTATCGCTCTACGGTCACCCTCTGCTGCGCTTTACCATGAACGAGGTTCGCTCGGCAGGAATGCTCGCTAAAAAGCTGCAGACGGCAGGTATCCGGCAGACCGCGCTGCCGACATGGCTCAACGAGGTAGACCTGTAGGAGCTGCTGAGCTTATGCCCGTCTGCCTGCCAAACCGGGACACGCTTTCCGGTTGGCAGCACCCGCGGAAACCATGTCCCAGATTGAATGCTCAAAATGGGACATGGTTTCCCGACGAAGCTCCTTGCGGAAAGCGTGTCCCAGAATGAAGACTCGGAATGGGATGCAATTTCCGCCTGAAGGCGATTCGGAAAGCGCATCCCATTCTGAGCATCGATTCCGGGTCGCAGTTTCCGGTTGAGGGCTGTTCCGGAAAGTGTGTCCCATTCCAGGCGCGGATTCCGGGATGCACTTTCCGTTTGAAGCTCCAACCGGAAAGCGCATCCCATTCTGAGCGCCAATTCCGGGACGCAGTTTCCGCTCCAAGCAAAAGGCCCCGGCTCACGATGGAGCCGGGGCCAAAGGCGCAGCTTATACAGTTGATGGCAAGCGCAGACGGTAGTCAGCAATGGCCGTCCGCGCTCTACCCTACCCGCGGTTGCGGACACGGCTGTAGGGCGTATCCACCATGGGCAGATCCGGACGCAGCTTGCCGTCAAACGCGCGGTAGGCGTTCTGTACGGCGGGCGCCGTGGGGATCGTTGCGATCTCGCCGATGCCCTTGCCGCCGTATGCCACGGGCAGCAGCTCGTCCTTCTCCACGTAGATGGCGTGGATATCCGGAATCTCGGGGGCACGGAACAACCCGAGCGTACCGTACCTTGCCTGGGGTACGCAGTCCTTGAGCGGCCAGTCCTCAGTAAGCGCATAGCCCATACCCATGAGCACGCCGCCTTCGATCTGACCCTGGATGGAGATGGGGTTGACCACCTTGCCGGAATCGTGCGCGGCATAGACCTCGCTCACGCGACCGTCATCATCCAAAATGACCACATGCGTGGCAAAGCCGTAGCAGATGTGACTCTTGGGGTTGGGAACATCCGCACCCAGTTTGTCGGTCGGCTCCAGGTACACGTAGCCAAACTCGCATCCCTCGAGCGCCTTGATGGCGGTCGCGGGGTCCTGAGGATGCATACCCTGACCAGCGACGAGCTCCTGCGCGCGCAGCTGATAGGCGCGACCGTCGTCGTACTCGATCTTGACGCCGTCGCCATGCGCGCTCACGGGAGCGGCGGGCGCAGGCTTGCCGGCCTCGATGCCAACCATGGCATCGCGCAGCAGGAAAGCGGCGCCGCGCACAGCCTCGCCGGTCACGACCGTCTGACGCGAGCCAGACGTGGTGCCGGAGTCGGGAGCGTTCTCGGTAGAGCACTCGCCGTTGGCGATGCAGCTCAGCGGCAGACCGCAGGCCTCGGCAACGTCCTGCAAAAAGACGGTGTTGCAGCCCTGGCCGATGTCGGACGTGGCGGCATAGACCACGGCCACGCCATCCTCGACGCGAATCTTGCAGCGGCCGGCATCGGGCAGGCCCACGCCCACGCCGGCGTTCTTCATGGCGCAGGCGATACCGGCGTGTCCGGGATGCGCATAGTAGGCATCCTTGACCTCGAGCAGCGTCTCCTTAAGCGCCGTGGAGCAATCGGCAATCTGGCCGTTGGGCAAAACCTCGCCCGGCTCGATGGCGTTTCTGTAACGAATCTCCCACGGGTCCAGGCCGACCTTCTCTGCCAGCAAGTCGATCAAGCTCTCGAGCGCAAACTCGGACTGGCAAACGCCAAAGCCGCGGTACGCGCCGGCGGGCGGGTTGTTGGTGTAGTAGCCAAAGCCGCGAATGTCGGTGTTCTGGTACTTGTAGGGGCCGACGGCATGCGTGCAGGCGCGCTCGAGCACCGGGCCGCACAGCGACGCGTAGGCGCCGGTGTCAAAGTTGATCTCGCAGTCCAGGCCGGTAAAGTTGCCCTCGGCGTCGCAGCCCAGCGTAAAGGTGCCGTCCATGGCGTGGCGCTTGGGATGGAAAGCGAGCGACTCGGCACGTGTGAGCTTGCACTTCACAGGACGCTGGAACTTATAGGCGGCAAGCGCGGCCAAGTGCTGGATGGACACGTCCTCCTTGCCGCCAAAGCCGCCACCCACGAGCATGGTCTCGACGACCACGCGCTCGGGCTCGTTGTCCCAGCCAAACATGTGGGCGCACTCTTTGCGTGTGTCGTAGGCACCCTGGTCGGTCGACTGCACCTTGACGCCGTTCTTGTACGGGAAGGCAACGGCGCACTCGGGCTCCAAGAAGGCATGCTCGGTAAAGGGCGTGGTAAAGCGCTGCGTCACGGTGAACGCGCTCTCTGCCAGCGCCTTGGCGGCGTCGCCGCGCGTCACATGGCGGCTCTGGCACACGTTGTCCTTGAGCTCCACCGTGTTGCCAAAGGCAAAGAAGCTGTCGTGCAGACGCGGGGCGTCGGCAGCCCTGGCCTCGACAATGTTGCGCACGGGCTTCAGCGGCTCGTAATCGATCTTTACGAGCTTCTTGGCCTTCTCGAGCGTCGCCTCGTCCTCGGCAACCACCAGCACGATGGCGTCACCCACGCAGCGGGTGATATCGCCCTGGGCGATCATGACGTCCCAGTCCTGGATAAGGTGGCCGACCTGGTTGACCGGCACGTCCTCGGCGCGCAGGATCCCCACCACGCCGGGCAGGGCCTCGGCCTTGGAGGTATCGATGGAGAGCACGCGGGCGCGCGGATACTTGGAGCGCACGGCGCTGGCGTAGGTCAGACCCGGCTGATCGAGCTCGTCGATGTCATCGGGATACTTGCCCTCGCCGAGCACCTTCTTGCGCACGTCGATACGGAAGGCGCGCTTGCCCACGCCGTAGTCGTCGCCGCGCTCCAGGTCCTCGTCGATCTGCTTTTCGCCGCGGAGCACCGCAGCTGCCAGCGAAATGCCCTCGATGATCTTCTTGTAGCCGGTGCAGCGGCAGACGTTACCGCGGATGGCGTACTTGATCTGCTCCTCGGTGGGCTCGGGATCCTCGGCTATGAGCGCGGCACCCGCCATGACCATGCCGGGGATGCAAAAACCGCACTGCACGGCACCCACGGCGCCAAAGGCGTACACAAAGGCCTCGCGCACGTCCTCGGGCAGGCCCTCGACGGTCACGATGTTGCGGCCGGCGGCAAGGGCGGTGGTCAGCACGCACGCCTTGACGGCCGCACCGTCCACGTGGATGGTGCAGGTACCGCACGCGCCCTCGGAGCAGCCGTCCTTGGCGGAGTGAATGTGCAGGTCGTCGCGCAGGTAGCGCAGCAACGGTTTGTTTTGGGTCGTCGTGCGCTCGACGCCGTTAACGGTAAAAGTGAATTCCTGTGCCATGGTGATTCCCTTCTACACGCCGGCGGCGATGCCGGTGCGGTCGTGGATGGCGCCATGCGGGCAAACGACGGCGCACATGCCGCACGACAGGCAGTCCGCGCCGTCGATATGGGCACAGTTGTCCTCGATGCGGATAGCGCCGGCAGGGCACTTTTTGGCGCACATGCCGCAACCGATGCAGCTCGTGTCGCAGATCTTGCGCGCAATGGCGCCCTTGTCGGTGTTGTTGCAGCGCACCAGGATGTTCTGGTAGCCGGGAACGAAGGCAATCACGCGCTGCGGGCACGCCATGCCGCACAGGCCACAGCCCGTGCACCTGGAGCGGTCCACGCGGGCGATGCCATCGACCAGCGCAATGGCACCGTGGGGGCAGGCCGCGACACAGGCGCCACAGCCAATGCAGCCTTCGCTGCAGCGGGCGTCGCCGCCTGCGGAGGCGCAACCGCTTCCGCAGGCAACGTAGGCCACGTTATGTTGAATGGATTTGGCCATAAGAGACTCGCCTATTTCTTAAGGAGATACGGATAGCTGTCGCGCACGGCCTTGATGGTCAGGCGGACGGCCTCGGGCAGACCGGTGTTGACGGCATCGACCGAGACGGTGCGGACCGTGCCGGCGACGCGAACCTTAAAGTGGTCCTCGTCCACGGCCAGGAAGCCCTCGTTCTCGGAGTTCTCCATGTCCTGATCGCTCCAGAACAGGGTGAGCTTGTCCTTGTAGGGACGACCCTCCTGGTAGGGGCAGAACACGGCGCAGTTGCCGCACTCGTTGCACATGCCGTCGACATGGACGACCTGATGCTTGGCCAGGCCCGGCACCTTAATTGCCACGTTGGCGCGGTTGGGGCACACGTCGCAGCAGACCTCGCACACCGAGCCGCAGCCCAGGCAGCGGGTCTTGGTGCAATTGCGCTTGTCGCGGCACAGCGACCCCTTGCGCTCGTAGCAGGCGTCCTCGCGACCGACCTGAGCATTCTGGTCGGCGTACTTGTTAAAGTCCACGCCAGCGATGGCACGGGCGACCTCGGCGGCATCGGCGATAGCCTCGACCACGGTGGCCGGACCGCGACGGCAGTCACCTGCAGCCCAGACGCCCTCAACGCCGGTGGAGGTGGCGGCAAGGCGGCCGCGACGGTCGTGCTCGACGCCCGCGGCGTCGTACAGGCTGGCATCGATGCCCTCGCCCACGGCACAGATCACCGTGGTGGCGGGCAGCTCGACGGTCTCGCCCGTGGCGACGGGGCTGCGACGGCCGCTTGCGTCCGGCTCGCCAAGCTCCATGACGTCGCAGGTCAGCACGGCGCCGTTGAGCGCCTTGGGCGCCAGCAGCTCACAGAACTCAACGCCGTCGGCAAGAGCAAGATCGAGCTCTTCCTCGTCGGCGGGCATCTGCTTCTTGGTGCGGCGATACACCAGGCGCACGTTCTTCACGCCAGTCAGGCGCTTGGCCACGCGGGCCGCGTCCATAGCGGTATTGCCGGCGCCGATGACCACGACGTCCTCGCCCAGCTCGAGCTTCTCGCCCTTCTTGGCGGCCTCGAGGAACTCCAGCACGTCGAGCTCGGCGCCCTCGCCCAAGCCCGCAGAGCCGGGCATCCAGGCACCGGTGGCCACGACCACGTCGGTAAAGCCCTGGGCCTTGAGCTCGTCAATGGACTCCACGCGGGCGTTGAGCTGCACCTTGGCGCCAAAGGCCAGGCAGAGCTCGGCGTCGTGCGAGATATCGTCGCTCGCAATGCGGAACTCGGGGATCACGTGACGGACCACGCCGCCGAGAGAGTCGCGGGCCTCGAAGATAGTGACGGGCACGCCGGCGCGCGTCAGGAAGAACGCCGTCGCCAGGCCGGCCGGGCCGCCGCCGATAACGGCAACGTTGCGCTCACCGTCGTTGGCGATGGCCTGGGCGCGCAGCTTGGGCAGCACGGCGGTCATGGCCTCGCGGGCGGCCTTGAGCTTGCTGGCGCGGATCTGGGCGCCCTCGGGCTCGTAGAATGCACGCTCGCAGGCACGGCCGCAGGGATGCGGGCAGATGGTGCCGGTAATGAACGGCAGGGCGTTGCGCTCGATGATGATGTTGAGTGCGTCCTCGTAACGGCCCTCGTCAACAGCCGCCAGATAGGCGGGGATATCCTGCTGGATGGGGCAGCTCGTGCGGCACGGCGTGGTAAAGCAGTCGGAAAGCGGGCTCTTGCCGGCGACCTTGCGGTCGGGCAGCGGGCGCAGCGGCTTCTTGTAGAGCGGGTTGGTGAGCGAGTCGGTCTGGATCGCGGTCACGGCCTCGAGAGAGACGCCCGCGAACGGCTTGCCGTCCAGATCGCCAAACTCGCCGGCCATCTGGCTAAAGCGCTCGTAGCCACCGGGCTTGAGCACGTCGGTCGCCAGGGTGACGGGCCAAATGCCGGCATCGTACAGGGCGCGGATGTTGTAGACCGTGGCGCCGCCGGAGTAGCTGATGCGCAGCTTGCCATCGAACTGCTCGGTAATGCGGCGGGCAGCCTCGATGGTCAGCGAGAACAGCGAACGGCCGGACATATACATCTCAGTGGAAGGCAGCTCGTTCCTCGTCACGTCGACGGGGAAGGTGTTGGTGAGCTTGACGCCAAACTCCAGGCCGCGCTCGGCGCACAGGGCAATCAGGCGCTCGAACATAGGCACGGCATCGGCCCACTGCAGGTCCTCGCGGAAGTGCGTGTCATCGAAGACGATATAGTCAAAGCCCAGCTCGTTGAGGCGCTGGCGGGCAAACTCATAGCCCAGCAGCGTGGGGTTGCACTTGATGTAGGTGTTGAGGCCCTTCTCGGTGATGAGGTAGGTCGCGATGCGCTCGATCTCGGCGGGCGGGCAGCCATGCAGCGTGGACTCGGTGATGGAGTTGGAGACGCGTGCCGGGATGGACTCGACAAACGCGGCGTCGACATGCTCAAACTTGTCCAGGTTGGCGAGTGCCCAGGCACGGCACTCGTTCCAGACGTCGGAGCCGCTGGCATCCTTCATGCCCTCGATGTAGGCGTCGACCTTGGGGCTCTTAATGCCCTCCAGGTCATAGCCCACCGACATGTTGAAGACAAAGCCGTCCGGGCTGCCCAGACCATACTCGCGAGCGATCAGGTGACAGGCAAACCATGCCTTCACGTACTCGGCAAAGGCCTGCGGAACCTCGAGCTCGGTCGACCATTCGCAGTTGTAGCACTCGTCCTGAGCCACGATGCAGGGCTTGTTGACGCAACGGGAGAGCTCCTCGCCGTCCATAACTTGGACGGTCTTGAGCTCAAAGAAACGAGAACCGGCCACGTAGGATGCCACGATGTTCTGGGCCAGCTGCGTGTTGGGGCCGGCAGCCGGGCCAAACGGAGTCTCGATGCGCTCGTCAAAAATGGGAAGCGCGACCTCCTGGTTGGTCGTGACCATCTTGCGCACGCCAAAGATGGCGTCCTGGGTCTTATGCTCCTCGATGATCCAGTTCATCAGCTGCGAAAACGGGATCGGCCTCATGATGTCGCTCATAGTGAGCTCCTCTCTGTAACGCCCGGCGAGACCGCGCGGCGGGCGCAAATACGGTGTAGCGCTAGCACAAGCGCCGGCGACCCCGCGGAGGCCGCCTATGCGCGCGCCGGATGCGGCGAAACATCCGACGCGCGTGAATCTACTTGTAATTAGTAGGTGCGATCGTTGAGCGTGCTCCAGAGCTTCTTGGACTCAGCCATGGTCCACGCGTTGATCTTTTCTTCATCGATACCGACAAACTCGCGATCCTTGTACAGGACGCGGCCGTTGATGATGGTGGTGCGGCAGTTTTTGCCCATCATGCCAAAGAGCATGTGGCCGTCGATGTTCTCCTCGCTCAGCGGCGTAAAGGGCTTGTAGTCCATAACGATAACGTCGGCGGCAGCGCCGGGCTCAAGCACACCGAGCTTGCGATCGAAGTACTTGCTCGCCATCTTGGCGTTGTTCTCGAACAGCATCGTCATGGCCTCGCACCAGCCCACGTTGGGCATGGCGGCGTTGTGGCGCTGGATGATCAGGAAGACCTTGAGGCTCTCGAGCATATCGTGGGTGTAGGCGTCGGTGCCCATGCACACGGGGATGCCGCGGCGGAAGAACTCGAGCACGGGGGCGCAGCCCACGGCGTTGCCCATATTGGATTCGGGGTTGTTGACGAGCCAGGTGCCGGACTCCTTGACGATATCCATCTCGGCAGGCGTCACGTGGATGCAGTGGCCGAGCATGGTGTCGGGACCCAGCAAATTGTGCTGCAGCAGGCGCTCGACGGGGCTGATGCCACCGCGGTTGAGGCGGGAGTCCCACACGTCATTCATGCCCTCGCACACATGGATGTGGAAGCCGGTCAGGCCGTTGTTGGCCTCGGCCATCTTATCCATGGTCTCGTCCGACAGCGTAAAGGTGGCGTGACCGCCAAACATGGCGGCGATCATGTGGTTGTCGTTATCGCGACGCTCCTTGGCGGCCCACTGGGCAAACTCGGCGTTCTCGGCAATGGCCTGGTCGCATTTTTCCTGACCGCGGCGGTCGGAGACCTCGTAGCACAGGCACGAACGCATGCCCAGCTCCTGAGCGGCGTCCTTAATGGTAAAAAGGCTTCCCGGGATCTCGCAGAAGCTCGCGTGGTGATCGAAGATCGTGGTGACGCCATCGCGGATGGAGTCAAGAATCGTGGCATAGGCGCTTGCCTTGGTGCCGTCGAGCGTCAGGTTGTCGTCGATCTTCCACCACTGCTGCTCAAGATTCTCCAGGAAGTTGGTGGGGTTGCAGCCCTTAATGGCAAGGCCGCGGGCCAGACCCGAGTAGATGTGGGTGTGGCAGTTGATGAGTCCGGGCATGATGAGGTTGCCCCGGGCATCGACGTACTCGGCATCCGGGTACTTGGACTTGAGCTCGCACTCGGGGCCCACTTCGACGATCGTATCTCCGTCAATGGCGACCGCACCGTTTGGAATGAACGGGGTCTGAGAATTGCGGGTAAAGACGGAACCGTTAGCGACCAGAAGCATGAATGCTCCCTTCAACATCAGGGGCGGGGTTTGACACCTCTGACATGGCGGAGTGCGAAGCGCCGGCCTACACCGGAAACGGGCCCTCTCCCGTCAACGCTTCACCAAAGGGACAAACCCTTTGAAGTGCGGCTTGACGCCGCATGACGTCGGCGGACGAGGCGATGCGTCCGCCGACGAATAGCACCGAATTGGTTACTTCTTGCTCTCGGGCAAGACCAGATCCACGGCAGCGTCCTTGGCGGCATCGATGTGCTGAGCCACGACCGGCGTCTGCGGAAGGATCAGGTTAAGGACAATGGCCATGATGGCGGTGGGGGTTACGGCATTGGAGCCGATGACGGTGGACACCCAGGCGGGCATACCCTCGCCGGCAAGGCAACCGCTGGCCATCCAGATACCCAGGCCAAAGACGACGGAGGTACCGACGATGGTGGTAGTGCGCTGTGTGAGGCCCTCGCGGGTGAACATGCGCACGCCGTTCATGGTGATGGTGCCAAAGACGCCGACGGTCGCGCCGCCGATGACGGGCTGCGGGATAGCGGAAAGGACGGCAGAGAGCTGCGGGAACAGACCGGCGATGGCAAAGACGGCCGCAATGATCACAAAGACCCACTTGTTGACGACCTTGTTGGAGCAGATGATGCCCACGTTCTGGCCAAGGGCGCTGGTGGGAAGACCGCCCAGCAGGCCGCCGACCATAGAGGTGAGGCCCTGGGACACGATAGCGCCGGAGAGCTCGCGCTCGGTGGGCATACGGTCGATGGAGCCCAGGCAGGCGGCGGAGACGTCGCCGATAACCTGGATGGCAACCATGGGGAACACAACAGCGAGGGTAATGCAGACTTCGGGATCAAACTCGAGCGCGTAGGGCATGAGCTTGGGAAGGGCGAAGACCTGAGCGGTGGCGACGCTGGAGAAGTCGATCATGCCGAAGGGGATGGAGACGATCATGCCAACGATCATGCCAAAGAACACGGAGCCCAGCTTGAGCGTGCCCTTGCCAAAGTTGGCGAGCGCAAAGACCACGGCGAAGGTGATAAGAGCGACGCACCAGGCCTGCGGGGTGCCCCACAGCGGCGTGCCCATGCCGCCGGCCATGTACTTGACGGCCGTGGGATACAGCGAAACGCCGATGGAGAAGATGACCGTACCAGTCACGACGGGCGGGAACAGCCACTTAATCTTGCTGTAGGCCAGACCAAAGAGGACCGCGACGGCACCGCCGACAATCTCGCCGCCCAGCAGCGCACCAAAGCTAAAGCCCGAGGCACCCATGGCCTGCAGGGCCGGCAGGAACGCGAACGAGACGCCCATGACGATGGGCAGGCCGCCGCCGATGCGGCGGAAGGGAGCGAAGGCCTGAAGGGCCGTGTCGATTGCCGAAAGAATGAGCGCAACCTGAATGATGTCGGTGCTCTGCTGGCTATTAAAGCCGTAGACGCCGGCCATGATGACAGCCGGGGTGATGATACCGGCAAACGAAGCCAGTACGTGCTGAAGGGCACACGGGATCATTTCCTTAACGGGAGGCATGCCTTCACGAGTGAACAGGGCTTCAGTGCCGTTCGTAACCGTCTCCTGGGTCATTTGACCACCAATCCTCGAAATAGTTGTTTCGCATCTAACGCTCTATTGTGACGCAGTGCGGGGTTGAGGTTGTGCCTTCGTTGCATATCGTATTAAAGATGATTCTCATTCTCAATAATAATTTTTTGTTATCAGACTATTCTTCAGCTGAGATAATGCATTTCCGCAGGTCAAGAAAGTGTCTGGTCAAAATAACATCTAACTTTTCTTTTGGTCAACCGTTTACCGCCAAATTCCTACCGTTCGTCTGTATCACGCAATGTACCTGCGGATATACGAGATGAAGAGTAGCGTGTTACCATGAGAAAAAATTGTTATGAACCTTCCGATTTCACCCAAAGGAGTTGCCCGTGAACGAGACCGTACGTCGCTTTTTGCCGATGGTCGATTTCCTGGAGCAGATACTCGGTAAGAACAGCGAGATCGTCCTGCACGATTTCTCGGATCCCGACCACGCCATCGTCGATATTCGCAACGGCATCGTGAGCGGCCGCAAGGTCGGCGGTCCCGCCACCGATCTGGCGCTCAAGATCATGCACGACCCCAAGTATCGCGACCTGCCGTTTATTACGGGCTACGAGGGGCGCGGTGCCGGTGGCAAGACGTTGGAGTCCGCGACGTTCTTTATCCGCGAAAATGACGAGATCGTCGGTATGCTCTGCGTCAACACCGACCTCTCGACCGTACGCTCCATCAACGCCATGGCGCAGCAGCTCATGGCGTGCTTCGACGCAGCGCCGACGCGCACGGAGCCCGCCCCTATCGAGGTCGAAAGCCTTTCGGAGTCCACCCAGGAGCTCATCGACCGCAGCATTGCCGAGTTGCTGAGCGCGCGCGGGCTGGATGTAGCGTCGCTTGGTCAGAGCGACCGCGTGGACGTCATTCGCCACCTCAACGGCAACGGGGTGTTCATGCTCAAGGGCGCCGTGGCCTGCGCCGCCACCGCGCTGGGCATCTCGGAGCCCAGCGTGTACCGCTACCTGCAAAAAGTCCGCAAGGAAGGCTAAACGTGATCCCTTGGGGACGAAGGGAAACGGATCATTTTTGTCGCATCGCTTGACAAAAGACCCTGCAGCTCACACGCGCTGCAGGGTCTTTTTGCATGTCATGTTTAGTTGTTACCAACACCTTAGAGAGCGGCGACAACCTCGATCTCGACCAGACCGCCAGCCGGAAGGGCGGCAACCTGGAAAGCGCTGCGCGCGGGGAACGGAGCCTCGAACTTGGAGGCGTAAATCTCGTTCACGGCGGCAAAGTCGGCGATGTCGGCCAGGTAGACCGTGGTCTTGACGACATCGGCAAACGTGGCGCCGGCAGCGGTCAGCAGAGCCTCGACGTTGGCGAGGGACTGCTTGGCCTGGGCCTCGACACCCTCGGGCAGCTTGCCGGTCGCGGGATCGATGCCCAGCTGGCCGGACAGAAACACCATGTTGCCAGTCTGGATACCGGGGGAATACGGGCCGATGGCTGCGGGTGCGTTATCGGAAGACACGACGGTCTTGCTCATGTTTTTCTCCTTACAAGTAAAAGGGAACGGGAGCGCGGCGTTCACACCGGGAGGCACAGTTCGGTCTGAACACCGCGCTTGATTGGGATAGTAGGGGATGAGTTTGCCCGATGCAAGATAATTATCAGCCTTCGAGAATATTTTATCGCCCAACGGTTTCCCCGGACCGCTGAACGGTTCTCATGTGAAGCAGCCAGTCCAAGCTGCTGAAGACTTTATCCCGCTTAGAGCACGGGCATCGCCTGCCGCGACGGCACCACTATACTTTTGATTATCTGAGCATTTTGAAAGGCAGGATATGACCGCAACCGCCAGTCGAACCACCAACCGCAGACCCGAGCTTTTGGCGCCCGCCGGAGGGCCCGAGCCCTTTGCCGCCGCACTCGCCGCCGGGGCAGACGCCATCTACTGCGGCATGGGCAGCTTCAACGCCCGCCGCAAGGCCACCAACTTTACCGACGAGGCCTTTGAGCAGGCCTGCCGCGCCGCGCATCTGGCCGGCTCGCGCGTCTACGTCACGGTCAACATCGTCATCAAGGAATCCGAGATGAGCGATGCGCTGCAGCTCATCCATCGCTGCTCCACGCTGGGCGCCGACGCCTTCATCATCCAGGACTGGGGCCTGTTCTTTGAGGTCAAGCGCACGATGCCCAGCATCGAGACGCATATCTCGACCCAGGCGAACATCCACGACGACCGCGGAACCCTTTGGTGCCGCGAGCAGGGCGCCGACCGCGTGACCCTCTCGCGCGAGCTTTCCATCGACGAGATTGCCGCCATTCACGATGCCGCGCCCGATGTGGACCTTGAGGTCTTTAGCCATGGCGCCATCTGCTTTTGCTACTCGGGCCTGTGTCTGCTTTCGAGCTTTGCCATGGCGGGACGATCGGCCAACCGTGGCATGTGCGCCCAGCCCTGCCGCTTGCCCTACGAGCTGATCGACGAGAACGGTCGCTCGCTCTCCCCTGCCGGTCGCGAGCGCGCGCTGTGCCCGCGTGACACCAACACCTCGCAGCTTGTTCGCCGTCTGTATGACGCCGGCGCCGCGTCGCTCAAGCTCGAGGGCCGCATGAAGGCGCCCGATTACGTGTACTCCATCGTCGACGTGTATCGTCATCAGATTGACGATATGCTGGCCGATGTTTCGACCTCTAAGGACGAGAAAGCCGCCCGCCAGCGCCAGCTCAAGCGCTGCTTCAACCGCGACTTTACGCACGCCTATCAGGACGGCACCTCGGGCGACGAGATGATGAGCTATGAGCGTTCCAACAACCGCGGCCAGATCGTGGGCACGGTGCTCGGCAGCCGCCTGGCCAACCGCGATGTGCGCGGGCTCAAGCCCGACGACCGCCGTCGCCGCGCCGCCATCGCCCGCATTGAGCTGTTTGAGCCCGTGGGCAAGGGCGACCTGCTGGAGCTTCGCCACGATAACAAGTTTGACCAGTTCCTGACCACCATTGCCGCCGATGATGCCGCTGCCGGCGATGTTATCGAGTGTCGCGTGCCCCGTAGCATGCCCGAGGGCTGCCGCGTCCGCGTGATTCGCAGCCAGCGTGCCATCGACGCCGCCGGCGCCGCGCTCAAGCGCGATGTGCTGCGCCGCCGCGCTGTTGATGTGTCCGTCGTGGCGCGCCTGGGCAAGCCGTTTACTGTCACACTCACCTGCTGTGACGACCCCGCGCTCACCGCCACCGCCACGGGCTTCACCGTCGAGGCCGCCAAAACCCGCGCCGTCGAGGCATCCGATCTGGTTGAGCACGTCGGGCGCACGGGCTCCTCTCCCTTTGAGGCCGCGAGCTTTGACGTGGCC
Source organism: Collinsella sp. AF16-8 (assembly GCF_003462695.1). Taxonomy (NCBI): domain Bacteria; kingdom Bacillati; phylum Actinomycetota; class Coriobacteriia; order Coriobacteriales; family Coriobacteriaceae; genus Collinsella; species Collinsella sp. AF16-8. Next base: position 295,565 of record NZ_QRXX01000001.1, read on the forward strand.
CTCGACGAGAGTTGCGGCATGGGCTTTTCCGCCGTGCACAAGGTGCGCGCCGCCGCTTGTAAGGCGCTGGAAGAGGCCATTCTGGCACCGTACGAGGAGCGCGCCCGCACGCTCGAGCTACCGGCGATTGTCACCAATGATTCCCGCCCCGCGCCCGAGCACTACCGCGATGAGCCGCAGATCTGCGCTACCGTCACCTCGCTCGAGGCCGCCGAGGCCGCTCGCGCCGAGGGTGCAACGCGCATCTACATGACCACCGACGCACTCGATGCGGCCGAACTCTCCCCCGCCGATGCGTTTGAGCAGGGCATCGTACCCATACTCGACGAGGTCTGCCGCGCCGTTGACCACGTACGCGTTGACCCGTGGGTTGTTGCCGGCGCCACGGTCGCTATCGGCAATATATCCGAGCTTGCCCTGGCCGCCCAAGTTGGTGCCACGGCGGAGGTCCGCTCTTGCCTGCCCGTGCACAACACCCCTTGCATGGAGGCACTTGCCGAGCGCGGAGCCGGCGCGTTTTGGCTCTCGCCCGAGATCACGCTCGACGAGATTATCTCGCTTGGCGCCGCCGCGCCCGCGGTCCTGGGCATCACCGTTTTCGGCCGCCCGCGCGTTATGACGAGCGAGCACTGCATCCTGCAGGTGGCCAATGGCTGCATCCACGATTGCGCCAACTGCCGCCTGCGCGCCCGCAAGCTGTCGCTCAAGAATATCGACGGCAAGGTCATGCCGGTCCGTACCGACATCCACGGCCGCTCGCGCCTGTACGATGCCTACCCCATCGACCTTACGCCGCAGGTACCACAGCTGCTCGATGCCGGTGTGCGCCGTCTTATGGTGGACGGCACGCTGCTCGAGACGGATGAGGTGGGCCGCGCCGTCGCTCGCGTCCGCCGCGCCGTCGAAGCAGCGCAGGCCGGCCGCAAGCCCGCCGCCCGCCTACGCGGGGCGACCTCGGGCTGCATGTTTGTGGGAATTAGCTAACCGAAAGGCTTACACGTGAACGAAGAACCTCAAGTCCTCTACTGCGACGCCTGGCTCATGGCCATCGACAAGCCCGCCGGCATGATTGTCCACGGCGACGGCACCGGCGAGCGCACGCTCACCGACTACGCCAGCGATCTGCTGCTGGCGATGGGCGATGGCTTTGCCGCGACCGACATGCAGCCGCTCAACCGCCTGGACCGCGACACCACCGGCGTGGTGCTGTTCTCGCTCGACAAGCAGACGCAGCCCGCCTTTGACCAGATGGTCATCGACCACGCTTTCGAAAAGCACTACCTGGCACTCGCCGAGGGCAAGATCGACTGGAACGAAAAGCTCATCGACAAGCCCATCGCCCGCGACCGACACGACAGTCGAAAGATGCGCGTCGGCGCCAGCGGCAAGCCGTCTCAAACGCGCGTGAAGGTGCTCAAGCGCCTCAAGAGCCGTCGTGGCCTGCCCACGCGCTCGTATATCGATGTCGAGCTGCTCACCGGCCGCAAGCACCAAATCCGTGTGCATCTGGCGAGCGAGCGTCATCCCCTGGTAGGCGACGACCTGTACGGCACGCCGCGTCCTTGCGGCCTCATGCTCCATGCCCACAGCGTGTCCTTCACGCATCCCGTAACCGGCGAGCACATCCACATCGAAGCCCCTTGCCCGTGGGAGCCCTAAACCACCACAATGGGGACAGGCACCTTTGTGGTGGTTTTGCCGCGATGGCTCTGCCGGATTCCCAAACATCTCGATCTGCAACAGCTAAAGCCCATTTTGCGGTCTATCTGTTACAGATCGAGACATTCGAATCCCCTCAAGGGAATAATCTCAATCTGTAACAATAACTCGGCAAAATCGATCCCAAATGTTACAGATTGAGACAAAGGAACGGCGCAATTCGGAAGTATTTCAATCAGTAACACCTAGCCCACTTTAAGCGGTCCAGTTGTTACAGATTTAGACTAAACCGGTAGACAACGAAAGCGGCAACGCCCGTAATGGACGTTGCCGCTTTTCTATTGAGAAAACTACTCAGTTTTCATTACTAACCACCACAATGGGGACGGGCACCTTCGCGGTGGTTTTGGCCTTAGCCCGTCCCTGCCGTTAGACCGTGACGACGTTGTCCATTGCCCGGTACTTGGCGGGGACCTCGCCTGCGGTAATAATCGTTGCATCGCGGAAGTCCGCGAACTTGACGGGCGCCACCATGCCAAATTTACTGGCGTCCGAGATTACGAAGCGCTTGGCCGTATGGCGCATCGAGATACGCTTTACTTGCGCCTCCTCGATATCGGGCGCCGTGAAGCCCTGCTCGGCGGCAATGCCGTTAGAGCCCCAAAAGCCGCAGTTGAAGTTGTAACGGTCTAAGGTTGCCAAGGCATCGGGGCCAACGAGCGCCTCGGTCTCGGGTTTGAGCTCGCCGCCCAGCACCACGGTACGCATGCCGCGCAAAGCGAGATGCTGAGCATGGAGCACGGAATCAGTCACATAGGTGACACCTTCAAGGTGTGGAAGATGCTCGATGAGCCTGAGCGTCGTCGAGCCCGAGTCGATGTACACAAAGCTCTCGGGCTCCACCAGCGCCGCCGCACGGGCGCAGATACGTTCCTTGTCGTCGTTATGGAGATCGCTGCGCTCATTAAGCGTTAGGTCGCGCGTCACGTGCGCGCGCTCAAGGCTCGTCGCCCCACCGTGCACCTTGGCGATACGGTGTGCGCGATTGAGCGTCTGCAGGTCGCGCCGAATGGTAGACGCCGTCACGCCCAGGGCCTCAGCAAGCTCCGGTACGGTAACCGAGCCCGTCTGCTGCACCATCGACACGATTGCGTTGAGCCTATCTTCCGCAAGCATCGCTTACTCCTCCTCGGGGTACACGACTCCCCAATCGGCGCGAAGCTTGGTCATAAGCTCCATAACATCAGAAGCATAATCCAGAAGCTCGCGCTTGGAGTCGTCGCCGGCAACGGCCTTCTCAAGATCGGCCATCTCATAACACAGGGCGTAAGCCTCGGTGCCTGCGTGGACCTCCTCGCGGTGGCCGTCCGCAGTCCACACGATGGTCGCGTGATCGGCACGCGGATATTCGTTGACCTCGATGTAGCACTTGTCAAAGCTGATGACCGAGCGCTTGGGCTGCTTGGAGTGAAGCGTAAGGCTCACGACGCCCAGCTGCTGCTCGGCATTGCGGCAGACGATGCCGCCCGCAACATCGACTCCAGTCTCGCAGGTGTTGCCTAGAGACACGACCTCGGCGGGCTGGCTCGCCATAAACAGGCGCATGACGGACAGGGCATACACACCAATATCGAGCATGGCACCGCCGGCAAGGTTGCGATTGTAGAAACGGTTGGTCAGGTCGCCGTACTCCTTGTAGCTACCAAAGTTGAGCTGAGCGAGGTTCATGCGGCCGAACTCGCCGGCATCCATGCGGCGACGCAGCTCTTGATACAAGGGCATGTGGAGCACCGTGGTAGCGTCCATAAGGACCACGTTGTGCTCGGCGGCAATGGCACGGGCCTCATCGAGTTCAGCGGAATTGAGGGTAATGGCCTTCTCGCAGAGCACGTGCTTGCCGGCTGCCAGGGCAGCGCGCAGATAGGTGATATGAGTGTTGTGCGGGGTAGTGATGTAGACGGCGTCGATGCCAGGATCGGCGTAGAGGTCCTCAACCGTGTCGTAGACCTTCTCGATGCCATACTGCTCGGCAAAAGCCTGAGCCTTGGACGGCGTACGGTTGGCGACGCCCGCAAGCTTGCGACCGGCAAGAGCAAGGGACTGAGCCATCTGGTTGGCGATAACGCCGCAACCGATGACGGCCCAATGGAGCTCGGGAGCCGTAAAAATATCGTCGGGGAACGGCTTGTCCTGGACCGAAGCGAACGCTGCTTTGGCGGCTGCCGCGGCGTCGAGCGGAGCCTGCTTGGAATCTGCCATTATGTGCCTCCTGTGTCATAGAACGCCTTGCTTTCTGACAGCTCTATATTCGCACAAACACGCGCTTCTGTGCGCGTTTTTGCGTATCTCACCGCTAAACGGTCATTTTTATCCCGTAAACGGCGCATCTATACGCATATTCACGCAATCCCACGCACGTAAATGCGCACAAATGCGAACCGGTCATTGCTCAGAGACAGGGGCTTATGCTTAGAACTCAAAAGACAGGATGATCCGCTTCGCCTCGTCGCTCATGGCGCGCTGCAGCTCTAAGGACCGTCCCAAACTGCCGACAGAGACGATATGAGCAGGACATAAAAACATTGAGAGCCCCTGCTGCATGAAGGACCGCGGATTAGGCCGACAATGGTGAGTGTCTAATTCAGCCGCGGCGGCCACGCCGCATTCATGGAAGGGGCTCCCATGCTCGATACTACCACCTTCGTCGGCCTCGACGTCCACGCCCGCTCGATAAAGGCCGTCTCCCTCGACGTCATGACCGGGGAGGTGCGCGCCGCGACCTTCGGCTACGACGCCGGCGCCGTCGCGGAGTGGGTCCGCTCCGTGGACCCCGGGGCCAGGTGCGTGTACGAGTCCGGGGTCACGGGCTTCGACCTGCAGAAGAGGCTCTCCGGCCTGGGGGTCGACTGCGTGGTCGGCGCCGTCTCGAAGATGATCAAGCCCAGCGCGGACAGGCGCAGGAAGAACGACCGCAACGACGCCGAGTTCCTCGCCCGCATGCTGTCGGTCGGCAACGTGGTCGAGGTGTGGTGTCCCCGACGACGAGTGCGAGGCCGCCCGCGACCTGACCAGGGCGCTCGAGGACGCGAGGGACGACCTCTCGCGCTCGAAGCAGCGGCTCTCCAAGTTCCTGCTAAGGCACGGGCTCGTCTTCGACGAGAGGACGCCCACCGGCCGCAGGAAGGGCAACTGGACCCGGGCGCACTGGTCCTGGATCGAGTCGATTAGGTTCGCGGAGGGGGCCGACGAGGAGGTGCTCGCCTACTACGTCGACGCGGTCAGGCGGGCGGCGGAGGAGAAGGCGAGGCTCGAGGGGCTCGTCGAGGCCGAGGCCCGCAAGCCCAGGTGGAGGAGGAGGGTCGACTCCCTGCGCTGCCTCAAGGGCGTCGACACCGCTTCCGCCGCCGACCTCGTGTTCGAGGCCGGCGAGTTCTCCAGGTTCAGGAACGCCCGCTCGTTCGCCGCGTGGGTCGGCCTGACGCCCTCCGAGCACTCCAGCGGGGAGAGCGACCGCAGGGGCGCGATCACCAAGGCCGGCAACAAGCACCTGAGGAAGACGCTGGTCGAGGCCGCGTGGCACTACCTGACGTGCTCGGGGCGGCCGAAGGACCTCGCCAAGGGCCAGGCCCCGGACCGGGGCGCCCGGAGGCATGCCGCCAAGGGCGTGCGGAGGCTGGTCGAGAGGCGGGAGGCGCTGCTCGCGCGCGGGGTCCACGGCAACAAGGCGAACGTCGCCACGGCGCGCGAGCTCGCCTGCTGGGTGTGGGCGGTCGGCCTCATGGCCGAGGAGGCGTAGGGGGCGGTCCCCCGCACATAAGCCAGTCATCCCGGAAGCGGTTCGATCCGAAGCCGTTGAGGCGAACCTCAGGTCCCTTTTCTGCGAGCGCCCAGGGCGCCACACGCGTGCACAGACTGTCGGTTCGACGTAGAAGCCTCAGCCGTAGCAACGGATTGCCCAGCGAGAGATCGCCACGGGCGGATATTAAACTGCAAAGACGAGCGTCGGTAAGACACGCCGAGGTCGCCGCGGACGGGTTGATATAGGGAGAGGGCCTGACCCCATATCGTTGGGGCCAGGCCCGATTTTGCCTCTTGACAATGTCCTGCTCATATTAAAAGGAACGTTCCAAACTGCAGACAGAAAAAGAACGTCCCCAGGCGCCGGCATTTCAAGAACACTCATTTAAGTCTGTCCCCAATGAGTGCAATCACTCATGTAAGTCTGTCCCCAATGAGTGGGAGCAATCAGAGACTCTTTGCGAGGGAGGCCGGACGTGGCCTTCCTCGTTTTATTCATGGACTTTAGTTCGTGCCGTGCGGCACGCGCGGCATAGAAAGCCACCCGCTCAGCGGGTGGAGGCCAATTTCCGCTACGCGACAAAAACCTTCCCCCTAGCATGAGGATTGTTCAGGCCATCATACTAAGGGGAAGGTGATTGCTGTGGCCCAGAAAGCCAACAGCCTTGCGCACACGAAATGGCTGTGCAAGTACCGCATCGCACCGAGGTCAAGCTCATCGCCGCCATCGTCGAGAAGCACCCCAAGGTGCGCTTTGCCGTGAGCTGCACCTCGGCCCACGCCGACCTCTACGACCGCATGGAGCAGGCCCTGTGCGAGCGCGTGGCCAACGCGGTGGAGGTCGTCCGCTCCGACATCAGCCCCGCGCTTCTTGTCCACACCGGTCCAAACCTCGTGGGTGTGGCGGTCCAGGGACTCTAGCGGAGGCGGGGCGTCCTGCCCCAAAAACAAATGCAAAAGACGAGCACTTCTTGCCGCTCAATTGGCAAGAAGCGCTCGTCTTTTCTTAACGCGTTGTATGGCGGAGAGAGCGCAAGTTACGCGAGCGCCCTTCTTGCCAGCTCGGCCGCGCCGAGGATTCCTTGGTCGCCGCCGCAGCCCGGGGCGCAGATGTAGCTCTCCATGTCCTTAAGCTCGGCGGTCTGGATGTAGCCACCCAGATATTCGAGGGTCTTCTTGCGGACGATGCCGTAGAGCTGCTCCTGGTGCATCACGCCGCCGCCGAGGACGATGCGGCGAGGCGAGTACATGAGCACGAGGTTCGCGCACATCTGCCCCAGATAATCCCCTTCGAGCGCCCACACCTCATCGTTGTCCGCGAGCTCGGCCGCGGGCTTTCCCCAGCGCGCGGTGATGGCGGGGCCGGAGGCGAGGCCCTCGAGACAGCTCGCGTGACTCGGGCAGACGCAGCGTCCCTCCTCGGTGGGACGGGTCCTTACCAGCATGTGGCCGGCCTCGGGGTGCAGCATGCCGTGAAGGAGCCTGCCCGCGCACATGACGCCCGCGCCCACGCCGGTGCCGATGGTCACGTAGACGGCGTCCTCGAGCCCCTTGCAGCAGCCGAAGACCACTTCGCCGAGGCAGGCAACGTTCACGTCCGTGTCGTAGGCCACCGGAATCCCGAGAGCGTCGGCGAACGCGGCGCGAAGACCATAGCCTCGCCACGCAAGCTTGGGCGTCTGGAGGATGGAGCCGTAGCGCTCGTCGTCGGGGTCGACGCAGGTCGGGCCGAAGGCGCCGATGCCCAACGCGTCCACATCGCGGGCAGTGAACCACTCGATCATCTGCGGGACGGTCTCGGCGGGCGTAAGCGTCGGGGTCTCTATACGGTCGAGGACCTCGCCGTCGCCGGACACCACGGAACAGACCATCTTGGTCCCGCCGGCCTCGAGGGCGCCGAGCCTCATTTGCTTTTCGCTCATGTGATCCTCCTTGCAAAGGGACGCCCGCAGTCATGGTCAACCGCGGGCGCCCATAACGTTGGCTTGTTTCGAGGCGACCCTACCTGGGCACGCGGTCCTGCCTTGCGGCAAACGGGGCGAGCACGGCGTGCGGCTCGCTTTGGTACCAGTAGGCGACGGTGGAGATGTCGTCCTCGCGCTCGTAGAGCTTGATGTCGTCGTTGCCGAGGTCCTGAAACGTCACGCGCAGGTCCTCCTTGAACGAGATCGGGTCGGGAAGGTGCCACCTGTAGAGGCCGTGCCTGGGCAGCGCGTCGTCGTTGGTCGCGAGCATCGGGTTCGGGTTCGGCTTGCCCGCGCTGAAGCGGTCGCGCGTGGCGTCGCGCGTCGAGCGGTACGGGTAGCCGGCGAACAGCGTGTTGAAGCACTGCGCCTCGGGCAGCGCGTGGGGCGGCCTGTCGAGGAAGGCCCAGGCACCGCCGAAGTAGTCCTCGGCTCCCGTTGAGGTGACCGTGGGGAACTCCTCGTCGCCGTCGAGGAAGAACTTCATCTCGCCCTCGCCCCACCAATAGCGCTCCAGGGCGCACAGGGCCATGTAGGTGCCGACGTAGTAGCCCTTGCCGCGCACGCCGTCGAGCACGGTGTAGTCGACGCCCCTGCGGGTGCTGCGCTCGCGGTTAAAGCGGGCGTGGAAGTACATGGCGTCGTCCGGCACGTCGGTGAGCGCGTAGTTGAACGTGTAGAAGATGTACTTAATGAACCCGGGGTGCTCGCTCGTAAGCGTGACCTTGGCGTGCTTCCTGAAGGGCATCTCGAAGTAGCAGTTCATGCCGCCCGTCGGGTTCACGCAGATGGGCATCGAGTTGACGATGGCGCGCTCACCGAAGCCGTTGCAGAAGAAGTCGCCGACAGGGCACTCGACCGAGGGGGTCTCCTCGTCATCCCAGTAGAAGCGCAGCACGAGGTCGCGCATGACGAAGCTGCCGGCGGCGGTCTTGTCGGGGACGGTCATCCAGATGTGGCGGATGATGCCGGGGCCCTCGATGTCCGCGAGCGTGATGGTCTCGCCGGACTCAAGGGGCACGCAGCACGAGCCCTTGCGGCCGACGCCGAGGTGGCTGGCCGACATGGCGGCGCGGCCCTTCTCGCCCGTGATGTTCTCGGGGGTGATGGCGCGGCTTTCCTCACCGCCGTGCATCCACACGTCCTTAAGGAACTCTCTCATCGTCGACCTCCTCTATTCGTCGTCGTCGCACTCGGCGGAACTGGCACCGTTCACGTAGATGATCTGCTGGCGCGCCTCGTTGACGAGGGCGTCGAAGTCGAGTTTCTCGTCGGGGCGCGCGAGCGCGACCGTCATGGCGAGCGGGAGGTTGACACCCGCGATCACGTGGATCCGGTCGGAGGCGAAGCGGGAAAAGCGCTGGTTCACGCTGCCGCCGTACGCGTCGGTGAGGACGACGACCTCGTCAGTGCCCGAAAGAGCCGCCTCGACCGCCGCGTCGAGCCCCTCGCCGTTGTCGTTCACGTAGGCGCACACGGCGTTGACGGCGTCGCCCTTACCCGTAAGGAACTCGAGGGTGTCCTTGAAGCCCTGGGCGAGAAGGGAATGGCTCGCCACAACTATCTTTCTCATTGATTCACCAATCTCTTGGGTCGAAGCTAGGCGAGGATGCCGGCGGCGGAGGCGACCATCGCGAGGACGATCACCACGAGGATGAGGGCCGTCATGCTCGCGTTCTTCTTGGTAAGAAGGTAATACGCGCTTCCCGTGATGGCGGCGGGGATCATGGCAGGCAGGATCTTGTCGAGCAGCGGCTGAATCTCCATCGCGACGTCGCCGAAGCTGAAGCTAATCGGGCAGGTGACGCCAATGACCGAGGCGATGAGGCAGCCGACCACGGTGAGGCCGAGCACGGAGGCGGCGGCAGTGAGGTTGGGAAGCTTCTCGCTGAAGTCGGTGACGAGCTTCACGCCCTGCTTGTAGCCGAACTCGAGGGCGTGCATGCGGACCCAGAAGATGGCCAGGATGAGCGCGAACCAGATGCCGGCTCCCACGGGGTTGCCCTCGATGGCCATGTAGGCGGCGATGGAGCCCATGATGGTCGGGATCATGGTCATGAGCAGGGAGTCGCCGACGCCGGCGAGCGGTCCCATGGTGCCGATCTTCAGGTCTTGGACGGCGTCCGCCGCCGCTAGGCCGTCGCGCTCCTCCATGGCCACGCAGGCGCCAAGGATGATGGCGGCGAGCCAAGGCTGGGTGTTGTAGTAGCGGAAGTGGTTGTTGAGCGCTTGCTTATAGTCCTCGTCGTTCGTGTAGATCTTCCTCAGGACCGGCGAGAGGGCGTAGGCGACTGAGGCGCCCTGCTGGGTCTGGTAGTTGAAGGTGCACACGCTCATGAGCCAGCGCCAGTTCGCGTTGCGCAGGTCCTTCTTGGTGACCTTGTAGCCGGAGGGCTTGCCCTCGGCGACGGCGGTGATGTTCTCGTTTTCCATGGTTACTCATCCTCTCCGATGAAGGCGTCTGCGGAAGCGTGGGCGGCGAGCTCGGTGTCCCTCTCGGCACGCTGGTAGAACGCAATCGCGAGGGCAACGCCGACGATGGCGGCGCCGATGATGGGCACGTTCAGGAAGGCCGAGAGGAAGAAGCCGGCGAGCAGGTACTGGAAGTACTTGGCGGTTGGCATGTAGCGGAGCAGCATGGCGATACCGACGGCCGGGAGCATCTTGCCGGCGAGGGTGAGGCCGGAGAGGAACCACTGGGGCATGACCTCGAGGAGCCAGTTGACGGCGGGCTGGCCGAGCGTCACGGAGACAAAGACGGGCAGGGCGGCGCACAGGCCGAAGAGCGCGGGGCAGACCCACAGGATGGCGTTCATCTGATTGAACTTACCCTCGTTGCAGAACTTCTGGGACTTCTCGACGACAAAGCCGTTGAGAATCTTGGCGACGACGTCGAGCTGGATGCCGAGCATGCCGACCGGCAGGCCGATGGCGAGGCCCGTGTCGGAGCCCAGGGTCACGCCGTAGGCGGTGGCGATGATGGCCATCGTGCCGTAGTCGGGAATGGAGGAGCCGCCGAAGCCCGCGACGCCGAGCTGCATGAGCTGAATGGTGCCGCCGATGACAAGGCCGGTCTTCCAGTCGCCCATGACGACTCCGGTGATGAGGCCCCAGAAAACGGCGTAATTGACGAAGATCATCGGGATGCCGTAGTAGTCCACGTGCTTGATGAAGGCCAGCAGGGTCAAAAGGACGACCTGCAGGATAGTGAAGTTGACCATATTTCCCCCTTAGATGAGGTCTGCGACGGAGACGGGCTTGTCGGCGGGCACGAACTGGGCCGTCACCTTGACGCCACGGGCGATGAGCGCCTTGTAGCTCTGGACGTTCTCGGCGGAGGCGTAGGCGCGCTGGGTGAGCTGGATGCCGTCCTCCTTGACGAGCGAGCCGCCGACGACCAGCGACGGGAGCTCGACGCCCGACTCGACCAGGCGAAGCATCGTCTCGGGCTCCTTGGCGATGACGAAGACCTTCTCGCGGTCGTACTTGCCCGCGGCGAAGTTCTTGAGCGCGGTCTGCTCGGAGATGATCGAAACGGCCATGCCCGCGGGGCGCGCCATCCTCATGGTGGACTTCAGGACCTCGTCGCCGGCGACCTTGTCGTCGATGACCATGACTCGGGTCGCGCCCGACACCGGGGCCCACTGCGTCACGATGATGCCGTGAAGCAGGCGATTGTCGATTCGTGCCATAACAACACTCATGTTTGCTCCTATCAAATGAAGTTTTGCGTTCGGTACTGCCTCGGCGCTATCCGGATTCGCGCCGGGCAAGGGGTTATCGGATTATTGAGGACGCGCGGTCAGCTTGCGGCGGCGCGGGGAAGGTCACTCGTCGAGCAGGAGGTCCGAGGAGCCGAGGCGCTCTTCTCGCGCCGGGGCGGCGCTCACGCTTATGTAGTCGAAGACATATGCGATCTCGCTTACGGGAACCTCTACGCGATAGCGCGTCGAGATGCTCGAGAAGCTCTGCCTGAAGGACTCGATGAAATCGGCGCGTTCCTCCTCGAAGCGGTCCTGGCCAACGTAGGTCTCAATGGGGTTTCTGGTAACAAGGCGCTCGACGAGACAGCAGAGGTGAACGTAGAGCCCAATGATGGCGTTGCTGCCGATCTTCTCGCCTGTCCTGCGCTGAAGCTCGTGCACGGCGCTCTCGATCTCATGGAATAGCCGCTCCGGGTCGAGGATGGTGATGGAGCGGATGACGTTCTGCAGCGTCATGTTCGAGAGCAGCTTCTCGTGGAAAGAAGAGAGCTCGGAAGCGTCAAGCCACCTGCCGAACACGGCATCAACCTTAGAGGCGGACGCCGTCGACATGATGTCCTCGAGGGCGACGAAGGGGACGGAGGCGACCCCGGGGTCTCCCGTGCCGATGACGGCGCAGACGCGGTGCTCGGAGAAAACGGCGTCGTTCGACCCGTTCGCGACGAGCTGCTTGAAGGGCCTCGTGAGCAGGCGCGCGCCTATGGTGCGCGGGAGGCTCTGCGAGACGAGCTGGCGTATCCTCTCCGCGGCGTCGACCCCGGACTCGGAGCAGAAGACGATGGCGTCCTCACGGTTGACGCGCTCGATCACCTTGCAGTGCGTCACGCACGCGGCGGTCGCATCGCCAAGAACCTCGGCGATGGACTTGCCGCCGAGCAGCCCGACCCCGATCTCGAGCGCAAGACCGGTAGAGACGTTGTTCACCACGCCGATAGTGGAGTCGGTAACGTTCTCGAGGGCCTTATAGGCCTCCTCCAAGGAGCCCATGTCGACGAGGAACACGACCCCGGTACAGTAGGAATGGCGGTCGACGAGGCGCTGGAGCGGACCGACGATGTCCTTCAGCTGCTGGTCGTAGGGCATGTCGACAGCCTCGTACACATGCATGCCGAGCATACGGTTCGCCGCGTCGGCGATGCTCGTCGCCGTTGAGTAGCCGTGGGACAAGATGACGCAGAGCGTCCGAAGGGCCTTCGCATCGCGAGACTCCGATGCGACGCACAGCGTCAGAAGCGTCTTCGTGAAGTGATCGAGCGAGATTCCCAGCGCCCCTTCCACGTCTGCGGCGACCTGATCGGAGACACTCGAGGCAAACGGCAATTCGGAGGTCACGGCACCGAGGAGATGGGAGATTTGCTCCGCACAGGCAGACTTTCGCTTAGCCAGGCCGATACCCGGCCACAACTGCAGGCAAATCTCCTGGGCCAGTAGAAAAGCGACCTTCCTCGAAAGCTCGATGCCATAAGAAGAGCCTGCGTCGGCAAGGACCGCGCCCACGACGCGCTCGAAGGCGCGCGACCTCGAGGAGGCGACGCCGTGGTCGAAGATCAAGTGATCCTCAACGCCGCGCACAGCGGAGACAGCTTGCGAGACAAGCTCGGAGACAGAGAGCTCCCCGGCGCAGAATCGCTCATCGAGGGAGCACAGGGCATCGAGCGCCTGCTCGACCGGCCCTGTGCTCTCGGCGGCATCCAGAGACGCGTCAATCAGAACGCCATCGTCGGGCTGTTGATCGATCTGCGCGGAGGAGAGGAGCCCGCTGGGAAGAAGATACGGGCGAACGACGACGTAGTCGCCCTCGCGATTGAGGAACGCTTTGGCACAGCAGTTCGTCACGCAGGCGCGCAAGCCGGCGATGTTATCGGAAAAGTCCGCGTTCACGAGGCAACGGTATGCGCCGCGGCTGATCTTCACATCAGAACCGATTCGGCACCCCTCGCTGCGCAGGAAGCTCAAGATGAGATCCTCGCGCTCCTCGGGGGTCCGCTCCTTGAGTGAGGGGACGCGGGCACAGATGGGCATTTTGCTGTAGGCCGAGGAAACCTTCAGGTCATCGGCGGAAAGCGTCGTCGAAAGAACGAGGCGAGCGCGCGGCGCATCCTGGGAGGCATCGAGCCCGAGGGCCGTCGCAAGGCAGTGCTCCATCGCAGAGGGAGAGAGTGCCTCGATGCCGTTGACAAAGACCACACCCCCGCGCGCTTTCGCGATCGACTCGTCAAGAAGCCCGTTGAACGAGGCGGCGTCCGGGACCCCGGCGCAGTCGATGCGCACATAGGAGGAGTCGCGGGACAGCAAGCCCTGGTTCTTGCCGTACTCGTACACAAGGCGAGAAAGGAAAGACTTACCGACACCCACGCCGCCGCTCAAGAGGATGGGCAGGCCAAACGGAGGGTACTGAACCGCAGCCTTGCACTGCTCGACAACGGAGCTGAGGCTCATGTCGAAGCCCACGGCACGCGCGAAGTCGCGGTGATCGGCGATTCCCGTCGCCTGGATGAGGTCGGCGAGCGAGGCGTACTCGCTTGCAGAGAGCTTTACCTGAAAACGCTTCTGGAACGCGCGGCGATGAAAATAACGGACAGGCCTGCCCGCCACCTTAACCACAAGACCGGCGCGAACAAGGTCGTTGAGGTACTGGCTCGCCAGGCTCCTGGAGATGATGAGCGTCTCGGCGATGTCGGAGGTGGACAGACGGGCAAGGTCGTCGAGCGAGACGGCAGAGGTGAGGGCCTCGAGATGCTCGAGAATCCTGTCCCTCATGTCGACGGGTTTCTTTGCCAAGCTGTCCTGTGTGGTCTTGTCCATGACTTCTTACCTCCTCGTACAAGGAGTATAAGGGGAGAACAGAGAACGGAAGGGGGCGCGTGGGGGAATCAACAGCTCCGAGGAAAAGTCCACCACTTGAGGGGCAGAAAACAACGGCCATTGAACATTCAGGGCCGACGCTCAACACTTCGGCTCGACACTTCGCTTTGGAAAGGGCCCGGCGCGCCGGGGTCCCAACATAAAGAAGGGCCCCGGCGCGCAGGGCCTAAAGCTTAACCATGCGCGCGGCGATGCGAGCGCAGTCGCAGGCGGCCTTCTTCTCGAAGGTGTTGTAGTCGACGACCCGGCCCTCGGCGCAGGGCTTGTCGCTGATGGCGCGCACGACGACGAGGGGCACGCCGTTGAGATAAGCGGCCTGCGCGATGGTGCAGCCCTCCATCTCGCAGCACAGGTCCCCGAAGGTCGCGAGGATTCGCTCCTTCCGTTCCGCGGGCGAGACGAACTGGTCGCCGGAGACGACGCGGCCCTTGAGGACCTTAATGTCGGGGGCGACGGCGGCCGCGGCGGCGCACGCCGCCAGCAAGGGCCGGAACGGATCGCGCAAGATCAAGGCGTCGCCCGGGAGGTCGGTCGTTACCGTCAGCCGGCGCCGCGTCTGCCGCATCATGAGGGAGAACGGCCTGGCCGGCGCATACGGCAGGAAGAGGTTCAAGGTGCACCCCGGGACGGTCAACGAGGCCGACGTGTCCAACGTCGTCGCGCGCGGCTTCGGCGGCAGGGCGCCGTGCACCCATATAAGCAGCGACTTGGCCTGCGTGCACGTCGGGGCGTCATGGAACTACGTCTGCCTGCTCATCGACCTCTGCAACGGGGAGATCGTCGGCCACTCCGAAGGACTGAGGAGGGACGCGCGAGCTCCGAGCCAAGCTCTTGGATTACGTGCACTGGTACAACAACTTCAGGATCCACTCGACGCTGGGCTACATGTCGCCGGTCGAGTTCAGGGAGGCGGGGCCGTCCCTCCCGGAATCGTCCAAATAAGTGTTGCCAATCCATAGCCAATCCAGCCATCATCTCCGCGAAGGCGGACGTCAGGAAAAGCTCGGCTTGAGCTCGGTCGGACGCGGTCTGTGGGGCATCATTCAGGCTCAGGGGATCTCCTTGTCTTCTTCGGTCGCAACCTGAATAATAGGGACGGCCCCTTCTCTCTTTCCCTTTCGTTTTCGACGCGTCACCCTCTCGGCGGGCTTAAGGCCCGCGCTCGCGGGTGCAGGGGCTACGCCCAAACCCCAAAAACGTAACGCCGTGCTCGAAGCGTTTCCGGACGTCAGCGTAATCTCAAATCCCGTTCGTCAACTCATGGGCAAGCCACCTGAGACTACTCATTTCTCCTACTGGCAATGAAGACCTGCGACCTGCAGTTTTGCAAACTGCTTGAAAGCCGCCTGCGTTGATTCACTTCCTATTGCAGCTGGCGGCTTGCACGCGAAAAGGCATTTAAGTTTCAAAACGGGCGTTTTCGGCGCTATCGAGCCTCCAAAGGCATCCCGCCGCGCCCTTTGGGACAAAAACAAAAACTCAAAGCCCTGAATTCGAAAATAGTTTTTGGAGTTGTCCCGACTTTTGTCCCCGAAGCCGACGAAACGCGACAGGGTGTCACCTGGCGGCACTCGATTCGAGACGGCACCGAAAAGTGGGGCAACCGGAATGACGGGACGGCAGAACCGAATCCATCGAGTGGGGATAGAAAAAGGCCCGGGTGCCGTGGCATCCGGGCCTTTGCTAGCAACTTGATGTTGCGGGCAGCTTAGAACTTGTGGCCGCACTTCTTGCAGACGCGCAGCTTGTTCTTGCCGTCCTTCTCGTGACCGACGCGGGTAACCTTACCGCACTCGGGGCAGACGAGATTGACGTTGGAGGCATCGATGGGAGCCTCCTGCGAAACGATGCCGCCCTGCTGGTTGGCAGCGTTGGGCTTGACGGCCTTCTTGACGACCGAAACGCCCTCGACAACGACCTTGTTCTCGGCAGGGAGAGCACGCAGGATAACGCCCTGCTTGCCGCGATCCTTACCAGAGAGAACCTGGACCTTATCGCCCTTCTTGATATACATATATCTCCCCTAACTACAGGGTCTCGGGAGCGAGCGAGACGATCTTCATGTACTTCTTGTCACGAAGCTCGCGAGCGACGGGCCCGAAGATACGGGTGCCGACGGGCGAACCATCGTTGTTGATGACAACGCAAGCGTTCTCATCAAAGCGAATGTAGGAGCCATCCTTGCGGCGGATCTCCTTAACGGTGCGAACGACGACGCAACGGACAACGTCCTTCTTCTTGACGTTGGCGCCAGGGGTAGCCTCCTGGACAGCACCGATGAACACATCGCCGATGCCTGCATAACGACGCTTGGAACCGCCAAGCACCTTGATGCAGCGAATCTTGCGAGCGCCGGAGTTGTCGGCGACGTTCAGCATGGTTTGCATCTGAATCATGGTAGATGTTCCTCCGAACTAAGAACCGAAGAGAGGTGCGCAGCCTTTATACGGCCCGTGGTATGCAAGCCAGGCATACGCACATCTTCGGAAACGTACAAGTCGTAAGAGCGACTGCTTATTTAGCGCGCTCGACGACCTCGATGAGGCGCCAACGCTTCATCTTGGACATAGGACGGGTCTCCATAACGCGGACGGTATCGCCCACGCCAGCCGTGCACTCCTCGTCGTGAGCGTGCAGCTTCTTGGAGCTGGTCATCATCTTGCCGTACTTGGGGTGACGCTTGCGCTCGGTGATGGTGACAACAATGGTCTTGGCACCGGAGACGGAGGTAACGACACCCGTACGGACCTTACGCGAGTTACGCGAATCAGTCATGTTCTCTCCTTAGGTCCTACTCGGCGACAGCGGACTTCTCCGCTGCAATCTCGCGGGCGCGCTGCTCCGTAAGGACGCGAGCGATGTCCTTCTTCACGGTGTTGACGCGAGCGGTGTTGTCCAGCTGGCTGGTGGCCATCTGGAAACGAAGGTTAAAGAGCTCGGCACGCATTTCCTTCAGCTTCTCAACGAGCTGAGCGTCCGAGAGCTCACGAATCTCTGCGGGCTTCATTAGTTCTCCTCCTTGGCGGCGGCGGCGTCCTCAGCAGCCCACTTGGCCTCGAGAGCGGCCTCCTCAGCCATCTCCTTCTCGATGCGCTGCTCAGCGTTCTTGGCAGCAACAATCTTGGTCTTGATGGGAAGCTTGTGCTGTGCAAGACGCAGAGCCTCGCGAGCGACCTCCTCGGGCACGCCCTTGACCTCGAACATGATGCGGCCGGGCTTGACGACGGCCACCCACTCCTCGGGATTACCCTTACCAGAACCCATGCGAGTCTCGGCAGGCTTCTTGGTGATGGGCTTATCGGGGAAGATCGTGATGTAGACACGACCGCCACGCTTCATGTAGCGGGTCATGGCAATACGAGCGGCCTCGATCTGACGGTTGGTGATCCAATGGGCCTCGAGAGCCTGGATACCAAACTCGCCGAAATGCAGCTCGGTATTACCCTTGGCCTGGCCCTTCATGGAGCCACGCTGCACCTTGCGGTGAAGAATACGCTTAGGGGCAAGCACTACTGACCCCTCCTCTCGGAGTTACGACGACGAGGACGGGAAGAGCCCTCGAGTGCAGGGTTGGGAACAGGCTGGCCCGGGAGCTTCTCGCCCAGGTAGATCCAGACCTTCACGCCGCAAGCGCCCATGGTGGTGCTGGCGACAGCCGTGCCGTAGTCGATCTTGGCACGGAGGGTGTGCAGAGGCACGCGACCCTCGCGGTACCACTCACGACGACCCATCTCGGCGCCGCCGAGACGACCGGAGCACTGGATACGGATGCCCTTAGCGCCGGCCTTGCGGGCAGACTGGACAGCCTTGCGCATAGCGCGACGGAAGGCAACGCGGCCCTCGAGCTGCTCGGCGATAGACTGAGCAACGAGGTTGGCGTCGAGCTCGGGGCGCTTAATCTCGACAACGTCGACGGAGAGCTGGCCCTTGGAGACGCCAGCGACCTTCTCGAGCTCAGTGCGGAGGGTATCGATCTCGGCACCCTTCTTACCGATGACAACGCCGGGGCGAGCGGTGAGGATGATGACCTTCACCTTGCCGCCAGCGCGCTCGATCTCGACGCGGGAGACAGCTGCGCGGGAAAGACGCTTCTCGAGGTACTTGCGGATCTCGAGATCGTTACCGAGGGTCTTAGCGTAATCCTTCTCTGCGAACCAGCGGGAGCGCCAGTTCTCGGTGATGCCAAGACGGAAGCCGGTGGGGTAGACTTTCTGACCCATACAGCTTTACGCCTCCTTTCGAGGAGCAACGACGACGGTGATGTGGGAAGTACGCTTCAGAATGCGAGAAGCGGAACCCTTGGCGCGGGGACGGATGCGCTTAAGCGTCGGACCCTCGTCAACATAGGCAGCGGCGACAACCAGGTTGTCGGCACGCAGACCGTTGTTGTTCTCGGCGTTCGCAACGGCGGAACGGAGAACCTTCTCGACATCCACGGCGACGGCGCGGTCGCAGAAGTGGAGGATGTCGAAGGCCTGAGCGACAGGCTTGCGGCGGATCAGATCGACCACCAGGCGGGCCTTGCTGGGGGAAACACGCACGTACTTAGCGACGGCGCGAACCTCGGTGGCCTCAGTTTCAATAGACTTAGTTGCCATTTACGGTTAACCCCCTATTTGGCCTTGTGGCCACGGAACGTACGAGTCGGCGCGAACTCGCCGAGCTTGTGACCAACCATGGACTCGGTAACATACACGGGCACATGCTTGCGGCCGTCGTGGACGGCGATGGTGTGACCAACCATCTCGGGGAAGATGGTGGACGCGCGGGACCAGGTCTTCACGACGTCCTTCTTGCCAGCCTCGTTCATCGCGGTGATACGCGAGAGAAGGCGAGTCTCCACGAACGGGCCCTTTTTGAGACTTCTGCTCATAAGTGCTTTCTCCTAAAACTCGGTATCCGAAATTACTTCTTACGGCGACGAATGATGTGCTGGTTCGAGACCTTCTTCTTCTTGCG
The DNA here is from genome assembly GCF_003462695.1 of Collinsella sp. AF16-8. Classification (NCBI taxonomy): domain Bacteria; kingdom Bacillati; phylum Actinomycetota; class Coriobacteriia; order Coriobacteriales; family Coriobacteriaceae; genus Collinsella; species Collinsella sp. AF16-8. The sequence continues at coordinate 314,574 of NZ_QRXX01000001.1, forward strand.
CGTACGAAGGCCCTTCGTCGGCTTACCCCAGGGGGTAACAGAGGGACGACCAGAGGTGTGGTTCTTGCCCTCGCCACCGCCGTGCGGGTGGTCGACAGGGTTCATGACGGTACCGCGGACGGTCGGGCGCACGTTCATGTGACGCTTACGGCCGGCCTTGCCGATGACGATGTTGGCGTGATCGGCGTTGCCGACCTCACCGACGGTGGCGCGGCAGGTAACGAGGATGCGGCGCATCTCGGAGGAAGGCATACGGACGATGGCGTACTTGCCCTCCTTACCCATCAGCTGGCAGGAGTTACCGGCGGAACGGGCGATAGCAGCGCCCTTGCCCGGCTGGAACTCGACGGCGTGGATGAGCGTACCGACGGGGATGTCGGCGAGGGGCAGAGCGTTGCCCGGCTTGATGTCGGCGTCAGAACCGGACATGATGGTCTGACCGACCTCGAGGCCCTTGGGGGCCAGGATGTAGCGCTTCTCACCGTCAGCGTAGTGCAGCAGAGCGATGCGAGCGGAACGGTTCGGATCGTACTCGATCGTGGCAACCTTGGCGGGCACGCCGTCCTTGTTGCGCTTGAAGTCGATCACGCGGTAACGACGCTTCACGCCGCCGCCCTGGTGGCGGGTGGTGATGCGGCCGTTGTTGTTACGACCGGCCTTCTTGGGCAGGGGCTCGAGAAGGGACTTCTCGGGCTTGGTGCAGGTGATCTCGGAGAAGTCGGAGATCGTCTGCCAACGCCTACCAGCGGAGGTCGGCTTAAGGTGCTTTACAGCCATTACAATCCCTTTCAATAGGAATCCGTTAGCCATCGCAGACAGGGATTCGAGGTTCTGCCTCGGGTGCGATGACACCGGACGTATACACGGTTCCGGGCGTGTCCATTTTATACGCCCAAAACCTTGAGCTCTCGCCTCCCCTATTTGGGAGGCATGAGCTCACTCAACAGCAGCGAGTCTTAGGCCTGGTTGCCAAAGACCTCGATGGTGTCGCCCTCGGCCAGCGTGACGATGGCCTTCTTCCAAGAACGGGTCTTGCCGGCGACATAGCGCACGCGCTTGGTCTTGGGCTTGACCGTCAAGGTGTTCACGCGAACGACCTTGACGCCGAAGATCTCCTCGACAGCGTCCTTGATCTGATACTTGTTAGCATCCTTGGCGACCTCGAACGTGTACTTGTTCTGCTCCATGCCGGAGAAGGAACGCTCGGACACGATCGGACGGATGATGATCTCGTGGGCGGTCATTTATGCAAGCACCTCCCCGAAGTGAGCGGCGATGTCGGCGGGCATCAGCACAGCGTTGTTGTTGACGAGATCGTAGGTGTTGGCCTCGTCAGCGGTGATGATGAACGTCTTGGGAATATTGCGGAACGACAGGTAGGCGTTGACGTCCTCATCGCGAACGATGATGGTCAGACGCTTGCCCTCAAGGCCAAGAGCCTTGAGCATGGCAACGGCAGCCTTGGTGGAAGGCTTCTCGAAGCCGTAGTCGTCGACGAGCACGAGCTCGCCATCGGCCAGCTTGGCGGACAGCGCGGAGCGCATAGCCAGCTTGACCTCCTTGTTGTTCATACGCTTAGCGTAGGAACGGGGCTTGGGGGCGAAGACAACGCCACCGTGACGCCACTGGGCAGCACGGATGGAACCCTGGCGGGCACGGCCGGTGCCCTTCTGACGCCAAGGCTTCTTGCCGCCACCGGAAACCTCAGAGCGGCCCTTAGCGGACTGGGTGCCCTGACGCCAAGAGGCCATCTGGCACTTGACGATGTGGTGCATAACGTGGATGTTCGGCTCGATGCCGTACACCTCAGCGGCGAGCTCGGCCTCGGCGACCTTCTTGCCCTCGCTGTTCTTTACTTCAAACTTTGCCATTTAAGTGTTCTCCTTGGTATGACGCTGGGCTAAATGGGCTGGGCCCTTAGGCCATACGGATGGCGACGAGACCATTCTTGGCACCCGGGACAGCGCCCTTGACCAAGATGAGGTTCTGCTCGGCATCGATGCGGACAACGGAAAGGTTCTTGACGGTAACGCGCTCGTTACCCATGTGACCGGCCATCTTGACGCCCTTGAGGACGCGCGCAGGATAGGCGCACTGACCGATAGAACCGGGGTGACGCTGGAAGTGAGAACCATGCGTCATAGGACCGCGGCGCTGACCCCAGCGCTTGATGCGACCCTGGAAGCCCTTACCCTTGGAGGTACCGATGACGTCGACCTTCTCGACATCAGCGAAATCAGCGACGGTGACGACCTCGCCGACCTTGTGCTCCTCGCCGTTCTCGACGCGGACCTCACGAAGGAAGCGGACAGGCTCGACGCCAGCCTTGGCGAAGTGACCAGCCATGGGCTTGTTCACGTTCTTGGCCTTGATGTCGCCGAAACCGATCTGGACGGCGTCATAGCCGTCGGTTGCCTGAGTTTTAACCTGCGAGACAGCGCAGGGGCCAGCCTGGATGACCGTGACGGGAACGACGTTATCGTCCTCGTCCCAAACCTGGGTCATGCCAATCTTGCGGCCGAGAATCATGCTGATCAAGATATGATCCCAACTCTCGCGTGGTCTTGGGACAATGCGTACACCACCGAGCGTACGCCCCTAGAGGACCACTACTTACACGACGTGCTCCCCAGTCTTGTATTGCGCCCGGACTACCTGACAACCCTATTAAGCAGGCATTTTGTCCAGCCAGAATACTCCCCTGGTTTCACACAGCTGTTTAGTATACACGGCTGCGGGCGTATCCATCGAGATTCATATTTCACTCACATTGTTTACGCAGGTAAAGTGCGTGGCACGTTCCCAGTGTGCGGCGGAGGGGGCGGGCCTGAGACATATTAAGGTTGCTGCTCTACAGTCCTGCTCACGACGGAGAGCACATTAAGTGCTCTCCTGTTCGTGCGGAACTCGCGACAACCTTAATATGTCTCAGGCCCGCCCCCTCCGCCGCACACTGGGAACGCCACGTTGATGTCTGCTAAACCTTGCTCGCTCAGGCTAATGACTTTGTTGGGGATCGATAATTTGCCGCAAGGTGAACTTGGATTGAGGCGTGTCGCCCTCTTCTCCCGACTTTTCCTCATCAAAATCGAAAATCATAATGGCGCAGTTGGGGAGTTTTGTTGGGAGCTCGAAGCCCTCTGGGGCTGCAGCCTTGATGAATTGGCGGCTGGCGCTGCCGTGGCTTACTGCTAGAAGGGTTTCGATGCCCTTGGCGCCCATGAGATTGGTGAGGGTGCCTACCATGCGCTCTTGCAGCGCGCGGCTTCCTTCTCCTCCGAAGGGGACCAAGTCCTCGCCTGGATCCCAGACGTCGGTGGGTAGGGCGTCGTGGGGGCCTTCTTCGAAGGTGCCGTAGCTGCGCTCGATGATGCCTTCGCAGGGCTCGACTGCTGCATCCCGGCCGAGGAGTTCGGTTGCGACGAGACTTGCCGTGTCCATGGCTCGGCCCAAGGGCGAAGAGACCACTTTGTCGGGAACGACGTTGTGGGCTTTGAGCCACGCGGCTGCCATCCCGGCTTGCTGACGACCCAGGTCGGTCAGCGGTGAATCGCAGCGGCCCTGGACGAGCTTTTTAACGTTGAATTCTGTCTGACCGTGGCGGAGTAGATATAGACGCTTCATGCTCTCCCCTTCTGTATAACTTGCTCTACCGGCGCAGCCCTACTCGTGGGTATGGCCTACGTAGTCTTCGTCGATCGTGATCTTGGCGACCGACTTGGGATATTCCGATTCGACCCGTTTCGCCAGCGCGCGCTTCAGGTCCTCGGCGCTCATCGCCAAATCCGAGGGACGTACGCAGTCAAAGATCACGTTGGTATGCGTGGGGCCCGGAACACAGCGTAGGTCGTGGATCGAGAGGCGGCTATCAATCTCTTGAGCCATAGCGTTGATGCGCAGACGCATGCTCGCCACCTTGGGGTCATCGGTCACGATGGGATCGTAATGGAGCGTGACGATCATGCCGTCTTCGACCCTAAACGACTGCTCGATGTTATCGAGCGTGTCGTGACTTTCCAGCGGGCTGGCCTCGGCTGCCATCTCGGCGTGAGCGCTTGCGAACTTCCTGCCCGGGCCGTAGTCGTGAACCATCAAATCGTGAACGCCCAAAACGCCGGGGTAGCTCATGATCTTGTCTCGAATGTGCTTGACCAGCTTTGGATCGGGTGCCTGGCCCAAAAGCGGGCTCACCGTATCCTGGATGAGCTCAAAGCCGCTCCAGCCGATATAGGCGCCAACGGCAAGGCCGACCCATGCGTCAAGATTGATGTGCGTCACCTGCGAAACAATTGCGCACGCCAGCACGGCACCCGTAGCTAGGACATCGTTCTTTGAGTCCTGAGCGGTCGCATGCAGCGTCTCGGACTCAATGCGATCGCCGAGCTTTTGGTTGAGGGCCGCCATCCAGAGCTTAACAATCATCGAAAGCACCAAGACTGCCACCAGGGCAAGCGAGAACTCGACAGGTTCGGGGTGGATGATGCGCTCAACCGAGGACTTCACCAGCTCAACGCCAATCAGCAGCACGAGCGCCGCCACGACCAGACCCGAGAGATACTCGTAGCGGCCATGTCCGTAAGGATGCTCGGGGTCGGCCGGCTTGCCCGCCAGCTTAAAGCCAAGCACGCTCACGATGTTCGAGCTGGCATCGGACAGGTTGTTCATGGCGTCCGCCACAATCGCAACCGATCCCGACAGCACGCCAATTGCACCCTTCGCAGCGCAAAGCGCAACATTGGCGAGAATACACACTATGCCCGTCAACGTTCCCACGCGCGCACGGTCGCCCTGCGCACGACGAACAATCCACTCGACCATCCTCATCAGTCCCCACGGTACTACCTATATATCTATTGCTCAAACGGATTGTAGTGTAGCCACTTTGTCCTCCAGATACAAAAAGGCCGCAGCCCACACGGGCCGCAGCCTTGGAATATGACAAAGGAATCGTCCTTTTGTCGCACAGATTTATGCGCTTGCTTCAGCAGCGCTCGCCACTGTTTCGAGCGAATCAGCTGCGTCTTCTGCCGCCTGCATCTTTGTCGGCACCACGCCAAAACAGCAGCTCAGCGCCGCAGACACCGCAAATGCTGCGCCGCCGGCAGCGCAGCACCACAGCAGATTCGAGATGCCGCCCGTGGCAAAGCCAATGACCATAAGAACATTCGTCATACCGATGGTATAAGCCGTAACGTGGCCTACGGCCGCAACAAGGCCTCCGACGGCGCCGCCAACGGCCATGCACGTCAGACACCTGCCATATTTAAAGCCGCATCCGTACAGCGCTGGCTCGCTTACGCCGCCAAGAATACCCGAGATTGAATAGCCCAGCATGAGCGCCTTCTCGTCCTTATCCGCAACGCGGAGCGACGCGCCAAAGGGCATACCCCAAACGGCGAACGTTGCCATCGTCGCGGCGATCAGGATGCACGAATCCGTTCCCACACTCATAAACTGCGCATAGGCGAGCGATAGGACAACGTTGCTGACGCCCGCGATCTTTAGGAACTCCCAGCCCGCGGCAAGCCCCATGAGCGTGAGCAGCGACACGATGCCACCGGAATTGCCAAGCATAAACATAAGCTGGCCCAACAGCATGCCCAGATAGCTGCCCGCCGGCGCCGTAATACACAGCGAAACCGGAACCATGACAAGCATGGTCGCAAACGGAACGAACGAAAACGCCACGGCCTTAGGGATAACGCGCCGAAAGAAACACTCCACTCGCCATAGCACGGGCACCGAGATGAGAACCGGAATAACAGTCGTCGTGTAATCGATGACCGGCGCGGGAAGCAGGCCATACACGGAAGTCATCGGTGCCCCCGTCGTCGATGCGGCATCGACGAGCTTAAGCAGATCGGGCGCAATCAATACGCCGCCCAGCATCATGCCCAGCTGCTCCGAGCAACCGAGCTGGCGGGCGGCCGCCCAACCAAGATAGATGGGCAAAAAGTAATAGCCGGCGTTATAGAGCCAACTGTAGAACAGGCGATAGATTTCGGAATCGGCAGACCACAGGCCCAGCATGCCTTCGCCCATAATGACGGCGACGGTGCGGAACAACGCCGCGCAGACAATAAACGGCAGCGCCGACATCATGCTTTTGGACAGATAGTCCACCACGGCCATGGCGTTTGATGAAACCGTCGTTGCAAACGAGGTGTTAGAAACTTGTGGCATGGAACGCCTTTCCCAATGTGACATGCGGACTGTCCCTTTGTCACATCGTGCGGTACTGACCGATTGCGCGGTACTTTTCGTAGCGGAGGTTTGTGAGGGTCGCGTCGTCGAGCCGCCCAAGCGTATCGAAGGCATCAAATGCCGAGGACATGACGGCACCGGCAATCTCCTCATGCGACAGGCCCCTATCGTCGACAATGCCGTCGATGATGCCGAGCGCCAACAGGTCGGGGGCCGTGAGTTTCAGCGCCTCGGCGGCCTCATCCGCGCGCTCGGTATCCTTCCACAGGATCGACGCGCAGGCCTCGGGGCTCACGACCGAATAGGCCGAGCTCGAGAGCATCAGGATGCGGTCGGCCACGGATAGCGCCAGCGCGCCACCAGAGCCGCCCTCGCCTGTCACCACCGAGACAATCGGCGTCTTAAGGCCGCTCATCTCCATGAGATTCTGGGCGATCGCCTCGCCCTGGCCGCGCTCCTCGGCACCGATGCCGCAAAACGCGCCCGAAGTATCGACCAGGCACAGAACCGGTCGACCAAACTTTTCGGCCTGACGCATAAGGCGACGCGCCTTGCGGTAGCCCTCGGGATGCGCCATGCCAAAGTTGCGGCGGATACGCTCTTTGGTCGTGGTGCCGCGCTCGATGGCGATAACCGTCACGGGTCGCCCGTCCTTCCAGCCGATGCCGCCCACCACAGCGGCGTCGTCGCCAAAGTAACGGTCGCCGTGCAGCTCCACAAATCCATCCAGGCCCAACGAGATCATCTCACCCGCCGTGGCGCGATCTGCCAAGCGGGTCTGCTTGACAATCTCGAGCGCGGTTTTTGGTGCCGTCGAGCGCTTAAACAAGTGTCCCAGCTTTTTGCCGCGGCGACCCGCATGGACGATCTCATGCGGTGCCCCCAGGCCGGGCGCGTGCCCTTCGTGCAGCGCCAACAGCTCGCCTACCGTGAGCGCAATCTCGCCACGCGGAACAACGGCATCGCAAAAGCCGTGCTCCAGCAAAAACTCGGAGCGCTGGAATCCCTTGGGCAGGCGCTTGTGCATGTTCTGCTCGATCACGCGCGGGCCGGCAAATGCCGTCAGGGCATCGGGCTCGGCCAGGATTATGTCGCCCTCCATGGCAAAGCTCGCGGTCACGCCGCCAGTCGTGGGGTCGGTGAGCACCGTGATATACAGGCCGCCCGCCTCGCTGTGGCGCCTAACCGCCGCAGAAATCTTGGCCATCTGCATAAGCGATGTCACACCCTCTTGCATGCGCGCACCGCCCGAAACGGTAAAGCCGACAACTGGCAATCCCATCTCGGTCGCACGCTCAAATGTGCGACAGATCTTCTCGCCCACCACGGAACCCATCGAGCCCATCATAAAGTTGGCGTCCATAAAGAAAAGCGCCGTATCGCAGCCGCAGATTTTGCCCCTGCCGCACACAACGGCATCGCGCTCGCCCGAACGCTCGCTCACGCTCTTAAGCTTGTCGGCATAACCGGGAAACGAGAGGAAGTCCTTCGACGCCAGATTGGCATCCCATTCCTCAAAGGTACCCGCGTCGACCGTCATGCGCATGCGCGCGCGACCGCTCACGCGAAAGTGTTTGCCGCAACGAGGGCAGACCTCGAGGTTGTCGTGCAGGCGCGCCTCATCGATCACACGGCGGCACTCCGGGCATTTGACAAACACGTGGCGCGCGGGGAACTCGGCGCACGACTCGGTTATCGGCCCCTCAAGGACATTGACCGTCTTCGCTTTTCTATTCATCAGCATAGAGATGCCCCATCAGATCGGTGTGATACATGCCCGACAAAAACTCGTCGTTTGCCAGCACGTCGAGCTGAAGCTCGCTATTTTCGCTCACGCCCTCAATCACGAGCTCGCCCAGGGCCGAGCGCATCTTGCGAATGGCACCGTCACGCGTGGGCGCGCACACGATGAGCTTGCCGAGCATGGAGTCGTAGTACGGCGGAACTTTCGCTCCGGTAAACATGGCGGAATCCCAGCGCACGCGCGGACCACCCGGCACACGCAACGCGGTGACCGTTCCACATGACGGTAGAAAGTCCGGCGTTTCGGCATTGATGCGGCACTCCATGGCGTGGTTGCGGACCGGTACGTCCTCCTGCTCAAAGGGCAGAGGCTGGCCGGCAGCCACGCGCAGCTGCCACTTAACCAGGTCGGTATCGGTCACAAACTCCGTAACCGGATGCTCCACCTGCAAGCGCGTGTTCATTTCCATAAAGTAGAAATTGCCGTCGTCCGAGTACAGAAACTCGATGGTGCCAGCGCCCTCATAACCGACGGCACGAGCCAAGTCGCGCGCCGCCTTGTGCATACGGGCACGAATATCGTCGCGTCCGTCGAGGCACGGCGCGGGGCTCTCCTCGATCAGCTTTTGGTTGCGGCGCTGCACCGAGCACTCGCGCTCACCGAGCGAAAACACATGGCCCTGCTTATCGGCCATAATCTGTACCTCAACGTGATGCGCCGGCGCGACGAACTTCTCCATGTAGCACTCGCCGTCGCCAAAAACGGCCTCGCCCTCGGCACGCGCCTCGATGAACGCCTTTGCCGCGTCTTCCACGCGCTCGACCTTGCGAATACCGCGACCGCCACCGCCGGCACGCGCCTTGATGAGCACGGGACAGCCGATGCGCTCGGCCTCGGCCGTCGCCTCCTCGGGGCTTTTGAGCAAATCGCAGCCCGGCACGATGGGCACGCCCGCGGCGGCGGCCGTTCGGCGTGCGGCGTTCTTGTCGCCCATGCTGTCGATCACCTCGGCCGAAGGACCGACAAACGCCAGACCGTACTTGTCGCAGTCGCGCACGAAGCTCGCCTTCTCGGAGAAAAAGCCATAGCCGGGATGAATTGCCTTAGCTCCCGACTTTACGGCACAGGTGAGCACGGCATCGTCGTTGAGGTAGCTCTCGGCAAGACGCGGGCCGCCGATGCAATACGCCTCGTCGGCAAGCTGCACGTGCAGCGCGTCCGCATCGGCCGTGGAATAAACGGCGACGGTCTTGATGCCCATATCGCGGCACGCGCGGATAACACGGACCGCGACTTCGCCGCGGTTGGCGATGAGCACTTTGTCGAACATGGAGCCTTCCTTAACTTTCGTGCATGAGTGCAAAAGACATATCGGCGCGGCAGCAAACCTCACCGTTGACGCTCGCAGTACCCGTCGCAAAGCGGAACGGCCCGCGCGCACGCGTGATGGAGCACACTAGATCCACCGTGTCGCCCGGGCGCACCGGACGCTTAAAGCGCACCTTGTCCAGACTCGTGTAGAACGGCGTCGCGCCGCGCGCCTCCTCATCGCCCATCAGCAGCACGCAGCAGTTCTGGGCGAGCATCTCGCACTGAATCACGCCGGGAACGACCGGGTTTCCCGGAAAATGTCCCTGCAAAAAGTACTCGTCGCCTGTAATCGTGATCTTGCCGTGGGCCTCGTCGCCCACCAGCTCGGCTTCGTCGAGCAAAAGCATCGGCTCGCGATGCGGTAACAGCTTCTTGAGCTCTTCTTTGTTCATGGATATCACCTATCCGATCCTCATGAGGCAGCTGCCAAACTCCACGAGGTCGCCGTCGGCCACGCAGATCTCGAGCACCTCACCGTCTGCCTCGGCCGTCACCTCGTTGAGAACCTTCATGGCCTCGATGATGCAGAGGGTCTCGCCGGCCTTGACCTTGGAGCCCACGCGCACAAACGGCTCGTCGCCCGGCGCAGGGGCAGCATAGAAGACGCCCACCATGGGAGCAGTCACCTCGGTGCCCTTGGGCTCCGGCGCGGCGGCAGGTGTCTGCGTGGCGGGTTCCGGTGCGGCAGGCGCGACTGTGGGAGCTGCAACTTGAGCGGCCACGGCACCCGGCATAGGCATGGGCACGGCAACCGGCTGCGCGGCACTCGCGCGCTCGAGTTCGACCGCGGTGCCATCGGGCTCCTCAACACGTACGCGCGTAAGGCCGCGGTCCTCCATCACATCGGCTATCTCGGCAAGTCTTTTGGAATCCATGCTCTAGCTCCTCGTATATCTACGCAGCGCGATGGCGGCGTTGTGCCCGCCAAAGCCCAGGTTGGTCGAAAGCGCCCAGGTAAGGTCGGCGCGAACCGCGCGATTGGGCGTGTAATCAAGATCGCAGGCGGGATCAGGCGTGTGGTAGTTAATGGTCGGCGGCACCACGCCCTGCTCGAGTGCCATGGCGCAGGCCATGACCTCGATGGCCCCCGTGGCACCGATCATGTGCCCCGTCATCGACTTGGTCGACGAGACATGTGCGGCGCGCGCCGCGTCCTCGCCGAGCGCTCGCTTAATGCCCGCCGTCTCGGACGAATCATTAAGCTTGGTCGAGGTGCCGTGGGCATTGATGTAGAGGCCCTCGGAAGGCTTGACGTCGCCCTCGGCCACCGCCAGCGATATCGCGCGGGCAATGCCGGCAGCCTCGGGATCGGGACTCGTGATGTGATAAGCATCATCGGTGTTGCCGTAGCCCACGACCTCGGCATAAATGTGCGCACCGCGCGCCTGCGCATGTTCCATGCTCTCGAGTACCAGCACGCAGGCGCCCTCGCCCATCACAAAGCCGTCGCGGTCTGCATCGAACGGGCGGCAAGCCGTCGCAGGATCGGGGTTGGTGGTCAATGCGCGGCAGGACGTAAAGCCTGCAACGGCATCGGGGATAATGGCCGCCTCGGCGCCGCCCGCGAGGATCGCGTCGGCATAGCCGTGCTTGATGGCGCGGAACGCCTCGCCCACCGCATGGGCCGAGGTCGCGCAAGCAGTCACGACTGGCAGGGTCGGTCCCTTTGCCTTGTGGCGGATCGCGATATTGCCCGAAGCCATGTTGGGGATCATCATCGCAATCATATAGGGCGATGCGCGGCGAGGTCCACGATCGGCGATCGTGTGGACGTTGTCGACGAGCGTCGTCATGCCGCCCACGCCCGAGCCCACGTAGACGCCCAGACGCTCACGATCGATGGCGCCTTCGACATCAAAGCCCGCATCGTGCATTGCCTCGTCCGAAGCCGCCATCGCAAACTGAACGCAGGGGTCGAGATGCTTGGCGTCACGCTTGCCAAAGTACTCGTTGCCGTCAAAGCCCTTGACTTCGGCCGCCACCTTGACGGTAAACGCATCCGTATCGAAGTGCGTGATCGGGCCGATACCGCACGTGCCGGCGCACATAGCCGCCCAGGTGGCAAGCGCCGTGTTGCCGAGCGGCGATACGGCACCGATGCCGGTGATTGCAACTCTCTGTTCCATCATGGTCTCCTCATCCAAGCCGTTCTTCGGCCCTGGTTTCTACATCGCCATTCCGCCGTCGACGCGCACGACCTCGCCCGTAATGTAGGCAGCCGCATCACTCGCTAAAAAGCGCACCACGCCGGCCACTTCCTCGGGGCGTGCCATGCGCTTAAGGGGAATCTGTTCCTCGGTTGCCGTACGCACCTTCTCCGAGAGCTTTGCCGTCATATCTGTCTCGACAAACCCGGGGGCGACCGCGTTCGCTCGTACGCCACGAGGCGCAAGCTCGCGCGCCACCGCCTTGGTAAGCCCTATCACGCCCGCCTTGGAAGCAGCGTAGTTGGCTTGCCCGGCATTGCCCATCAGGCCCACGACCGAGCTCATGTTGACGACGCAACCGCCGCGCTGGCGCATAAAGGTCTTGGTGAGCGCGCGCGTCATATTGAATGTTCCCTTGAGATTGACATCGAGCACGCGATCGAATGCGTCATCGCCCATGCGCATGAGCAGGCCATCGCGGGTGATGCCGGCATTGTTGACGAGCGCCCAAATGGAACCAAAGTCGTTGAGGACCGCTTCCACACACGCGTTGACGGCAGCGGGATCGGCCACGTCGCATTGATATGCGCGTGCCGTGGCGCCAACCGCCTCACAGGCTTCGCACGTCTCGCGCGCCGCATCGACGCTGCCGGCATAAACGACGGCGATATCGTAGCCATCCTCCGCCAGGCCCACGGCACAAGAGCGACCAATGCCGCGTGAGCCGCCCGTGACCAGCGCCACGCGGCGCGATCCGTCGCGCTCGAGCGCGCCGTTGTTCAAGTTGCCCATGTCATTCCTTTCGGGTTACAGCCCTGTGAACTATGCGAGCTCGTCGGCAATAGCTGCGACCTGCTCGGCCGTTTCGCACGAATACACGCGAACGTCGCTCAGCGTACGCTTGACCAGGCCCGACAGCGTTTTGCCGGGGCCGACCTCAATAAACGTGTCGATGCCTTGATCCTGCAGAGCATGCAGCGCGTCGACCCAGCGCACGGCATGACTCACCTGGTTGGCCAGCACCTCCGATGCCGCCTGCGGGTCGGCCGGATAGGGCGCCGCCGTCATATTTGCCATGACCGGAATCAGCAAAGGGGACGGGGCGTGCCCGGCTTGGATATACGTCGCCAGCCCCTCAGTCGCCTCGGCCATATAGGGGCTATGGAATGCACCCGACACCGCGACCTTCATGGCGCGACCGCCAGCCTCTTTTACCAGGGCGTCGAGGTTCTGCAACGCATCGGGCGCTCCGGCCACAACCGTCTGCTGGGGACTGTTGTAGTTGACCGGCCAGCAGTTCTCGCCGGCCTGTTTTGCCAGGCCCTCGACTTGCGCTGCATCGAGCTTGATGACGGCGCGCATGCCGCCGGGGTGACGCTCAGCCGCCGTGGCCATCAATGCCGCGCGCTCACACACGAGCTCAAAACCCGCTCGTGTATCGAATGCCCCCGCAAAGGTGAGTGCAGCGACCTCGCCCAGCGAGAATCCCGCACAGGCGGCAGGCACCACGCCGCGCTCGCGCAGGGCGACGGCAACAGCCAAGTCGTGCACGAACACGCAAGGCTGCGTGTTCTCGGTCTGTGAGAGCTCCTCTTTCGAGGCGCTCCGGCACTGTTCGCTCGTCCCCGGACGCACCTCGTCGGCAATGGCAAACACCTCGGCAGCCGCCGGCGATGCTTCGATGAGGTCGACGCCCATCGCGGGGTGTTGGACGCCCTGGCCGGCAAACAGAAACGCTACGCTACCCATGCGGACGCACCCTTCAGGACATGCTCGGCGCCATCGACCAGATCGTCGACGATTTCGCGTGCACTCTGGCGTTCGTTGACCATGCCAGCAATCTGTCCGCACAGATACGAGCCCTCTTCGTAATTACCGTCCTTTGCGGCTTTACGAAGCGCGCCCGTGCCCATGGCCTCGAGTTCCTCGGCATTTGCGCCCGCAGCCTCGCTCTTGGCATACGCGTTAGTGAAGGGGCTCTTGAGGGCGCGAACCGGATGCCCCGTCGAGCGACCGGTCGCGCGCGTCGACGTGTCGCCTGCCTTGAGCACCAGCTCTTTGTACTGTTCGGATACGGTGCACTCGTTTGCGACCAGAAAGCGTGTTCCCACCTGGACGCCGGCAGCGCCGAGCATAAAGGCGGCCGCCACACCGCGGCCATCGGCGATACCGCCAGCCGCGACCACGGGAATATCGACCGCATCGACAACCTGCGGCACCAGTGCCATCGTCGAGGTCTCGCCAATATGGCCGCCTGATTCGGTGCCTTCGGCAACCACGGCGGTGGCCCCGCGACGCGCCACGAGACGCGCCAGCGCCACCGAGGCAACGACCGGGATGACCTTGATGCCCGCCTCGTTCCACGCCTTCATGTACTTGGTGGGATTGCCGGCGCCGGTCACCACAACGGGCACCCGCTCATCAATCACCACTTGTGCGACCTCGTCGACAAACGGGCTCATGAGCATAACGTTGACGCCAAAGGGCTTATCCGTCTTGGCGCGCAGCTCGTGAATCTGATCGCGCAGCCAGTTGGCATCGGCATTCATGGCCGCGATAATGCCTAAGCCGCCTGCCTCGGACACGGCCGATGCCAGCGAGGCGTCAGCAATCCAGGCCATGCCGCCCTGGAACACAGGCTTTTCGATGCCGAGCAGATCGCAGAGAGGAGACTTGAGCATCACTACTTCTCCAATGCCGCCTCGACCGTATCGACGAACTCGCCGACCGTCTTGGGGTTCTCCTCGGTATCGAGCTCAATGCCAAACTCGTCCTCGACGGCAACGAGGATCTCGACGGTACCCAGGCTGTCGAGGCCAATCTCCTCGAGCGTGGACTCGGGCTTCATCTCGACATCGTCAAGGCCGGCGGTCTCGCGGATAACGTCGCAAACGCGCTCGAAGGTCTTCTGATCTGCCATGGTAGTTCTCCTTTGTTTGTGCCCCAGGGGCGTTTTCATTTCCTATGTGCAACTACTTCCAGCGAAGTAGATAGCCACCTACATCCAAGCCGGCGCCAAATCCAACGAGGGCGATGGTGTCGCCCGCATTCAGTGCGTTGGTGCGCGCCAGCCGATCAAGCGCAAAGGGAATGCAGGCGCTCGAAATATTGCCGGTTTCACGCAACGTTCGGACCACACGGTCGTCCGGCACACCTAAGCGCTTGACCGCCTGGCTCAGGATTCGTTCGTTAGCCTGATGGAATACAAAATGATCGATGTCTTCGACCGCAATGCTCGCATCGCTCGCAAGCTTATGGACCATGTCGCAGATGGCATTGACGCCGAACTTGAACACACGACGACCGTTCATGGACAGCACGCTTTCGCGGTCCTGCGCCGTCTTATACGGCGAGGAGCCCGCCAATCCGGGGACACGCAGTGTTTCGACGTCAGGCGACGTCGAAAGCTCAACGGCGAGGGGATTCTCTCCCCCAGCCTCTATGACCGCAGCACCCGCGCCATCGCCAAAGAGCACGCAGGTGGCACGATCGGTCCAGTCGAGCGCGCGCGTCATCTGCTCGGCAGCAACGATAAGCACGCGCCTGGCACGACCGCGGGCGATATAGCCCTCGGCGACATCGAGCGCAAATACGAAGCCGGCACAAGCCGCCGAAACGTCGAAGGCAGGACATGTGGCACCCAGGCGCTCAGCAACGGCGCACGCTTCGGCGGGAACGAGATGGTCGCCCGTCGTCGTCGAACAGACGATAAGATCCAGCTGACTCGCATCGATTCCGGACGTCTGGAGCGCTTGCTCGCTCGCTGCCACGGCAAGGTCGTCGAGCGACTCGGTGGTGCACACATGGCGGCTCTTGATGCCTGTGCGGGTAAAAATCCACTCATCCGAGGTATCGAGGAACTCGGACAGCTCGTCATTGGAAACACTGCGCTTGGGAAGCGCCGAGCCTGTTCCAAGAATCGTGAAACCCATCACTAACCTCCTTTGAGTTGTTGACGTGTTTACATCGACCAAGAGAGGATAGCGCATTCTTCGCTTTGTTGACGTGTTAACATTAAATTGTCCAAATGCGACAAAGGCTTCACATTGTGTCTATCTCTCGACACCATTGCGTCATTCACTTATTCATTAAGGAGGTAGCAGCCGCTATGGATGCCCAATTAACGATAGTCGACGTAACCGGATCGACCAACGATGACCTGCTCGAGGCAGGAAAACAGGGAGCGCCGCACGGCACGGGGCTTGCCGCCCGCGCGCAAACGGCAGGACGCGGCCGACGCGGCCACAAGTGGGATTCAACCGCCGGCAACCTGTTGCTCTCGATTGTCCTACGTCCTCGTGTTAATCCCGCCAAGTACTCTGGCCTTGCCGCCGTCAGCGGCCTAGCGGTGCTCGAGGCGCTCGAGGCGCAAGGTCTTGCTAACGAGATCGGCCTCAAATGGCCCAACGACCTCGTCGCACGAGGACATAAGCTCGGCGGCATCTTGGTCGAGGCGGCTCGTGACAACGAGGGCAAGCCCTTTGCCGTCTGCGGCATTGGCGTCAATGTGAACTATGTGCCCTCGGAGGTTCCCGATAGCGGCCTGCCGGCAATCGGTCTGTCAGACCTCAACGAGAATGTTCCCACCGTCGATGTCCTACTCAAGGAGGTCTATCACACCGTCGTAAACGCTGTGGACGCGTGGGTAGATCTGCTCAACGCCATGGAAGAAGACGCTGGTCCGATCGCGCCCGTCCACGATGATTATGTCGCTCATCTCAATTGGATTGGGGAGCACGTTATCGCCCGTTCCCCTGCCGGTGACGAGCTGGCACGTGGCATCTTTCAAACGGTCGATGCCTTTGGTCGCGCGTGTATCGAAACGGAAGACGGCTTACGTTCCTTCCATTTTGAGGAGGCATCGCTGCGTCCCATGGGTAAATAAGGCGCCACAGCCACCCGCTCGACAGCATTACCCGGCCCCCCAAGGTCATCATTCAAAACAAAAGGGCCCCGCTACCAAAATGGCAGCGGGGCTCTGTAAGCTATGAGCGATATCGCTTAGAGCTTGATGTCGATGTCGACACCAGCGGGGAGGTCGAGACGCATGAGCGAATCAACGGTGCCCGAGGTGGGGTCGAGGATGTCGATGAGGCGCTTGTGGGTGCGCATCTCGAACTGCTCACGGGAGTCCTTGTTCACGTGCGGCGAGCGGATAACCGTGTACAGGTTGCGCTCGGTGGGCAGGGGGACAGGACCGGAAACGCGAGCGCCGGTCTTCTGAGCGGTCTCGACGATGAGCTTCGCGGACTGATCGACGACCTCGTGATCATAGCCCTTGAGGCGAATGCGGATCTTCTGGGTAGCCAACTTAAACCTCCAAAGAGTGCGAGAGATGTTCTCGCAGGATTACGTAACAGGGAGCTCGAACTTAGGCGTTCTTGCTCATGACCTCGTCCACGATGGACTTGGGCGCGGGCTCATAAGAGTCGAACTGCATCGTGTAGGATGCACGGCCCTGGGTCTGGGAGCGAAGGTCGGTAGCGTAACCGAACATCTCGCCCAGCGGCACCTTGGCACGGATGAGCTTGCTGTTCTTGCGATCCTCCATGCCCTCGATCTTGCCGCGGCGACCGGAGAGGTTGCCCATAACGTCGCCCATGTACTGCTCAGGGGTCTCGACCTCGACAGCCATGATCGGCTCGAGCAGCTGCGGGTCGGACTTCTTGAGAGCGTCCTTGATAGCCATGGAACCGGCGATCTTAAAGGCGGCCTCGGAGGAGTCGACCTCGTGGTAAGAGCCGTCGAACAGGGTGACCTTAACGTCGAGGACCGGGAAGCCGGCGATAACACCGGTGTTCAGGGCCTCCTGGATGCCCTTGTCGATGGACGGGATGTACTCCTTGGGCACGACGCCGCCGACGATAGCGTTGACGAACTCGTAGCCGAAGCCCTCCTCCATCTTCTCGAGCTTGATGACGGCGTGACCGTACTGACCGCGACCGCCGGACTGACGGACGAACTTGCCCTCAGCCTTCTCGACGTCGTGACCAGCGGTCTCGCGGTAGGCAACCTGGGGCTTACCAACGTTAGCGTCAACCTTGAACTCGCGGAGCAGACGGTCGACGATGATCTCGAGATGCAGCTCGCCCATGCCGGCGATGATGGTCTGGCCGGTCTCGTGGTTGGTGGACACCTGGAAGGTCGGGTCCTCCTCGGCGAGCTTGGTCAGAGCCAGGGACATCTTGTCCTGCTCGGCCTTGGTCTTGGGCTCGATGGCAACGTCGATAACGGGCTTAGCGAACTCGATCTTCTCGAGGACGATCTCCTTGCCCTCGGCGCACAGGGTGTCACCGGTGGTGGAGTTCTTGAAGCCGACGCAAGCGACGATGTCGCCGGCGGCAGCGTCGTCACGGTCGATACGCTCGGCGGCGTTCATCTCGAGGATGCGGCCGAGGCGCTCGCGCTGACCGTTGGAAGCGTTGACCACGTAGGAGCCGGACTCGGCGCGGCCGGAGTAAACGCGGACGTAGGTGAGCTTACCGACGAACGGGTCGGTCATGATCTTGAAGACCAGGCCGGAGAAAGGCTCGTCGAAGGAAGGATGACGCTGGATCTCCTCGCCGGTGTCCGGATCGGTACCGGTGACGGCCTCAACGTCGAGCGGGCTGGGCAGGTAGTCGACGACAGCGTCGAGCAGCTCCTGAACGCCCTTGTTCTTGTAGGCGGAGCCCACGAAGACGAGGTTGAGCTCGTTGGCCAGAACGCCCTTGCGCAGAGCGGCCTTGAGCTCCTCGACGGTGAAGTCCTCCTCCATGAGGATCTTCTCCATGAGCTCGTCGTCAAAGCTGGCAGCAGCGTCGAGGAGCTCCTCGCGCTTGGTGGCAGCGATGTCGGCAAACTCAGCCGGGATCTCGTCCATCGGCTCGGGGTAGGTCATGCCCTTCTCGTCGGCCTTGAAGTCCCATGCAGTCATGGTGACGAGGTCGATGACGCCCCAGAAGTTGTCCTCGGCGCCCATCGGGACCTGAGCGGCCACGGCGTTAGCGTCGAGACGATCCTTCATGGTCTCGATAGCGTTGAAGAAGTCAGCGCCCACGCGGTCATACTTGTTGATGAAGGCGATGCGGGGGACGTTGAAGGTAGAAGCCTGACGCCAAACGGTCTCAGACTGGGGCTGAACGCCGGCAACGGCGTCGAAGACGGCGACAGCACCATCGAGGACGCGCAGGCAGCGCTCGACCTCGGCGGTGAAGTCAACGTGGCCCGGGGTGTCGATGATCTGGATGCGGTAGTCCTTACCGTCCTTGTTCCAGAAGCACGTGGTAGCAGCGGAGGTAATGGTTACGCCGCGCTCCTGCTCCTGAACCATCCAGTCCATGGTGGCAGCGCCCTCATGAACCTCACCGATCTTGTGGGTCTTACCGGTGTAGTAAAGAATACGCTCGGTCGTGGTGGTCTTACCAGCATCGATGTGGGCCATGATGCCGATGTTACGGGTATCGGAAAGCTTGTACTTAGGCTTAGCCATGTTAGTTCCTTACCTTAACTTACCAACGATAGTGAGAGAACGCGCGGTTGGCCTCGGCCATCTTGAAGACGTCCTCACGCTTCTTGACGGAAGCGCCCAGGCCGTTGGAAGCGTCGAGGATCTCATTGGCGAGACGCTCGGCCATGGTCTTCTCCTTGCGAGCGCGGGAGAAGTTGACGATCCAGCGGATACCCAGAGCGGTGGAACGACGGGAGTTGACCTCCATCGGGACCTGATAGGTAGCGCCACCGACACGCTTGGGCTTAACCTCGAGCGTGGGCTTGACGTTGTCCATAGCCTTCTTGAAGGTAGCGAGAGCGTCGCCACCCTCGGACTTCTCGGCAACGATCTCGAAAGCGGTGTAAACGATGCGCTCAGCGGTGGCCTTCTTGCCGTCAAGAAGGACCTTGTTGATGAGCTGAGTCACCAGGCGGTTGTTGTAAACGGCGTCAGGCTGAACCTCACGACGATTAGCTGCTGCACGACGCGGCATGTGAAATCTCCTTAAGTGTCTACCGTGCGGCGCTCAAGACGGCACACGGCGAAAGTATCAAAACGTTATCTGGCTTATTTAGCCTTGGGGCGCTTAGCACCGTACTTGGAACGGGCCTGCATACGGTTCTGGACCGGAGCAGCGTCGTAGGCGCCACGGATGACGTGATAACGGACACCAGGGAGGTCACGGACACGACCGCCGCGGACGAGCACGATGGAGTGCTCCTGCAGGTTGTGGCCCTCACCCGGGATGTAAGCAGTAACTTCGATGCCGTTGACAAGGCGAACACGGGCAACCTTACGAAGAGCCGAGTTCGGCTTCTTGGGGCTCGTGGTGAAGACGCGGGTGCACACGCCGCGCTTCTGGGAGTTGTGCTGCAGAGCAGCGTTCTTGGACTTCTTGGGCACGGAACGACGGCCCTGGCGAACCAGCTGGTTAATAGTAGGCAAAGCGTACTCCTTCTCGAATGATTCCAGCTTTCTGTAAAGTGCAACGGCTTGAATCGAGGGGTCAGCATCCCCCTACGAAACACGCAGTTCGATAGGATACGTGGCGTTAGCTGTGCCGTCAACAGACCACGCCGCCGGGCGTATCCCAAAATAGCTATATTTCCGCAAAGCCTCCATAAAAGGAATCCCCGCCTGTGCGCAAGTGCCCATTCCAGCCGTCCATGTAACGCAAAAATGGCCGCTTCCCCTAGTGGGAAGCGGCCTCAAGTCTTACGAGTAGACGATGGTAAAGGGTACTTCTGTTTCGGTCTCTCCTGTTGATGTGCACCTCGTTCCCTCAAGGGTTACCGATACAACCTGATCGACATTGATGAGCCTTGCCGGAACCCAGATGTTCTCTCCGCTATTGCGCGCCATCGAAACATAGAAATTGTACGCCCCTGCGTCGTCATCTTCGATAATCTGCTCCGATCCATCCTTGTAGCTGACGGTCAGTTTATGATCAACTGCTTCATAGCCCAGATCATCGATGTGCGTCTGGATGGAAAACGGGCTGATCTCGAGAGGCGAGTCGTCGGAGCGGAGCTCCTTTGTATCGACGTGCGCTCCGACGTTAAACTCTGGCGTCGATACCTCGATCGCCTTCGCATCCTCACCTTTGCCCTCCGTCCAACTGATATTCCAGGTGACCGCATGTCGTAAATCTCGATCGCGATTCCAAGATGCAAAGTACATCGTGCCGTTAATGACCGTGTCGCTTGATGTGTCTTTATCAATGGTGCAGCGTGTATCAGCCCATTCCTCGCCGAAGTTCATGCTGGGTGTACTGACGCCCCCTTCTTCTTCACCATAGAGAACAAGTTCGCCAGTCTCTGCTGCCGGCTTGTAGTAGTTAACACCATTTGGATTGGACAACGTAAACGTCACGGCACCGCAACCGTTTTTATCGATAGCCATATCATGAATGTCGAGTGTATAGCCGTTGCCCTCGACGGACAGATTGACCTTCTGTACTGAACCCTCCAAGCTTTGGGGCGCAATGCCGTCACCAAACTCTCTGGTGTAGGTATATTTAGTCCCCGACGAGCCACCTTGAGTCCAGGTAATGGACTCTCCGTTGCCATGGTTTCCCCAGGCAGAGGCAAAATAGCTGGAATTGACGACGGCGTAGGCGACCCCTCCGGTCGCCAGCACTCCGGCAAGGCATCCGATTACGGCAACATAGAGAGGCTTCGCGTGACCCTTTCGGCGAAGCGGCTCGCCAGCAGCGGCATAAAGAACACGGTCGGCAAGATCGCTATCGGCTTGGATGGACTCGAAGGCCTGCTTGATTTGATTGGATTTCACGGTCGCCCTCCTCTAGGATGAATTTGAGCTTCGATCTACCGCGAGCTAAACGCGTTCGAACGGTCGCGGCTGGCACATGCAGTAACTCGGCAATCTCTGAGGTCGAAAAGCCCAGATAGTAATAGAGCACGATGGGGACACGGAATCGCTCCGGAAGTCGCATAACGTCTGACAGGACCGCCTTGGTCTCATCCTGCGCCGCCGAAAGCGAATCGGCCAGGTTCTCAATATCCTCTACACGCCTCCATGGCTTTCGAAAGAGCGATTTACATTCATTGATCGTGACCCGGATAAGCCAGCGGCGAAGATGTTCCCAACTTTCAAAGTGTCCATCGCTTTTAAGCAACTTAAGAAAGACATCTTGGGCAATATCGTCGGCATCGGCGCGATCGCGCAGGTACGTCAAGGCGATTCGAAACACGACATCCCGGTGATCTTCGACCGCCTGTCTAAATGCTTGTTCTTCCATAATCACCTCCCGGTGACGGTAATGATTCTTGATGAGGTCCTCACCATAGATACGCTCTGGCCGGACGAAATGTTTCAAATTCAAGCAGGAAAAACCTACCAAAATAAACCTGTCCCTTTTTGGCAAGGGATCAACGGAACGCAACAGGTTGAGCATACGCAAGCGAGCGGCCCCCAGAGCGTACAAGGTGGCATGAAAAAGGCAGGGCATTGACCTTTTGGTCATGCCCTGCCTTTTGAATGACAGATTGTAGCTCTGGGGGCCGCGCAGCGACGGAGGTCGCCGCCGTTCGTTAGAACGGCGGAACTAATTACTCCTCGTCGTTGTCCTTGGCCTCTTCGGCGTCGTCGGTGTCCACGAGCTGGTTGAGCAGCTCGTCGAGGGACGCCATGTCCTCGTTGATCGCGCCGTTGGCGGGAGCCTTCTTGTCGTCGATCGGGGCGCCCAGGAGCTCCTCGTCGGCGTCGGCGTGATGCGTCGGAGCGGAGGTACCCAGCAGGATATCGTCCGGACCGTCGGGGCTAAAGACCATCTGCAGCAGCTGCGAGAGGTCTTCCTCGTCGGCAACGTCGTCGTTGTTCTCGAGGATGTAGAGCAGGTCGTGGGCCTCCAGGCCGTCACGGAGCTCCTCGATCGCCTTAGCACCGATACCATCGATGCGCAGCAGATCCTCCTCGGACTTGCCGACCAGGTCGCCGACCGTCTCGATGCCGACCTCGCTGAACTTGTTGGTCCAACGCTGCGACACGCCCAGGTCGTCGAACAGGTACAGGCGAGCCTTCTCGGCGGAGATGGTATGGCCGTTGCGGGTGAACGAACCGTCAGCACCACCGAACTCGTCGTAGCCGGCCCAGTCGAGCTGCTGCGGGAGCTGCTCGTCCAGGTCCTTGAGCTCCACAGGGGCCCACTCAGGCAGCGACTTGGCGTTGGGCGAAGCCGGGCCGTCGATGTCCACGTAGCCGTCGGCCGTGCGATACGTCAGCTTGGCGTTGGCGTACGGCTTGAGGCCGGTACCAGCCGGGATCTTCTTACCGACGATGACGTTGGACTTAAGGTCGAGCAGGTGGTCGACCTTGCCCTCGATGGCAGCCTCGGTAAGGACGCCAGCGGTACGGATGAACGAAGCGCTCGACAGCCAGGAGTCGATGTTGGACGCGACCTTGAGCGTACCCAGGATGACGGGCTCGGCCACGGGAGCCTGACCGCCCAGACGGGCAACGCGCTCGACCTCGTCGGCAAACTCGTAGCGGTCGACGTACTGACCAAGCAGGTACTTGGAGTCGCCGGGGTTGGTGATCTGAACGCGACGCAGCATCTGACGTGCGAGCACCTCGATGTGCTTGTCGTTCAGGTCGACGCCTTGGCTGGTGTAGACGTCCTTGACGCTCTCGACGAAGGTGTGCATCGTCGACTCGATGTCGGTCAGCTTGCGCAGGTTGCGGAAGTTAACGAAGCCCTTGGTGATCTGGTCGCCGGCGCGAACCTCGCAGCCGTCCTCGATCTCGGGCATGAAGCGCACCGAAGCGGGGACGCGACGCTCGTCGAGGACACGGGTGTGATCCTCGGAGTCGGTGAGCGTCAGCACGTACTCGGACTTCTCGGGCTTAATCGAGAGGTGGCCGGAGTACGGAGCCAGCTCGGCCTCGCGACCCAGGATCTTCTCGTTGACGTTGCCGACGATATCGAACATACGGCTGACCGTAGGCAGACCCTGCGTAATATCGTCGACGCCAGCGACGCCGCCGGAGTGAATGGTACGCATCGTAAGCTGCGTACCGGGCTCGCCGATGGACTGGGCGGCAATAATGCCGACCGCGGTACCGATGGCGACTGGACGACGGGTGGAAAGATCCCAGCCGTAGCACTTCTGGCACACGCCGTACTTGGAGCGGCAGGTGAGCAGCGCGCGAAGCTTGACCTTCTTAAGGCCGGCATCGACCATCTTCTGGATGTCAGCGACCTTCTCGATGTAGCCGTCCTGCTCAAAGAGCACGGTGCCATCGGGAGCCACGACGTCCTCAATGAAGCAACGGCCGACGAGGTCGGTGTTGAGGTCGGTGGTGCCGGGGATGATGAGGTTGTAGGTGACGCCCTCGTGTGTACCGCAGTCCTCCTCGCGGACGATGACGTCCTGGGCCACGTCGACCAGACGACGGGTCAGGTAACCAGAGTCCGAGGTGTGGGATGCGGTATCGACCAGGCCCTTACGGGCGCCGTAGGTCGAAATGAAGTACTCGAGCGGCAGCAGGCCCTCGCGGAAGTTCGCCTTAATGGGAAGGTCGATCGTCTCGCCGGACATGTCTGCCATCAGGCCACGCATGCCGCCGAGCTGACGCAGCTGGGTCTTAGAACCACGGGCGCCGGAGTCGGCCATCATGTAGAGCGGGTTCTCCTCGTCGAACAAGTCGAGCATGAGCGCTGCAACCTTATCGGTACAAGCGGTCCACTCATTAACGACTTCGATGTGGCGCTCCGTCTCGTTGATGAAGCCCTCCTCGAAGTACTCGTTGATCTGGTCGACGTTGGCCTGGGCGCGATCGAGCAGCTCCTGCTTCTCGGCAGGGATGAGAGCGTCCCACACCGAGATGGTGAGGCCAGCGCGGGTAGCGTAGTGGAAGCCGGAGTACTTGATGGCGTCGAGGATCGGGCCGACCTTGGCCTCGGGATAGCGATCGCAGCAGTCCGCAACCAGCTTGGCCACGTCGCCCTTGACCATCTTGTAGTTCATGAACTCGTAGTCTTCGGGCAGGCACTGGCGGTTGAAGATGATGCGGCCGATGGAGGTCTCGAAGCGCGCGGTCTTGTTGCCGGTGACGTCGTAGTCGACGAACTCGTTCTTGCCGTTCTTGACGCGGAAGATACGGGTGCCGTCCTCGTTGATGACATTGGCGTCGGCAGCGGACACGCGGACCTGAATCTTGGCCTGCATGTCGACCTCGGAGCGGCAGTCATAGGCGTGCAGCGCGTCGTCGAAGCTGGCGAACACGTGGTTCTCGCCCGGCAGACCGTCGCGGACCTGGGTCAGGTAGTACACACCGATGATCATGTCCTGCGAGGGGATGTTGACCGGCTTGCCGGATGCCGGCGAGCGCAGGTTGTTCGCAGAGAGCATGAGCACGCGAGCCTCGGCCTGAGCCTGGCTGGACAGCGGCACGTGGACAGACATCTGGTCGCCGTCGAAGTCGGCGTTGAAGGGCGAGCAGACCAGCGGGTGCAGGTGGATAGCCTTGCCCTCGACCAGCACCGGCTCAAAGGCCTGGATGGACAAACGGTGCAGGGTCGGTGCACGGTTGAGCAGCACGACGCGGCCGTCGATGACCTCTTCGAGGATGTCCCACACAAAGGTGGCACCGCGGTCGATAGCGCGCTTGGCGCCCTTGATGTTTTCGACCTTGCCGAGCTCGACCAGGCGCTTCATGACGAAGGGCTTGAAGAGCTCCAGCGCCATGGTCTTGGGCAGACCGCACTGGTGCAGCAGCAGCTTGGGGTCGGTAACGATTACCGAACGGCCGGAGTAGTCGACACGCTTACCCAGCAGGTTCTGACGGAAACGGCCCTGCTTGCCCTTGAGGGCCTCGGCGAGCGACTTGAGCGGGCGACCGCCACGGCCAGAGACCGGGCGACCACGACGGCCGTTGTCGAACAGGGCGTCCACGGACTCCTGGAGCATGCGCTTCTCGTTGTTCACGATGATCGCAGGGGCGTCCAGGTCGAGCAGGCGCTTGAGTCGGTTGTTACGGTTGATCACGCGACGGTACAGATCGTTGAGGTCGGACGCGGCGAAGCGGCCGCCGTCGAGCTGGACCATCGGGCGCAGATCGGGCGGAATGACCGGGATGACGTCCAGGATCATGTTCGCGGGGCTGTTGCCGCCCTTCAGGAAGGCGTCAACGACCTCGAGGCGCTTAACGGCCTTCTCGCGCTTCTGCTTCTGGGAATCCTCGTCGGCGATGATGGCCTTGAGCTTCTCGGCCTCGGAAGGAAGGTCGATGGCAGCGAGCAGGTCGCGGACGGCCTCGGCACCCATGCCACCCTTGAAGTACATGGAGTAGTAACGGGTCATCTCGCGGAACAGCGGCTCATCGGAGATGAGGTCGCGCTCGGTGAGCTTCATGAAGGCGTTGAAGGCGTCCGTGCGGAGCTGCTTCTCGTCCTTGCACTCTTCCTCGATGTCGACGATGCCGGAGGCGATCTCCTCGGGGGTCAGCGGCTCCTCGTCGGAGAACTCGTCAAAGTTCTCGGGGTCGCCCTGCTCCTTGAGGGACTCGATCTGGCGGGCGCACTCGGCATCGATCTCTTCCAGATCGGCGGCGAGCTCCTCGCGCAGGTCGTCGGCGTCGGCCTCGCGGGCCTCATAGTCGACCTCGGTGATGATGTAGCTGGCAAAGTACAGAACCTTCTCGAGGTCCTTGGACTTGATGTCGAGCATACGGCTCATCGGGAAGCTCGTGGGGCTCTTGAAGTACCAGATGTGGGACACGGGAGCGGCGAGCTCGATGTGGCCCATGCGGTCGCGACGCACCTTGGCCGAGGTGACCTCGACGCCGCAGCGCTCGCAGACGATGCCCTTAAAGCGGATGCCCTTGTACTTGCCGCAGGAGCACTCCCAGTCCTTGGCGGGACCGAAGATCTTCTCGCAGAACAGGCCGTCCTTCTCGGGCTTGAGGGTACGGTAATTGATGGTCTCCGGCTTCTTGACCTCACCGTGCGACCAGGAACGGATCTGGTCGGCGGAGGCAAGGGAGATCTTTACCGAGTCAAAATCAGTAGCTTCGAAATCTGCCACAGTCAACTACTCCTTATCAGTGGTCGTGGCGGCGACAGCCTCGGGTGCCTCGGCGGTCTCGGCA
Organism: Collinsella sp. AF16-8; assembly: GCF_003462695.1. Classification (NCBI taxonomy): domain Bacteria; kingdom Bacillati; phylum Actinomycetota; class Coriobacteriia; order Coriobacteriales; family Coriobacteriaceae; genus Collinsella; species Collinsella sp. AF16-8. The sequence continues at coordinate 341,122 of NZ_QRXX01000001.1, forward strand.
TCCTCGGCCTCGACGTCGGTGTCAACGCCGGCGAGCGCGGCCAGGTCGTCGAGAGCAGAGGTCTCCTCGGCGGTCACAGGTGCGGAGGCGTCCTCGTCGGCATCGTGCATGGGCTCGATGTCCAGTGCGAGGGAGCGAATCTCCTTGACGAGAACCTTGAAGGACTCGGGGATACCCGGGACAGGAACGTTCTCGCCCTTGACGATGGACTCGTAGGTCTTGACGCGGCCCACGGTATCGTCGGACTTGACGGTCAGGATCTCCTGCAGGACGTTGGACGCACCGTAAGCGTACAGTGCCCAAACTTCCATCTCGCCGAAGCGCTGGCCGCCGAACTGGGCCTTGCCGCCCAGAGGCTGCTGGGTAACCAGGCTGTAAGGGCCGGTCGAACGGGCATGGATCTTGTCGTCGACCATGTGGCCGAGCTTGAGGATGTAGGACGTACCCACGGTAATGGGCTCGCGGAACTCCTCGCCGGTGCGGCCGTCGAACAGACGGGTCTTGCCGCGCTCGTCAAGCTGGGTGACGAACTCGGGGCGCATGTGATCGCCAAAGGCAGCGGTGGCCTTGTTGAGCATGTTCTTGTTGGCACGACGAATGACCTCGGCGATCTCGTCCTCCTTGGCGCCGTCGAAGACGGGCGTGGCGGTGAAGAACGGACCGGGGACGTACTTGTCGGAGTCGGCCTGCTCGGTATCCCAACCGCAGGCAGCAGCCCAACCAAGGTGGCACTCGAGCAGCTGGCCGACGTTCATACGCGAAGGAACGCCCAGCGGGTTGAGGATAACGTCGATCGGGGTACCGTCAGCCATGTAGGGCATGTCCTCGACCGGCAGAACGTTACAGATAACACCCTTGTTGCCGTGGCGGCCGGCGATCTTATCGCCCTGCTGGATCTTACGACGCTGGGCGACGTAGACGCGCACCTGCTCGTTGACGCCGGGGGCCAGGTCGTCGCCGTTCTCGCGGCTAAAGCGGACGACGTCGATGACGCGGCCGTAAGCGCCGTGAGGCATCTTAAGGGAGGTGTCACGGACATCGTGGGCCTTGGCACCGAAGATGGCGCGCAGCAGGCGCTCCTCGGCGGTCAGAGCGCTCTCGCCCTTAGGCGTGACCTTACCGACCAGGATGTCGCCAGGGCCGACCTCGGCGCCGATGCGGATGATGCCGTCCTCGTCGAGGTTGGCAAGCATGTCCTCGGAGAGGTTCGGGATCTCGCGGGTGATCTCCTCGGGACCGAGCTTGGTGTCGCGGGCGTCGATCTCGTGACGGGTGATGTTGATGGTCGTCAGCAGGTCCTCGGCCACCAGGCGCTCGGACACGACGATACCGTCCTCGTAGTTAAAGCCTTCCCACGGCATGTAGGCCACGGTGAGGTTCTGACCCAGTGCGAGCTCGCCATGATCGGTCGAAGGACCGTCAGCCAGGGGCTCGCCCTGCTCAACGGTGTCACCGACGCGCACGAGCGGACGGTGGTTGATGCAGGTGGACTGGTTGGAGCGCTGGTACTTGGCCAGGTGATACTCGTCCATGCCGCCGGCATGCTTGACGATGATCTTGGCGGCGTCGGCAAAGATGACCTCGCCGGCGTTCTTGGCCAGGGTGACCTCGCCGGAGTCCAGGGCGGCGCGACGCTCCATGCCGGTACCGACATAGGGAGCGGCGGGGTGGACCAGCGGCACGGCCTGACGCTGCATGTTAGCACCCATCAGCGTACGCTTGGCGTCGTCGTGCTCAAGGAACGGGATCAGCGTGGCTGCGACGGAGAGCATCTGACGCGGCGAGACGTCCATGTAGTCGACGTCCTCGACGGGCACGTCGGCGGGAGCGCCGAAGGAGCCGTCGAAGTCGCGGGTACGGGCGATCACGGTGTGCGGGCGGACGATCTTGCCCTCGGCATCGGTCGTGATGAACTCGTTGGTCTTGGGATCGAGCGGCGTGTTGGCCGGCGCGATGACGTGCTTCTCTTCCTCGTCAGCGGTCATCCAGTCGATCTGATCGGTGGCAACGCCGTTCTCGACGCGACGGAACGGGGCCTCGATGAAGCCATACTCGTTGACGCGGGCGTAGAGGGCGAGCGAGCCGATCAGGCCGATGTTGGGGCCTTCGGGGGTCTCGATCGGGCACATGCGGCTGTAGTGCGAGTTGTGAACGTCGCGGACGGCCGTCGGCACGTTGGTGCGGCGGCTGGAGCCGGACTTGTGGCCGGCAAGACCACCAGGGCCGAGTGCGGACAGACGGCGCTTGTGGGTCAGACCGGTCAGGGGGTTCGCCTGGTCCATGAACTGCGAGAGCTGCGAGGAACCGAAGAACTCCTTGATGGAGGCCACGATCGGGCGGATGTTGATGAGCGACTGCGGGGTGATCTCGTCGATGTCCTGGGAGCTCATGCGCTCACGGACGACGCGCTCCATACGGCTCATGCCGATACGGAACTGGTTGGCGACGAGTTCGCCGACGGTGCGGATGCGGCGGTTGCCAAAGTGGTCGATGTCGTCGACCTTGAAGCCCTGCTCGCCGGCAGCGAGGGACAGGAGGTAGCGCAGCGTCGCGACGATATCCTCGTCGGTGAGCACCGTGACCTCTTCCTCGGTGGTGAGGTTGAGCTTCTTGTTGACCTTGTAACGACCGACGCGGGCCAGATCGTAGCGCTGCGGGTTAAAGAGCAGGCCCTCGAGCAGGCTGCGGGAAGCGTCCACGGTGGGAGGCTCGCCCGGGCGCAGGCGACGGTAGATCTCGATGAGGGCGTCCTCGCGGGTGAGGGCGGTGTCGCGCTCCAGGGTGCGCTTGATCACATCGGAGTTGCCGAGCAGCTCGATGATGTCGTCGTTGGTGACGGCAATGCCAAGGGCGCGCAGGAACATCGTGGCGCTCTGCTTGCGCTTACGGTCGATGGAGACCATGAGCTGGTCGCGCTTGTCGACCTCAAACTCAAGCCAGGCACCGCGGGACGGGATGATCTGGGCCTTGTAGATCTGCTTGCCCGAATCCATCTCGGAGCTGTAGTACACGCCTGGGGAGCGGACGAGCTGCGAGACGACGATACGCTCGGTACCGTTGATGATGAAGGTACCCTGATCGGTCATCATGGGGAAGTCGCCCATGAAGACGAGCTGCTCCTTGATCTCGCCGGTCTCCTTGTTGGTGAGACGGACGTCGGTCAGAAGCGGAGCCTGATAGGTCATATCCTTCTCGCGGCACTCCTCGACGGTGTGCGCGGGGTCGCCGAACTGATGCTCGCCGAAGGTAACCTCGAGAACATGGTTCTGGCTCTGGATGGGGCTGGATTCCTTGAACGCCTCACGAAGGCCCTCGTCCTTAAAACGCTCAAAGGATTCCCTTTGAACAGAGATAAGGTTGGGGAGCTCCATGGCCTCCGGGATTTTCCCGAAGCTGACGCGCTTGCGCTCAGTGGCAGTGTATGCGTAGGTCACCAGGTTTTTCCTCCTTCACGGAAATGCTCGGTGGGTTGGCGAGGCATAGCTTCGCCAGTTATCGCAACCTAATAGTTTATCAGGTACCGACCGTTGGGCAAGAAAAGCCTTGACGCGATTGAGTTTTTGGAGTAGCAAAGTTTTTCGACAGAAAAAGTGCAGGTAGATATATGCGTATCGAACAGCTGTTCATATATTTTCTGTGAACGAGACTGCTGGTGCGGGTCACCGAACGGCGGAATGGCGACGAGGGTCGATCAGGCGGAAACTGTGTCCCGTTTTGAGGCCCCAAACTGGGGCGCAGCTTCCGGTTGAGCCCTGTTTGGGAAAGCATATCCCGTTCTGAGCCGAAATTCCGGGTCGCAGTTTCCGCTAGGGGCTCCAACCGGAAAGCGCGTCCCAGAATTCGACCAAATTGTGGGTCGCACTTTCCGGGGCTAAGCTGTAACCCGCATAAAAAACGGGTGCAGACCGAAGTCCGCGCCCGTAAATGTCGATGCCCGAAGGCTTACTTGCGCATCAATCCGCCGCGCTCGTCGATAGCGTCCCAGAAGGCATCGGCAAAGCGGGGGTCGCTTGCAGCCATGAGGGCGTTGGTGGCCATCCAGCCAGAGGGAGTGCCGGTGTCGTAGCCCGACAGCGGGTCGATGACGACCGCATACATGGCCTCGCGGTCGAGCGAACGGGCCATGGCGTCGGTGAGCTGGATCTCGCCGCCCTTGCCGGCCTGCTGATCTGCCAGCAGGTCCATGACCAGCGGGCTCAGCAGGTAGCGACCGACGATGTACAGGTTGGACGGAGCAGCCTCGGGAGCGGGCTTCTCAACCAGACCGCCGATACGCCAGACAGCGCCCGGCTCGGCATCGGCAACGTCCTCGGCGCCCTCGAGCGAACCGACGCGCTCGCCGGCGATAACGCCGTAGCGGCTGACTTCCTCGGGCGAGCAAGCAGCGACGGCGATAACCGAAGCGCCACCGTGCTCCTTGGAAACGGCGAGCATCTTGTCGCAGATATCGCGGTTAGGCACAACGTAGTCGCCCAGAAGAACCAGGAAGTTCTCCCCTGCCACGGCGTCGGCAGCAGAGCGAATAGCATGGCCGAGGCCCTTGGGCTCGTACTGATAACGGAAGTCGACCGGCATACCGCCAGCGTGGGCGACGGCATCGGCATAGGCGTTCTTGCCGCGCTCGCGCAGCAGGTTCTCGAGCGAACGGTCGGGCTGGAAGTAGTTCAGCAGCTCGGGCTTGCCGGGAGAAGTAACGATGATGGCGTCGTCGACCTCCTCGGGGTCGAGTGCCTCCTCGACGACGTACTGAATGACGGGCTTGTCGAGCACCGGCAGCATCTCTTTGGGCGTGCACTTGGTGCCAGGCAGAAAACGCGTGCCAAGACCGGCGGCGGGGATGATTGCCTTCATGTTATTCAAAGATCCTTTCGCAGGCGCAAAAGCGCCCCATGCGTGCGGCACACAGCCGCAGACCAAATTGCGATACCCAAGCATCTTACCGCTGGAACTATATGTCGCTACAAGGCAGAGACAATTCTTCAGCAGGTCAACGCAAATTATTGCTCGAATGGTGCAATTTTATTGCCCAACGGCAGGGCACCCGATACGACGCAAATCACAGAACATGGCAGTTTGAGCAACCGATGCCGAGGGACCGAAAAACAAAAAAGACGGGGCTCGCAATGCGAACCCCGTCTGCAAAGAAATCTGGCGAGAAAGCCTGATTACTTGAGGGTGACAGCAGCGCCAGCAGCCTCGAGCTTCTCCTTGGCAGCCTCGGCGTCCTCCTTCTTGGCACCCTCGAGAACAGCCTTGGGAGCGCCCTCGACGACCTCCTTGGCCTCCTTCAGGCCAAGGTTGGTGAGCTCACGGACGGCCTTGATGACCTGGATCTTGTTGTCGCCGAAGCCCTCGAGCACGACGTCAAACTCGGTCTTCTCCTCGGCCTCAGCAGCGCCAGCAGCGGGAGCGGCGACAACAGCGGCAGGAGCAGCGGCGGAAACGCCGAAGGTGTCCTCGATAGCCTTAACGAGCTCGGAAGCCTCGAGAAGGGTCATTTCCTTAAGAGCATCGATGATCTCATCGGTGGTAAGCTTAGCCATTTCTAAGTCCTTTCGGTTTCCGTGTCTGTGCACGGAGATCAGTTAAAACACGGCGCGAATGCGCCAGGGGTGCGGCATTGCCGCCGCGGGTGAAAACAGCGACTAGGCTGCCTTCTGCTCGGAGACCTGCTGGATCGAACGAGCGAGACCAGAGGAAACGCCGTTGACGCAGACAGCGATGTCGCGAGCGAAACCGGAGATGAGACCGGCGATCTGGCCGAGAAGCTGATCCTTGGTGGGCAGCTCGGCGATAGCCTTAACATCATCAGCGGAAACGGCCTTGCCGTCGGAGATACCGCCCTTGATCTCAAGGACGCCCTTGGACTTAGCAGAGAAGTCCTTAAGGGCCTTAGCGGCCTCGACCGGCTCGGACTCGTAGAACACATAAGCGACGGGGCCGGCGAGGATCTCGTCGAGCTCGGGCTGCTCCTGGTTCTTGAGAGCGATCTTGACCAGGTTGTTCTTGTAGACCTTCATCTCGGCGCCGCACTCGCGAAGCTGATGACGCAGCTCCTGAGCCTGCTTAACCGTCAGACCGTTGTAGTTGACGACGAACAGACCGGCGTTCTCGGCGATACGGGACTCGATCTCTGCAACCTTGTCGATTTTGTACTGCTGGGGCATGAATTACACCTCCTCGAATTCTTTCCGGGCACGGTCCGCCACAAGGACGTGACGGGGGCATGTCCAAAAAGAAAGCCCCCGCGCTGCATGAGCGACGGGGGCGAGAAGACATATCTACTCGACCACCTCGGCTGGCGGGATATCCCATTAAGCTCGCGGGCGATGCCCGTTTGCACCGGCTGTCTCTGGCAGCGGATTCGTGCGTGAACCGAAAGTATTATGGCGGGGACCCCGGCGTCGGTCAACGGGAAACCGGGCTGCACACAATTCCACCATCCGGCCGCGCCGCCGAAGGCCAGGCGCAAGGTTTTCGCTCGGTCAGGTCCTGGGCTCGCACGAAGAGCACATTAAGTGCTCTTCGGCTCGTGCGGAATCTACGAAAACCTTGCGCCTGGCCTTCGGCGGCGCGGCCTGCGGTGACTTTGGGGCAGCCCGGTTTCCCGTTGGCCGGCGCCCCCACTCATAAGCCTTAAGTCGGTGGGCTGATATGTTGCGTCCCTGATGGCTACAAGGTTGAAAGGAAGGTGGACAGGCGGTGGAGGCCTTCGTCTAGGTCTTTGTCGGAGACGCAGTAGCTTAGGCGGATATGACCTTCGGTGCCGAAGCAGTCGCCCGGGACTAGGGCTACGTTTGCCTCTTCGATGGCTTTGATGCAGAAGTCTTCGCTGGTTAGGCCGAACTTTTTGATGCTCGGGAAAGTGTAGAAGGCTCCTGCGGGCTCTACTACGTCGAGGCCCATGGCGTATAAGGCTGCGAGGACGCGCTCGCGGCGGGCTCGGTAGACTTTGAGCATGGGGGTTGGGTCGACGGTCAGGGCTCGGGCTGCGGCGTCCATCTCGAAGGAGACGGCGCTCGATACTAGGTATTGGTGAGCTTTTGCGATCTCGGCGATGACGGGTGCCGCTGCCGCGAGCCAACCCAGGCGCCAGCCGGTCATGGCCCAGGGCTTGGAGAAGCTCTCGATGACGACCGTCTGCTCGCGCAGCTCCGGGTGTCGCTGGGCAAAGCGCTCGTAGCCGTCCACGTAGACCAGACGGTTGTACACGTCGTCGCAGACTACGTATATGCCCGCCTGCTCTGCCACGCGCGCCACGGCGTCGAGCGATGCCGTGTCGAGGATGCAACCCGTGGGATTGTTGGGCGAGCAGATGACGATGGCCTTGGTCGCCGGGGTCACACAGGCGCTAAGCGCGTCCTCGTCAATCTGGAATTGCGCAGGCTCCGTATCCAAGAAGACCGCCTTGGCGTGGTTGGCCACGACGATGCTCTCGTACAGGCCAAAGGCGGGCGTGGGGATAATGACCTCGTCGCCGGGGTTGAGCATAGCCATAAATGTTGCCGACAGTGCCTCGGTCGCGCCGTCGGTCAGGATGACCTCATCGGCGGAAAACGCCAGGCCCGCGTCATCCATATATTTGGACAGTGCATCACGCAGGGCGGGGCGACCGTTGTTGGGCGGATAGTGCGTGTCACCGCGGTCCAGCGCGGCGGTCACCTCGGCGCTAATCGCATCGGGCGTGGGAAAATCGGGCTCGCCGAGCGCGAGCGCGATACACCCCGGATGCCGGGCGGCGAGCGCGTTAATCCGGCGGATACCGGAGGGCTTGAGCATGGCAAGCGAGGTATTCATGGGCAGACGCATGGCGTTCCTTTCATAAGGGTTGCACTAGGATAGCGCGGCGGGGCGCCACCAGACGGTGTAACCTAAACGGAAACGAGCCGGAAAGGAGATGGCATGGAGACGACCGCGCGCGGCGACTTACCAAAAACACTGCACACCATTGCGTATATCAGTATTCCCAATAGCGCCGATCTTGATTTTTTGCTCTGGGACCTGCAGGATGCCATCGCCGCCTATGCTCAACTTTCCGGCACCGCACTCCCCCGCCCGGTCGACTTGAAGGCAAATGACGCCGGCAGCGTTGCCGATGGCATCGTGCTGGCCATTGAAGATGTGGCTGACGATGAGACGTTGACTGCTATCGAGCAGGCGCTTGAGCGCTTTGGCGGTACGGGAACGCGCGTCTATGCCGCGATTCGAGCCGCACAAGAGGGCACTGAGCAGGCGCGTGGGACCGCCGTTCGCCTGCACAAGGCATGTGAGCGCCATGACCAATTGTGGTGTGGCGGCGTTGCCATCTGCGCCGGCAGCGGCATCGCAGCGCTTCGCCATTCCCCGCGCATGGGACTCTTGCGGCGACCGTTTTCGGAGGCCATGGACAAGCTCGTGGGCGCCGTGCGCATGGGCTGCTCCGTCGAGCATGCACAGCGACTTGGCGGCGGCAATGCCGCCAACGTCGACGCCGACGGCATGGTTTGCGCCGAGCCAGCCGTGCCCGCGCCGATCTGGCGAGGCGTTCTGAAACGTCTGGGCGCCCACGCTCAAACAAAAATCTAAATTAAATAACAGCCCAGTCAACGGCTTCGTGCCAACGCTCGACAAGACGCTCCAGTCGCCAGGCGGCATTGGCAGGACTTGTCGAGGGCAGGACGACGGCGGGCAACCCCGTCCGATCTTGCAAGTAGCGTTTGTAGAGTCGCCCTGCCGTACCGCCGTTACAGACAACGACCTCGATCGGCGCGGCATCGGTAATGCGCTCGATATGTGCCGGCACAACGTTGCGAATGCTCGCGTCGCTCGAGCCCTTAATGTCGCAGCCCTCGATTGCATCCCACAGGGCCACGCCGCCGTTCAGCAGCATGGCCCGCTTGGCGGCAATGGAGGCATCGAGCGTCGCGGGCTCACCGCTTGCCAAAGGATCGCCCTCGTTGGGCGGCACAGGCACACCGAGACACGCCGCCGTGACCCGCCAAAAGCGGTTCTGCGGATTGCCATAGTAGAAGGCATTTGCACGCGAGAGCACCGAGGGAAACGACCCCAGCACCAAAACGCGCGAGCGCTGGTCGAACACAGGCTCAAACCCATGCTCAATATGTTGATAGTCCTCGTCAGACACGGCCATGGGTTAGGCTCTCAACAGATAGCGCACCTCGTAGGGTGCAAGCTCAAGGGCACCCGTCAGCTCGACCGTGGGCGCATCGTCGGCAAGCAGGTCGACAAAGGACCCGTTGAGCTCGCCGGCGCCAAAGGCGTAAGGCTCGCCCACGGCGTTCACCGCCACGAGCACCGTCGCGTCATCACAGGCGCGCTCGAACAGCAGCTGCTTGTTCTGGATCACCACGTTGCGATAGGCACCATAGTTGAGGGCACGGGCCGCCGCGTCGTCTGCCGAGCGCAGGTGCGCGAGCTGCTTGATGAAGGCCGTCAGCTCGTTGGGCGCAGGCTCATCGAGCGCAGGTCGCAGCGCCCAGTCGCCATCGGGGCCACCCTTTTCGCCAGGAATCCCCCACTCGCTGCCATAGTAGACGCACGGAATGCCCGGCATGCCAAAGAGCATGCCATAAGCGGGGCGCAGACAGGACTTGTCGGTAAGGATGCTCGCCAGGCGCGGCACATCGTGGTTGTCGACAAACGACAGCAGATGCTTGCCGCGATAAATGCACCACGGGTCACCGCCAAACTGGCGATGCAGCGAGTGGGCGATCTCGAACATGTTGACCGAGTTAAAGCTGGAGTACAGGCCCTTGTAGCACTCGTAGTTGGTGCAGGAGTCAAGCATCTCGTCATTGACGATCTGGTTGTAGTCGCCGTGGAGCGTCTCACCAATCAGCACAAAATCGGGCTTGAGCTCACGGGTAAAAGTATGCAGGCGGCGCATAAAATCGCGATCGAGCATATAGGCGACGTCCAAGCGCAGGCCGTCGATGCCAAAGCCCTCGGCCCAGCGACGCACGGACTCAAGCAGGTAATCGACCACGGCGGGGTTTTGCAAGTTGAGCTTCACAAGCTCAAAATGGCCTTCCCAGCCCTCGTACCAAAAGCCGTCGCCATAGCAGGAGTCGCCGTCAAAGCTAATGTGAAACCAGTCCTTGTAGGGCGAGTCCCACTTGCGCTCCTGAACATCGCGGAAGGCCCAAAAACCGCGACCGACATGGTTGAAGACGGCATCAAGCACCACACGGATGCCATGGGCATGCAGTGTCTCGCACACGGCGGCAAAGTCGGCATCCCCACCCAGGCGACGGTCGATATGGCGCAGGCTGCGCGTGTCGTAACCGTGACTGTCGGATTCGAGCGGCGGGTTAATGAGCACAGCACCGATGCCGAGCTCTTGCAGGTAGTCGGCCCATTGGGCAATCTTCATTATGGGCGCATCGGGGTTGGGCGCAGCGTTGGCAGCCTGGGCGAGTTCATCCTCGGCAACAGGGGCGGCGTTTTCGCGCGGAGCTCCGCAAAAGCCCAGCGGATAGATCTGATAGAACGTCGTCTCGTATGCCCACATAGCAACCTCCCGGCAATCTTTCACGCAACGCCATCCATTGTATGCCCGCCGCGCATCCCCTCCCCCAAAATAAGTTGCGGTGAAATAGGGACTGTTGAGACCAATAAACCGGGCAAACAGTCTCTATTCCACCGCAACTGATGAGGGAACGTGATTAGGCGACGGGCTTTGCGCGGCGTATGACCGGGAACAGCACCGTAATGGCGAGGATGACGCCCACGACGGTAATCGCCCCGCCCGCAAAGCCAATCCAAGCGATACCGGGACCCGAAACCACGGCGCCGCCGATTGCGGTGCCCGTGCCGATGCCGAGGTTAAACAGGCCCGAGAAGATCGACATGGCGACGGCCGACGAATCCGCCGGTGTGTACTTGATGAGCTCGGCCTGGAACGCCACGTTAAAGGCTGTGGAGCAGCAGCCCCATAGCGCGCAGACGGCAAGCACTGCTACGAGCGACGATGCGACCGGACCCATGAGCAGCAGAGCCACAGGCACGCCGGAGAGCGTGATAGCCAAGAACGGGAAGCGATGCCCATCGAACAGACGGCCGAACAGCCAGCTTCCGAGCAGACCAGAGCAGCCGAACGCCGTCAGCGTCATGGTAATAGCGCTTGCGTCGACGTGCGCGACCTGCGCCAGGAACGGCTCGATATAGCTGTAACCCGCATAATAGCCGGTTGCCATAAAGACCGTGACCGCGTAGAGCGCGATCAGGAACGGGTTCTTGAGCAGCACGGGCAGCTGCTTGAGCGTAAAACGCTCGCCCGCCGGCATAGCCGGGAACACCGCGGCCTGGTAGACGACCGCGACAGCCGAGAGGGCACCGACCACGGCGAATGTCATGCGCCAGCCCACGGCCAGTCCGATGGCGCGACCGATCGGCAGGCCAAAGATCTGCGCGATGGACGAGCCCGTAGCGATCATGCTGATGGCGAGCGCCCCGTGGCGGGCGTCGCCCAGGCGCGAGGCCATGATCGAGGCGACTGACCAGAACACGGCATGCGCGCAGGCGACCACCAGACGCGCGCAAACCAAAATGGGATATGTCGGTGCCACAGCGGACAGGAACTGGCCGAGCGAAAACACGGCCAAAACGCCCAGCAGCATCCGCTTGAACTCAAAGCGCGAGGCAAACACCATAAGCGGCAGCGACAGCAGCATGACGCCCCAGGCATAGACCGAAATCATGATGCCTGCCTGGGCCTCGGTGAGCGAGAACGACGCGGCGATATCAGTCAGAAGGCCGATGGGCATGAACTCTGATGTGTTGAACACGAACGAACAGCAGGCGAGCCCGATAAGCGGGAGCCACTGCTTGAGCGAGATGCCATCTTGTCTTGCCTGGGTCATGTAGGAAACCTCTCCGATTGTCATGGGCGGTGGGCGATTATATAGCAACGGCCCCGCATCCGTCAGTACAGATGCGGGACCGCAATCAACTCAATACACAGGGGTTGCGCCGTCAATAAATAGCTAAGCCAACCCCAACAATATGCCCGCCGAATGCACGACAAACGCCACGATCCAGGCGACCGTCACCTGAAACGCGAACACGGCAACGGCATAGCGCGCACCCAGCTCGCTCTTGACGGCACCGATGGCCGCCACGCAGGGCGGGTACAGCAGCGTAAAGACCAGGAACACGTAAGCGGTAAACGGCGAAAACATGGTCGACAGTGCCGCGGGCGAGGTCGCGCCCAAAAGCACCGTGAGGGTCGAGATGACACTCTCCTTGGCGATAAGGCCGGTGACGAGCGCCGTGGATGCTCGCCAATCGCCAAACCCAAGCGGCGCCAGCGCCGGCGCGATGATGCTGCCGAGACCCGCAAGCAGGCTTTGCGACTGATCGGCGACCACATTAAAGCGGATGTCGAACGTCTGAAGGAACCAAATGACCACCGTAGCGACAAAGATAATGGTGAAGGCCTTGGTGATGAAGTCCTTGGCCTTATCCCATGCCAGCATCACCGTCGTCTTAACGCTCGGCAGGCGGTAATTGGGGAGCTCCATGATAAACGGCACCGGGTCGCCCTTAAATGCCGTGCGGTTGAGCACCAAAGCCGCTATGCATCCGACCGCAATGCCAATCAGATAGAGCGAGACCATGGCGGGAACTGTCGCCTGCGGGAAAAACGCCCCGCACAGCAGACCGTAGACCGGCAACTTGGCCGAACAGCTCATAAACGGCGTGAGCATGACCGTCATCTTGCGGTCGTGCTCGGATGGGAGCGTACGGGTCGACATGATAGCCGGCACGGTGCAGCCAAAACCGACGAGCATGGGCACAAAGCTGCGGCCCGACAGGCCAAAGCGACGCAATACCTTATCCATGACAAAGGCCACGCGCGCCATGTAGCCCGAGTCTTCCAGAATGGAGAGGAACAAGAAGAGCACGACGATGATCGGCAGGAAGGTCAGCACGCTGCCCACGCCCGTGAGAACACCGTCGACGGCCAGCGAGCGCACCACGTCGTTGGTGCCGAACGCCTTGAGACCCGCATCGGCCGAGGCGATGATGGCAGCGATGCCGTCCTCCATAAGTCCCTGCAACGCCGCGCCGATCACGCCAAACGTCAGCCAAAAGACGAGGCCCATGATCACCAGGAACGCCGGAATGGCTGTGTAACGACCTGTCAGGATGCGGTCAATCTTGACGGAGCGCACGTGCTCGCGGCTCTCGTGCGGCTTTACGACGCAGCGCCCGCACACGTCGCCGATAAAGCCGAAGCGCATGTCGGCCAGCGCAGATAGACGGTCGGTGCCGGCCTCGCCCTCCATCTGGGTAATGATGTGCTCGATGGCGTCGAGCTCGTTGCGATCCAGGTGAAGCGCCTCGGTCACCAGCTCGTCGCCCTCAACCAGCTTAGTCGCCGCAAAACGCACCGGGATATGCGCCGTCGCGGCATGGTCCTCGATAAGGTTGGCGATGCCGTGAATGCAGCGATGCAGTGCACCGCCGTCCGAGCCATCGGGCGCACAGAAGTCCAGGCGACCGGGGCGCTCGCGGAACCGCGCCACGTGCAAGGCATGATCCACCAGCTCGCCGATGCCCTCGTTGCGGGCAGCGCTAATGGGGACAACAGGCACGCCCAACAGGCTCTCGAGCAGGTTGACGTCCACGGCGCCGCCGTTGGCCGTCACCTCGTCCATCATGTTGAGAGCGATGACCATGGGGCGATCGAGCTCCATAAGCTGCAGCGTCAGGTACAGGTTGCGTTCGATGTTGGTGGCGTCGATGATATCGATGATGGCATCGGGATGCTCGTCAAGGATAAACTGGCGGCTCACAATCTCCTCGCCCGTGTACGGCGACAGGGAGTAAATGCCGGGCAGGTCGGTAACGCTCGCCTCGGGGTGGTTACGGATAGTGCCGTCCTTGCGGTCGACCGTCACGCCGGGAAAGTTACCGACGTGCTGGTTGGAGCCCGTAAGCTGGTTGAACAGCGTGGTCTTACCGCAGTTTTGGTTGCCGGCGAGGGCAAAGTGAAGCGGTGCGCCCTCGGGCACGGCCGTCTTGGCAGCACGGGGCGAATACGTCCCCTCGCCCAGGGCCGGGTGATCTGTCGTGCCGATTGCGGCGTTAACGCGCGGGCCGGTATCGGTGTCGTGCACATCCACGAGCTCAATGCGTGCGGCATCGTCCTTGCGCAGCGTCAACTCGTAGCCACGCAGGCGAATCTCGAGCGGGTCGCCCATGGGGGCGTACTTCATCATGGTGACTTCGGTGCCCGGTGTTAGGCCCATGTCCAAAATATGCTGTCGGAGTGCCTGATCGTCCGATGCCACCGATGCGACAACGGCGTCCTTTCCAATCTCGAGTGTATCGAGCTTCACGCGCTCATCCTTTCGTTAGACGCGGTTAACCGTTTACCGGGGCTAACCAACTCGTAACGACAAATGATAGCGCTCTGAACTATTTTATAAAGTCAAATACCGATGTTTACCTGCGCAAACTTTATGCGGTGCGCCCCGAAAGCTCTTTGCGCATACCGCTCAGCGAGATCGAAATGGGACCCGACCGCGCGGTAGCAGTGAGTCGATCACCCTCAACCGACCCCGTGCATGTAAAGGGCGCCTTGCCCATCAAGACGTGGGAGATAGTACCCGAGAGCTCAAAGAAATCGCACTCAGCGCGGGCACCCGAGAGAGCGATATTGAGACCCCTGACGTTTAGTACTGCCCTGAGCGCGCCGTTCACCCCATGTGAAAACGTCACCTCGCCGCGCTTGCTCCCCACCGGCGTCTGGGCCAAAACCACATACGTACCCTCAAGCATGGCTCCTCCTCTAAGCAGACTTTTTGAAACGGGCAAGTAGTCTACTTTTACATATGGCGCTCCAGGAAACGGAAGGCCAGGCGGATCCAAGGACGGACCGCCACCTGCTTGTCCTCGTTGTCGACCGCGGTATTGGCGTTGCCGAGCGAAAGGCCGTGGCCACCCTGGTCAAAGACGTGCATCTCGCATTCAACACCCTCCTCGGCCATGCGCTGCGCAAACGGGTAGACCTGCGCGACCGGCGCCGTCTTGTCGTCCGAAACGCCCCACACAAAGGTCGGGGGCATCTGGCGCGAAACGTGCGTGGTAGGGCAAATGTCGGCCAGGTGCTCATCGGTCGCCTCGCCGCCCGTCACCATCGACAGATAGTCGTTGAGCAAATCGCGCCCCGTCTTGCCACCCGTCTTGGGCACGCGCAGGTCGATGCGCGGGTCGCGCGTCTGCATATCGCGCACATAGGCAAGGTCGAGCAACGGATAGCCCAGCACCACGGCGTCGGGACGAATATCCTCCGGACGAGCCCCGGCAAGGCCCGCGAAGGGTCCGGTCTTCCACTGCGTTGCCAACGAGGCGCAGATCATGCCGCCCGCCGAGAAACCCACGATGCACACGCGCTTGGGATCGACATGCCACTCGTCGGCGTTGGCGCGCACGGTAGCGACCATCTTGGCGAGGTCCGCCTGCGGGTGCGGAAAGCTCACGTCGCCCGTGGCGCTCGTCACATAGTTGAGCACAAAGGCCTGGTAGCCGCGGTCCAAAAACGCAAACGCCACCGGGTCCTGCTCGTGCGGAGCGATATGCGTAAACCCGCCTCCGCCGCAGATGATCACCGCGGGGCGGCGGCCATTGGGCTTGTCGGGCAGCGGCTCGGCACCCAGATACGTAAACGTCGCCGGATACTCCTCGGTCGGCTCCTCGCCCCACAGCGCATGGTTCTCAATAATCATAGGTGCTCCCTCCGTGCGATTCGTGCGCACTCGTTTTTCGCACCTTAGCGTACCCCACTTGAGCCCGCGGCGCAGAAACACGCCAGCAATAAGTTTCCCTTCAACTGATATATCACATAATCCCAGCTCAGAGGTATCGCTGAGCAGCGTAGAATAGGGGGTGTTGACCAAGCCGCGAAACAGATATGAAACGTTTCCGGCAAACCAAACGCGCGATATGCGCCTATTTAAGTTGGAGGCAACTATGGGTCTGCTCGATTCGCTTAAGTCCACCTTCACCTCGACCGGCGAGGCGTCCGTTCCGCCCGCAGCAAGCTTCGCCACCCGCGAAGGCGTCATCTATGCCCCCGTCAACGGCGTGCTCGTCAGCCTGGACGAGGTTCCCGACGAGACGATCGCCTCGGGCATGCTTGGCCAGGGCTATGGCATCGAGCCCATTACCGGCACCATCTATGCGCCCGCCAACGGCCGCATCGGCGCCACCACTGTCACCAACCACTCCATCGGCATGATTACCGAGGACGGTCTGCGCGTATTCATCCATGTTGGCCTGGGCACCGTGGAAATGAACGGCAAGGGTTTTGCCCGCTTTGTCGAGATGGGCGATGTGGTCAAGGCCGGCCAGCCGCTCATCAGCTTCGATCGCGAGGCCATCAAGGCCGCCGGCCACGAGGACATCGTGACCGTCATCGTCTCCGAGCTCGATCGTCTTAAGAGCATCGACCATGTCGGCGAGTCTGGAACGCTTATCGGCGGCAACCCGCTCGTCAAGCTGGGCGACCCGCTGCTGGTTGCCAAGACCAAGTAGCCAGGCCCCGCGCCACACAGCCAAAAGGCACCTCGTCAAGCGCCCGCGACCATTTGGCCGCGGGCGCTTTTCGTTTGAAAAACCATCCCGCCAATGCCTTATCTGTATAGCCCAAATGAGCCGAGCTGCTAGAATATCGAACTGTATGGATAACTATCATTCAACCGTTATGGGAGGATACGTGAACCGCACCAAAATCGCGCAGCTCTATGCCGATGCCGAGTCGCTCGGCGGCCAGACCGTCACCGTCGCCGGCTGGGTCAAGTCCATCCGCGACATGAAGAACTTTGGCTTTGTTACGCTCAACGACGGCAGCTGCTTCCGCGACCTGCAGGTCGTCATGAACCGCGAGGCACTCGACAACTACGACGAGATCGCCCATCAAAACGTCTCGGCCGCACTCATTTGCACCGGCACCGTCAAGCTGACCCCCGATGCGCCCCAGCCTTTCGAGCTTTCTGCCACCTCCATTGAGGTCGAGGGCGTCAGCGCCCCGGATTACCCGCTGCAGAAGAAGCGCGCAACCGTCGAGTTCCTGCGCACCCAGCAGCACCTGCGCCCGCGCACCAACCTGTTCCGCGCCGTGTTCCGCATCCGTTCTGTCGCGGCTGCCGCCATCCACCGCTTCTTCCAGGAGCAGGGCTTTGTCTACGTCAACACCCCCATCATCACCACGAGTGACTGCGAGGGCGCCGGCGAGATGTTCCGCGTGACCACGCTCGACCCCAAAAATCCGCCCCTCACCGAGTCCGGCGAGGTCGACTGGAGCCAGGACTTCTTTGGCAAGCACGCGAGCCTTACCGTGTCCGGCCAGCTCAATGCCGAGAACTTTGCCATGGCCTTTGGCGACGTGTACACCTTTGGCCCCACCTTCCGCGCCGAAAACTCCAACACCACGCGCCACGCCGCCGAGTTTTGGATGATCGAACCCGAGATGGCCTTTGCCGACCTTAACGACTACATGGATAACGCCGAGGCCATGCTCAAGTATGTCCTCAAGGACGTCATGGCAACCTGCCCCGACGAGCTCAATATGCTCAACAAGTTTGTGGACAAGGGCCTGATCGAGCGCCTGGACCACGTGGCAAACTCCGACTTTGCCCGCGTTACCTACACCGAGGCCGTCGAGATCCTGGAGCAGGCAGTCGCTGCTGGCCACCAGTTTGATTACCCCGTCAGCTGGGGCATCGACTTGCAGACCGAGCACGAGCGCTTCCTGACCGAGGAGCACTTTAAGCGCCCGACCTTCGTGACCGACTACCCGGCCGAGATCAAGGCGTTCTACATGCGCATGAACGAGGACGGCAAGACCGTCGCCGCCGCCGACTGCCTGGTTCCCGGTATCGGCGAGATCATCGGCGGCTCCCAGCGCGAGGAGCGCCTGGATCTGCTCGAGGCCCGCATCAAGGACCTGGGCATGAATCCCGAGCAGTACAAGTACTACCTTGACCTGCGCCGCTACGGTTCCTGCAAGCACGCCGGCTACGGTCTGGGCTTCGAGCGCTTGGTCATGTATCTGACCGGCGTGGGCAACATCCGCGACGTCCTGCCGCACCCGCGCACCGTGGGTAACGCCGACTTCTAATCGCCACAGCGCCACCCAGCGCGTTACAGCACATCGCGCCAGCGCCTCTCGGCAAGCCGAGGGGCGCTTTTTTCAACAGTATCCGTCAAGCTTTTGGCAAGTTTTTGGTTAGTTGAGCAGGGCTGTTGAAAACTCGACCCGCCGTTTGCCGACGACTACCGACCGCCCAGAGCGCCCTGCGCCCCTGGGAAAGCCCCACGTCCTAGGCTCCATACCGTCGCCACCCAAAACGGAAAGGACGTGGGCACCATGACCGAAGCCGCTGTTGAAACCTACGACACCACGACTAGAGGCGCTGCCTCGATGGCAGCCTATCGCGCCGTTCGCATCCTGCAACTATTAAGCGAAAACACCGGCGAGGACAAGGCCATGCTTTCCGATGAATTGATCCGGCGCCTCGCCCATCCCGACGACCCCGCCCGCATGCCCATCTCGGCGGCGCGGCGCAGCATCTACACCGCCATCTCCGCGCTTCGCCATGCCGGATACGAAATTGAGTACAAACGCGGCGTGGGCTATCGGCTCTTGACCCGCCCGCTCACCGATGAAGAGATCATCCGGCTCCACGGCATGGTCATGCGCAACCGCTCCACGCCTATCGCTATCCGCAAGAGCATGGCGCAGCATTTAGTTGCCATGGCAAGTGCCGATGTTCGCGGCTACCTCGATACACCCGAACCCGCTCCAAGCGCAGATAGCAAGGCTACCAAGGCAACACGCGCGCCCATCAAGCGCATCGACACGTGCGAGCTCGTCGAGCAGGCCATCGACCACGGAACGACCGTCAGCTTTGATATCTCGAGCACCCTCGCCCGCGGCGAAACCGAAGCGGTGCGGATGACGCTCCGGCCCTTTGCCATCAGGCAGCGCGATGGCATCTCGTATCTGCTGGGAACGGTCTACGACGCCCGAGGCACCGACGATACGCTGCGCACCGTCGAGATCGCCCGTATGAGAAACGTCAGCACGCGCCTCCTTGACGGCAAGAAACTCTTTGCCGCCCTGGACGAGGATGATGACGCCGCCTCCGCCGCATAAGTATCTCTGCCACCCATTCGACTACCCGTACCGCCCATCCGGTTCTGTATTAAAAAACCCGCCAGGCTGTTGTAAAAATGGACATCGGCGTTACTATAGTTCCACTTGCACTTTGTCCCAGTGCAGTGTTTCCAGCCATTTCTATACTGGGGGTAATGATATGAAGGACATCACCATCAGCCGCAGGAGCCTTCTGGTCTCCGCCGGCCTGCTCGCGCTCGCCCCGCTCGCCGGATGCGGCGGCAACTCTGGTTCCGGCTCTGCTGCCGCCGGTTCCGACTACACCATCGGCGTTCTGCAGCTCACCGAGCACTCCGCACTCGATGCCGCCAACGACGGCTTTGTCAAGGCCATCAAGAAAAGCGGCCTTAAGGTCAAGATCGACCAGAAGAACGCCCAGAACGACCAGTCCACGTGTAAGTCCATCGCCGACAAGTTCGTGGGCGATGGCGTCGACCTGATCTACGCCATCGCCACGCCCGCCGCGCAGGCTGCTGCCGGTGCCACGGCGGATATCCCCATCGTGGGCTGCGCCATCACCGACTACGCCGCCTCCGGCCTGGTCCAGGACAACGACAAGCCCGGCACCAACGTCACCGGCGCCTCCGACCTCACCCCGGTCGCCGAGCAGCTCGAGATGATGCAGAAGGTCCTGCCCGACGTAAAGAAGGTCGGCCTGCTCTTCTGCACCGCCGAGTCCAACTCCGACGTCCAAATCAAAGCCGCCAAGAAGGAGCTCGACAAGCTGGGCCTCGAGTACACCGACTTCACCGTCTCGAGCTCCAACGAGATCCAGTCCGTCGTCGAGTCCGCCGTGGGCAAGGTCGACGCGCTCTACTCCCCCACCGACAACACCATCGCCGCGGGCGCTTCGCAGGTCGGTCAGATCTGCAAGGAGAACAAGCTCCCCTTCGTTACCGGCGAGGAGGGCATGTGCAAGGCCGGCGGTCTGTTCACCCTCTCCATCAACTATGGGGATCTGGGCTACGCTGCAGGTGAGATGGCCGTTAAGATCCTGAAGGGCAAGGCCAAGCCCGAGGATATGGCTATCGAGCACCTCTCGAGCAAGGACCTGGTCGTCGTCAAGAACGACGAGATGGCCGAGGCGTTGGGCATCGACCTTTCCGCCCTGGACGAGTAGCGCCATGCGCGGTAACGCGTCTAGGGCCCGCACGCGCGCCGCAGCTGCGTTATTCAATATCTGAGCCACAGGGGCGAACGCTAAAGACCGGCGTTCGCCCTGCTTGTTTCGGATGAGACAAAACATCCGTCCGCAGCTCTTTTATGCAGTGGTACCGCTATTATGGAACATCACGTGTCCACCCTATCCTAGGAGGTATGAAGCATGCTCATTGCATTGCAGGGCGCCGTTTCGCAGGGCGTCCTCTGGGGCATTATGGTGCTTGGCGTGTTTATCACGTTCCGCCTGCTCGACATCCCCGATATGACCTGCGACGGCAGCTTTGCCCTCGGCGGCTGCGTCTGCGCCGTACTCATCGTCAACAATAACGTCGACCCGCTGCTCGCCGTGCTGGCCGGCATGTGCGCCGGCGCCATCGCGGGCGCGGTCACGGGCATTCTGACCACCGTCTTTGAGATTCCCGCGATCCTCGCCGGAATCCTCACCCAGATCAGCCTGTGGTCCGTCAACCTGCGCATTATGGGCAAATCCAACACGCCCATCCTTGCCAAGGGCACCGTGTTCTCGGCCGTCAGCAATATGACCGGTCTGCCGCAGTCCACCGTTGCCATCATCTTGGGCATCCTGCTCGCCGTGGCCATCGTTGCCATCCTGTACTGGTTCTTTGGTACCGAGATCGGCTCCGCGCTGCGCGCCACCGGCAACAACGAGTACATGATCCGCGCCTTGGGCGTTAACACCAACTCCACCAAGATGATCGCTCTCGTGCTCTCCAACGCCCTCATCGGCCTTTCGGGTGCGCTTATCTGCCAGAGCCAAAAGTATGCCGACATTGGCATGGGCACAGGCGCCATCGTTATCGGCCTTGCCGCCATCGTCATCGGCGAGGTGCTCGGTCGCCTGCTGCCCGGCGGACTCACACAGTTTAGCGTCCGCCTAGCCTCTGCCGTCTTTGGCTCCGTGGTCTACTTCCTTATCCGCGCCATCGTGCTGCAGCTGGGCATGGATGCCAACGACATGAAGCTACTCTCTGCCGTGATCGTGGCCGTGGCCCTTTGCGTGCCCGTGGTTTGGGAGCGTTATAAGCTCCGCAGCTCCTACACGAAGGGGGATGAGGCAGATGCTTAAGCTCTCGCACGTCAAGAAGACCTTTAACAAGGGCACCGTCACCGAGAAGCGCGCGCTCACCGGCGTCGACCTCACCCTTAATGACGGCGACTTTGTAACCGTGATTGGCGGCAACGGCGCCGGCAAGTCCACGCTGCTCAACATGATCGCCGGCGTGTACCCGCTCGATTCGGGTGTCATCGAGCTCGACGGCACCGATATCTCGCGTCTGAGCGAGTCGCAGCGCGCCAAGTACCTGGGCCGCGTGTTCCAGGACCCCATGCGCGGCACCGCTGCCGATATGCAGATCGCCGAGAACCTGGCCCTCGCCAAGCGCCGTGGCCAGCGTCGCGGCCTTTCGTGGGGCGTCACCAAGGCCGAGAAGGACGAGTACGTTGAGCTGCTCAAGCGCCTAGACCTTGGTCTGGACACGCGTCTCAACGCCAAGGTCGGCCTGCTTTCGGGCGGCCAGCGCCAGGCACTCACCCTGCTGATGGCCACGCTCACCAGGCCGCGCCTGCTGCTGCTCGACGAGCACACTGCGGCCCTCGACCCCAAGACGGCCTCTAAGGTGCTCAACCTGACCGAGGAGATCGTCGACGAGAACCACCTGACCACGCTCATGGTCACGCACAACATGAACGACGCTATCCGTCTGGGCAACCGTCTGATCATGATGCACGAAGGCCACGTGATCTACGACGTGGCCGGCGACGAAAAGAAGTCGCTCACCGTCGCCGATCTGCTCCAAAAGTTCGAGGAGGTCTCGGGCGGCGAGCTCGCCAACGACCGCATGCTGCTGAGCTAACGACCTAGAAAACCACCACAAAGGGGACAGGCACCTTTGTGGTGGTTTTCGTTAACCCTTATATCGAGCGCAGAAGCCCGTCCGATGTGATCGGACGGGCTTCTTGGTGGGTATCATGGTTGAACGATCATGAGGAGGTTTCCCTACATGGAATTGTTTGAGCCAATTCTTCATTTCTTTGCACAACAATGGGTCCACAACATCATCTGGGCAGGTATCTTGGCTATCGGCACGGCCGTTGCCGCCAAGATCGCGTCCAAGACCCTGCACCACCTGCTTAGCCGCGATGATAACCCGCTCCCAGCATCGAGCATCTTCATCAACATCGCGCGCGCCGTCATATGGACGATCGGCGGCAGCTTTATCCTCGACAACTGCTTTGGCATTAATGCAAACGCCCTCGTCGCCGCTCTTGGCGTCGGCGGCATCGCCATCTCACTCGGCTTTCAGGACACGCTGTCAAACCTCATCGGCGGCATGCAGGTGACGTTTATGGGCATTATCAAACCCGGCGACAATATCGAGGTCGGCGGCGTGTCGGGCGTGGTCCAAGATATCACCTGGCGCCATACGACCATCGAGGACGCCTGCGGGCAGACCATCATCGTCCCCAATTCAAACATCTCCAAGAACACGCTCGTGCACTTGATGCCCTTTGGGCGCGTTACCGTGCCCGTTGCCGTAAAGGACACGTCCAAGTGGGCCTCGCTGGATGCGCTGGCAGATGAGCTTACCGACGCCACCAAGGCCGCGGTGCTTCCCATCTCTGGCTTTGACAAGGAGCCGTACGTGCTCTTTAGTGAGATCGGCGACTTTGGCGTCAAGGGCAAAATCATCTTTATCGTCAGCGACGATAGCACCACCTTCACGGCAGCCGACGCCTGCATCCGCGCCATCGCCCCCATCATCGCCTAAAACCATCACAAAGGGGACAGGCACCTTTGTGGTGGTTTCGCATCGTGGTACCATGGTTCATATCGTTGTTTAAACGACTAAGGGAGTAGACACCATGGAAGAGGCCTATCGTCAAGCACGCAAGCGCGGCGAGCAGGGACGCCGTCACGCCATCAGCCAAAGCGAGCACCCGTACCTTACAGACCTCGATAGCCTCGTTGCCCAGCTCCCCTTAGGTCAGCGAGAGAGCGTCGGCCTAAGGGACATTCCGCTCGAAATGGTCGTCGGCACGGTTACCAAGGGTCGTCAGTCTGCCTTTTCGTGCAACTTTATGCCCCTGTTGCCATTTAACACCGAGTTCGCCCGCAAGTGGTCCAACCTCTACGACATCCAGGTGACCGAGGGCTATCGCGACCCCATCATCGTCACCGAGTTCATGCATCGGTTTTACGTCCAGGAGGGCAACAAGCGCGTCAGCGTCCTCAAATTCCTGGACGCCCCGACGGTTTCGGCCAAGGTCACCCGTCTCTACCCCAGCAAATGGGATTCCGTCGAAAGTCGCCTGTACGGCGAGTTCTGCGCGTTTTGGCGCGTCTGTCCCCTATACGAGATCGAGTTCTCGCGCGAGGGAAGCTACGAGACGCTCGCCAAGATGCTCGGCCAGGACCTTGTCGAAAAGTGGCCACAGAAAAAGGTCGACTACCTGCGCCACACCTTCCTACTCTTTAAACGCGCCTACCTGCGCGCCGGCGGCGACCATCTGGACATTACGCCCGCCGACGCCATGCTCGTCTACCTCAACGTGTACAACCAGGACCGCCTGCTGGATACGCCGACGGACATCGTCGTAAACCGCCTGTGCAAGATTTGGCGCGAGCTGATCATTGCCGGCAAAAATGACGAGGACAAGGTCGATCTTGTCGAGGCACCGAGCGTCGATGAGGAAGAGACACCCGCCAAGTCCACCTCCGGCGTGCTCAACTTCTTTATGGGCAAGACCGTCTACTCGGCTGCCAACCCCCTGCGCATCGCCTTTATCCATGAATTCCCCTGCGTTACGTCGAGCTGGGACAGCCTGCACGACCAGGGGCGCCAGTATCTCGACGAGCACTTTGGCGGCATCGTGCGCACCGAGGCATTCGAGGACTGCCACGATCCGGACATGTTCTACGCCGCCGTGGAAACGGCTGTCAAACATGGAGACAACGTCATCTTCTCGACCTCGCACCGTCTGATGGAATACACGCTCAGGGCAGCCGTTGAGTATCCCCAGGTGCGGTTTCTCAACTGCTCTATCGGCCTTCCCCACCAAAGCGTCCGTTCGTACTTTGGCAAGATGTACGAGGCCAAGTTCCTCCTGGGCGCCCTTGCCGCCAGTATGGCGGACAACCATCGCATTGGTTACCACGCGTCGGTCTTCGCCTCGGGCGCGCTTAGCGAGATCAACGCCTTTGCGATTGGCGCCTCGCTGCTCGACCCCCGCGCGCAAATTATCCTGACCTGGGGCGATGTGCCCGCCGGCGGTCTTGCCGAGGCCATGTGCCGCGAAGGCGTGAGCGTTATGACCGGCGCTGACATGTCCAAGTCGCTCGAAGACCCTACGGCCTACGGACTCCACCGCCTGGTCGATGGCAAGGTCGTCGGCATCGCCATGCCGGTATGGAACTGGGGCCGATACTACGAGCTTATCGTGCGAAGCCTGCTGCACGGCACCTGGGATGAGACCAGTGACGACAGCCAGGTTCGTGCCGTCAACTACTGGTATGGTATGAGCTCGGGCATCATCGACATTCGCTACGCTCCGGGCCTGCCCTATCAGACGCGCAAGCTTGTTCAGCTGCTCCGCAATGGCATCGTCGAGGGCTCCATCAATCCATTTGGCGGCGAGCTCCATAGCCAAGACGGCATGGTGCAGATCGAGGGCTTTCCCCCACTGCCGAGCACGCAAATCGTCGAGATGGACTGGCTGGCCGACAACGTGGTGGGTACCATTCCACAACTCGACGATGAGCCGAAAGTCCGCGCCCTATGAAGATCCTTGCCATAGCCGATACCGAAGAGCGATGCCTATGGGAGTGCTTTCGCAAGGAGCGCTTTGAGGGTGTCGACCTGATTTTGTCCGCTGGCGATCTGGATCCGGACTATCTTGAGTTTTTGGTCACGGTCATCAACAAACCGCTTATCTACGTACGCGGCAACCACGACGACCGCTATGCACGTCATGCACCGGGCGGATGTATTTGTGTCGAAGACACCGTGTACGTGTATCGCGGCGTCCGCATTGCGGGGCTTGGCGGCTCCATGCGCTATCGAGACGGTGCCAACATGTATACCGAGCGCGAGATGGCAAAACGCATGCGCAAGCTATCGCGAAAAATCGCACTGGTAGACGGATGCGATATTCTACTTACCCATGCACCCGTCGCAGGCATGGGCGACCTGGACGACCTGCCGCATCGAGGATTCGAGTGCTTTAATGCGGCTCTTGAGTCTTGGGGTCCCGACTATATGATTCACGGGCATGTGCACCAAAGCTACGGCCCCAACTTTCAACGCGAGCGCCAACACCCATGCGGAACGAAGATTGTCAACGCCTGCGGCTATACCAAGATCGAAATTGACGAGGCGCGCTACCCCACGCGCGGTTGGAAGGCCGCTTGGCTCAACTCGCAAACCATGCGCCGCGAGCTCAAACGCCACGAAGCAATCGAGTCTTCAACCGCCAGAACCCCCTGGTAACTGCCAACAACCACCACGAAGGGGATAGGCACCTTTATGGTGGTTTTGCTGACTCGTCCGACCTGTCCATCACGGTGCTTGTGTAATTAACGAGAACACTCATTGTTTTGTAAGGACGGCGCTCACGTGCCGTCTTTTTTTGTCAACTTATGCAGTCTCGACCGTGTTGTATGTAGAGGGACCTCGCGAGACGCCTTCCCTATATCCACCACGACCAATTGGAGGTGACACTATGCCTGCACGCCGTAACCGCAATAGCACGCTCCGATGCGATGCCGATCAGATCGAGCGGGAAGCAAAGCGCTTGGTCGACACGTATTCCGACCTCATCCTTCGATTGTGCTATTCGGCCCTTGGATCCGCTGACGACGCTCAAGACATCTGCCAGGACACGCTGATCAAGATTCTCCAACGCACTCAACCGTTCGACTCGCTCGAACACGAACGTGCTTGGGTGATCCGAGTCGCACTGAACGCATGTCGCGATATCGGCCGTACGCACGCGAATCACCCGGTTGTCGACCTCGATTCGCTCCCCGATTTCTGCGCACCCGTAACACATACCGAGCAAGAATTCGCGCAACGCGACTGCGCCATTCTTTCCGCTGTCACGGCCCTGCCTCAAGCACAGCGCATCGCCATCTTTTTGCACTACTACGCAGGCATGAGCATCAGGGAAATCGCAGACGCCGTTCACGCGACGCCAGCTGCAACCGCCCAGCACCTTAGCCGCGGACGTGCGTCACTTCGGCTTTCCTTGAAAGGAGACCACAATGACTACGAATTCGAATGACTATCGCCACGCCCTGGAGCACATTTCGTTTACCGATAATGCGAAGCAGCACATGGCAAACTCGATTGCTCAGTCCGTCGCCTCGAGCGATGCGGCGACCGCTCAAAGCAACTTTAATGGCACGCGACGCAAGCCGCGCATCGCCCGCCATCCCGTAAGAACAGTCGCTCGCATTGCCGCTGTAACGGCAGTCCTCGCTATCGTCATTGGAGGCGCTGGCACGGCTATGGCAACAGGCGTCCTGCCGCTTCCTTCTGACATGCTTTCCGACATCTTTGACGGACCTGCTTCTCAAACCGAGATCATCGACCGTATTGGCCGGCCCGTCGGTGCTAGCTGCTCCAACAACGGAGTCACCGTGACCGCCGACGCCATCATGGGCGACAAGGATATGGTTACCATCGCCTATACGCTTACGTTCGACGATCCCGCTGCCCTGAAAAAGCTTTCCGAGCCGGGCGAGAACGGAACTATCGCCGGAAGTGTCGATGGAAACGTATACGTTGATGGCGAGCATGGCGGCCAAGGCCAATCATGGCTCATTGACAAGAACCCCAATGACTCCAGCATTCAATACTTTGCACAGTTCAGCGTTGAATCACCCGGCCTTATGGGCAGGACCGTCCGCACGCATATCAACTCTCTCGTTGTGCCACGTGCTGGCAAAGAGCTTCCCGAGTATAAGAAAATACTTACGGGCCCATGGGATCTTAAGTTCCAGCTGAATTACGAAGATACATCCGTTACGATTCCCGCGCCCAAATCGGTCAACTTTAACGGCACCAAGGCGACGATTCAAGAGGCCACCGTATCCTGCGTTGGCGTTTCAGTCCGCTACAACATAGATCGTTCCATCGAACACGACAACAACAGCGGCAAGATGTCTCAAAACATGGAGGAGTCTATGGATGCCGTTGGCAACATACCCCTCATCGTGACGTTCAAAGACGGTCATGTTGAGGACGCAACCAGCCACAGCGGCTATTTCGCAAATAAACTGGATAACGGCACCACTGATGTCCACAAGACCTGGCCGTTCTCGCAAGTTTGTGACACAGACAAGATTGCAAGCGTACAAATTGGCGATACGGTCATTCCCATGAATTCGTAACGCTACGCGGCTCGTATATGCACCCGGTTCCGCACTTCGCGTCTAAAGATGCGCTGTCATCGAGCAGCGTGAGCGCAAGGCCGCCCGTATGGTCGGCTGGGAACACCTCGTTGCGCTAAAAACCACCACGAAGGGGACCGGCACCTTTGTGGTGGTTTTGCTGACTCGTCCGACCTGTCCCAACGGTTTGTCTCAATCTGTAACAGGTAGGGCCCAAATAATCGGTTAGCTGTTACAGATCGAGACAGACCACGGATGCTCAGCCGAAAATCTCAATCTGTAACAGGTAGGAACGATTTTGCCCCTTAGATGTTACAGATTGAGATATTTGACAGCTTGAATCGGCATCGCCTACAGCGCGGCGACGACCTTGTCGCCCATCGTCGTGGTGCCGAGGATCTTATCTGCCGGGGTGTTGACATCGGCGATGTCACGGGTGCGCCAGCCCTCGTCGAGCACGCGCGCCACGGCGCTCTCGATCCACGCGGCTTGCTCGCCCATGTCGAGCGCGTAGGTCAGCAGCATCGCCACCGACAAGATTTGAGCCAGCGGATTGGCCACGCCGAGCCCCGCGATGTCAGGAGCGCTGCCAGCGCTCGGCCCAAACAGCGATACGCCATCATCCAGCGAGGCAGAGGCAAGCATACCGAGCGATCCGGTAATCTGAGCCGCCTCATCGGACAGGATGTCGCCGAACATGTTCTCCGTCACCACGACGTCAAAGTCTGCCGGTCGACTGATGAGCTGCATGGCGGCGTTGTCGACGAGCAGGTCCTCAAGCTCCACGTCGGAGTACTCCTCGTCTTGCACGCGATGCACGATCTCGCGCCACATGCGGCTCGTCTCCAGCACGTTGCGCTTATCAACGCTCGTCACCTTGCCGCGACGTTTGCGCGCCGCCTCAAATGCCTGGCGCGCAATGCGCTCAATCTCGTACTCGCGATACTCCATCACGTCGACCGCACGCTGACCGGCCGCACCCGCAGCGCCCGCGCAGGTCACGGATGCGGGCGCCAAAGTCCCACGGCATGTTGTAGCCCATCGTATCGGGGATGTTCACGACCGTGGCACCGGCCTTTACGGCCGCCTCGATAATGCGCACCAGAAACTCCTGATCGGAGCGGCCGGCATCCTCGGCATAAAACTCAACATCGTCAACGAACTTGCGAGCATGTTTGACGGCATGGATCGCTCACTCAATTGCCCTTTCCTCAGTCATATGGAGCTTGTCGCGCAGGTGACTGGTGCTCACACCCAGCCCTGTATGGATACGGGGCCTCTGGGCCGTTTTGAGCGCCTCTGCAGCCACTTCGATATCCCTGTCGACAGCGCGCGTCAGGCCGCATACCGTGCATCGGTCGCCCGCAATCTTGCCAATCTCCTGTACGGAGCGAAAGTCACCAGGACTCGAGATGGGAAAGCCCGCCTCGATAACGTCCACGTTCATGCGCACCAGCTGGCGGGCGATGAAGAGCTTTTCCTCGGTATTCATGCTGGCGCCCGGCGACTGCTCACCGTCGCACAGGGTGGCGTCAAAGATTGTGATTTTGCGGCTTATATGTTCCTCCTGATTGACCGTTTTATGACAGATGGCTTTCAGGAGAGAGAGAAGGCCTAGAGATAGAAAAATACCCGTGTCGCTCATCACGCCTGAAAGCGGCAGACGATAGCGCACCCGGGTACAACAAATCGTTATAGCGAGATTACAACCCTAGCGCGCTATCCAATCTAGTAGCGCTAGGCCTAGGAGCTGTTGCGTGTTCTTAAACATGTTGGGCTCCCTTCGGCCTCGGGTAGTACTACATCGCGCTAAAGTACAACACAAGTAAAACCACCACAAGGGTGCCTGTCCCCTTCGTGGTGGTTTCGTTGACTCAAAAGCAAGAGACCCGGTCCTGCACGAGGCAGAACCGGGTCTCTTTAGCAATGCTTGCTTTGCTCAGGCAGTAACTGTTAGTTACTCAGCCAGGAAGTCGCGCTGGATAGCGGGATCGACCTTGACGCCAGGGCCCATGGTGGAAGACACGGAGATGGACTTGACGTACTTGCCCTTAGCAGAAGAGGGCTTGACGCGCAGGATCTCGGTGTACAGGGCAGCGTAGTTCTCGACGAGCTGCTGCTCGGTGAAGGACTTCTTGCCCAGGGGCACGTGGCAGATGCCGTAGCGGTCGGCGCGGTACTCAACGCGGCCAGCCTTGAGCTCGGAGACCATCTTGGCGACGTCCATGGTCACGGTGCCGAGCTTGGGGTTCGGCATGAGGCCACGGGGACCAAGGATCTTACCGATGCGGCCAACCTTGGCCATCATGTTCGGCGTAGCGATAGCGGCGTCGAAGTTGATCTCGCCCTTCTGAATCTGGGCGACAAGCTCGTCGGAACCGATGATGTCGGCGCCGGCAGCCTCAGCCTCGCGGGCCTTCTCGCCCTCGGCGAAGACGGCAACACGAACGGTCTTGCCGGTGCCGTGGGGCAGGGAGATGGAACCACGGATGTTCTGGTCAGCCTTACGAGTATCGATGCCCAGACGGAAGTGGGCCTCGACGGTCTCGTCGAACTTGGCGGTGTCGAGCTCCTTAATGAGCTTGGCAGCCTGAAGGGGGGTGTAGAGCGTGGCGCGATCGATCTTCTCGGCAGCGGCGTTATAGCTCTTACCATGCTTAGCCATGTGCATTACCTCCTGTGGTTAAACGGGCGTGAGCCCTCCCACATCGTATCGTGTGCCCTATTGCACACATTTAACGGGCGCCCCGGTCGGAGCACCCGTCATTACCTAAAGAAATCGCTACTCAGCGATGGTGACGCCCATGGAGCGGGCGGTACCGGCGATGATCTTCTTGGCGGCGTCAATGTCGTTGGCATTGAGGTCCGGCATCTTGATCTCGGCGATCTTGGTGAGCTGCTCCTGGGAGAGCTGACCGACCTTGTCGGCCTGGGGCTTAGCGGAACCAGACTTGAGGTTCAGCTCCTTCTTGATGAGGTGAGCCGCCGGCGGGGTCTTGGTGATGAAGGAGAAGGACTTGTCCTCGTAGACAGAAATCTCAACGGGGATGATGTCGCCCTTCTTGTCCTGCGTCTCGGCGTTAAAGGCCTGGCAGAACTGCATGATGTTCACGCCAGCAGCGCCCAGGGCGGGGCCGACGGGAGGAGCGGGGTTAGCTGCACCAGCAGGAATCTGGAGCTTAATGACGTTGGCAACCTTCTTCTCAGCCATGGTCATTCCTTTCGAATCACGAGTGTGAAGTACTTGCTATATCGTAAGCACGCACGTGTTAGAAGCACTCCTGAGATGAGCAGTCACAGAAGAAGCACGCTCGCGCGAACGGACGAAAACTTAAGCGATGACAGCGACCTGGTTAAAGTCGAGCTCTACCGGCGTCTCGCGGCCAAAGATCATCAGCGTGACCTTGAGCTTGCCTGCCTCGGTGTTAACCTCGGAGACCTTGCCATCAAAGTCGGTAAGCGGGCCATCGGTGACGCGGACGGACGTGCCGACCTGAATATCAACCGAGGTGCGCTTGGGCGAATCGCCCTTACCGGGACGACGAGTCATCTTATTGTACTCGTCGCGGGAAAGCGGAGCGGGCTTGCCGTTGCCGCCCAGGAAACCGGTGACGCCGGGCGTGTTGCGAACACACGTCCATGCATCGTCATCCATCTCCATGCGGACCAGGACATAACCCGGGAAGATCTTGGAATCCTTGGTCTCACGCTTGCCACCCTCTTTAATCTCGGTGACGCGCTCCATAGGAATCTCGATATCAAAGATACGGTCCTGCATGCCCATAGTCTCGATGCGATGCTCGAGATCGGACTTAACGCGGTTCTCGTATCCAGAGTAAGTGTGAACGACGTACCAACGCTTAGACATGGTTTAGCCCCTCAATCCAGAGAACAGAGCAAGAGCCTCGCCAAAGCCAGCATCGAGCAGAGCGATGACGACGCCGACGACGATCAGAGAAGCGCAAACGACGACCGAGTAGTTCACGAGCTCCTTCTTATCGGGCCACGTGACACGCTTCATCTCAGACTTGACCGAAGCGAAATACTTCTTGGTGCGGGCGAAGAAACCAGGCTTCTCGTTCTTCTTGGACTTCGCAGCCTTCTCGTTCTTCTTGGCAACGGCCTTCTTGGCCTCAACCTTGGAGTTGGCGGCAGCGTTGTTGGCAGGTGCCGGCTGCTGAGCCTTCTTCTTGTTCTTCTTGTTGGCCATTTGGGTTACCTCCGCGCAATGCGCTTATACATGAGTAAACCGTAAGCCCCCAATTGGGAGCTTACGGAATAATGACTGGCACGCCAGGAAGGACTCGAACCCTCAACACTCGGTTTTGGAGACCGATGCTCTACCAATTGAACTACTGGCGTATGTGACTAGAGACTAGCGAGTCTCTTTGTGCAGCGTGTGGTGACGGCACCAGGGGCAATACTTCTTGATCTCCATACGATCAGGCATGGTCGACTTGTTCTTGGTGGTCGTATAGTTGCGGCGCTTGCACTCAGTGCACGCAAGAGTAACTAGAGTACGCATGTATCCTGAACCTTTCATATCCGCCCCGTACGGGCACGAGATGGTACTTTATCAGCTCTATGTAAGTGCTGTCAATGAAAACCTCGAATCAATTGGTTCTCGCTGAATCCATTCATATTTGGAACACATCAATGAAGCCAGCGAGATCTAATCGATCCCCGACGCTCGGCTTAAGGGCGAGCGAAGCGCAATCGGCAGGGAACAAGCCCCGCGTAGAAAAGAACCCGGCACCCTAAAAGTGCCGGGTTCTCTAAGTCAGCTAAATCAAAGAGCTAATTTACTCAATGATCGTGGAGACGATGCCCGAGCCGACGGTGTGGCCACCCTCGCGGATAGCGAAGCGCAGGCCCTCCTCCATGGCGATCGGGTGAATGAGGTCGCCCTCGATGGTGATGTGGTCACCAGGCATAGCCATCTCGGTGCCCTCGGGGAGCTTGACCGTACCGGTAACGTCGGTGGTACGGAAGTAGAACTGAGGACGATAACCATCGAAGAACGGGGTGTGACGGCCGCCCTCCTCCTTGGTCAGAACGTAGATCTCGCCGGTGAACTTGGTGTGCGGGGTAACCGAACCGGGCTTGCAGAGAACCTGGCCGCGCTCGATGTCCTCGCGCTTGATGCCGCGGAGCAGCAGACCGACGTTGTCGCCAGCCTCGCAGAAGTCCATGGACTTACGGAACATCTCGATACCGGTAACGACGGTGTTCTGGGTATCCTTGATGCCGACGATCTCGACGGGCTCGTTGAGCTTGAGCTCACCGCGCTCGACACGGCCGGTAGCAACGGTACCACGGCCGGAGATGGTCATAACGTCCTCAACGGCCATCAGGAACGGGAGGTCGTTGTTACGAGCAGGCGTCGGGATGTACTCGTCGACGGCGTTCATGAGCTCGCGGATAGCGTCCATCCACTTAGCGTCGCCCTCGAGAGCGCCCAGAGCGGAACCACGGATGACGGGGATGTCGTCGCCGGGGAAATCGTACTCGGAGAGGAGCTCACGGGTCTCCATCTCGACGAGGTCGATGAGCTCGTCATCGTCGACCATGTCGCACTTGTTCAGGAAGACGACGATGTAGGGAACGCCGACCTGACGGGCGAGCAGGATGTGCTCGCGGGTCTGAGCCATGGGGCCGTCGGTAGCGGCGATAACCAGGATAGCGCCGTCCATCTGAGCAGCACCGGAGATCATGTTCTTGACGTAGTCAGCGTGGCCCGGGCAGTCAACGTGAGCGTAGTGACGGGCAGCAGTCTCGTACTCGACGTGGGAGACGGAGATCGTAATGCCGCGCTCGCGCTCCTCGGGAGCCTTGTCGATGTTCTCGAACGCAGTGAAGTCAGCCTTGCAGCCCTCGGTCTCGGAGAGAACCTTGGTGATGGCAGCGGTCAGCGTGGTCTTGCCGTGGTCGACGTGACCAATGGTGCCGATGTTAACATGCGGCTTAGTGCGCTCAAACTTCTCTTTGGCCATAAAGCCCTCCTCTAAACAGGTCGTCCCCGGACGGGACTTTGCCTTTATACCATAGTGGCCTCTCAACATACTATTGAGAAGCCACCGTGTTACCTATGGTAGCGGTGACTGGATTCGAACCAGTGACGCCACGGGTATGAACCGTGTGCTCTAACCAACTGAGCTACACCGCCGGATGGAGCCTGCAACCAGACTTGAACTGGTGACCTCTTCGTTACCAACGAAGTGCTCTACCGACTGAGCTATACAGGCACTTGACGGGTGGGAGCTATAGGATTCGAACCTATGTAGGCAGAGCCAACGGGTTTACAGCCCGTCCCCATTAACCACTCGGGCAAACTCCCAATCGTTCAAGTATCCGCAGGTTCTTTGGTCTTTTGGACCGCCGCCCCCGCGAACGAAAAAGATAATACGATGCAACCTTGGGGGCTGTCAACGAAAACCTCTAGATACACGGTTCCGGGCGTATCTATATAGCCGTGACCTGCGGTTTTGCTGAGTTTGATTATGTGGAGTGATGAATTTGGCAATGCTGGCGTCATTTCCCAAGGGCACACTTTGGCGTGATGGAGTATGTCTGCAGTCTCGACCCTCGATAACGGATCCCTTGCGCTTATTACATAGGTCGTGATCGGCCTTCACCGGCACAATTCAGCGTGGATTTTCTCCCGTTTGACATCGAGCGTGGATAATCTCCCACTTTTGGCGTGTTTCTGAGGCCAAAGTGGCAGATTATCCACGCTCATTCTCTAGGCTGGAGAACTATAGAGCCGAACTACTCGGGCCAGGCCAAAGTAGACCCATAGAGCGGCTCCCCCTTGGTGCAGGGGTAGCGACTCAAGTAACACGACGATAGCAAGTCGAAGAAATAAGTCATGGCATATTTCGAATAAACGCCGAGTCGGTCAATTCCGTTTCCCGCATTACCAAGACGATATACACGGTCAAAAGACCTCGATTTGTCATCGTTGCTAAACGCAGTAATTAGAATCTTCCTGCCCGAACGGCAATCAAGATACTCACGTGCCTGTGACGCAAATAGCCCGGAGACCGATACGAGAATTATCAATGACTGCGAAACGTCTCCCATGTTTTTCAATTCCGCGACGTTAGCCCCAGCAACTATGCGAACTATCTTGCCCGCATAAAACATTTCCTGCTGAAATCGTACGAGATTGGCGCTCACATTATTGGTGCACCAGATTTCAACGTTTTTATGGCCATCAATTTCGTCGGCAAGGTGCTTAATAGCGATATCGGACACGCCGCTTTCAACCTCAGCGAACATCTCGATCATGCGAACGTCGAGCTCTGCCCTGTACTCCTCGTAGCCAAATTCCTCCTCTCGATGGCTTAAGTCGCTTGGAAAGACTGATTGAGTAAATGATTCTTTCAAATCGCTAAGAGACTGGTAGCCCAATCGATTGCAGAAACGACGAACAGCGGAACGGGTCACGAATGCATCGCGGGTTATTGCGGCAACATTGATTTCGCTCGAACGCCTAATGTGAGCGATGAGATATCGAGCGATGGCGGCATCGTTTGACCCAAACTCGCTGTTGATGATTGAGCTAATGCGATTGAGCACATCGAAGTCATTGATATTCACGTGATCCCTCTTTCCGCTCTCCTCGAAATCATGGTTCATTTATTGAATCAAACAGCTTTGGTCGTTCTCCTATGATTCAAATCAGTTGACGTCATCTTAATCGTAATTCCGCCACACGTATCCACCGTGTTGAATGATGGAAAGGGGATTCATGGACAACGTGAACAACATGCCGTTTCTCTGGGGTTCCGCCACGGCGTCTTATCAGTGCGAGGGTGCCTGGAACGAAGACGGCAAAGGCCTTGGCGAGTGGGATTTCTTTAGCCACACAAGCAATAAGAACATCAACCATGTTGACGGTGATGTATCTTGCGACTTCTACCATCGCTATGAAGAAGATATCCGCATGATGAAAGAAGGCGGACAAAACACTTATCGCTTCTCTCTTTCATGGAGTCGAATCATCCCCACGGGTATCGGCGAAGTGAATGAAGAGGGTATCGATTTTTATAATCGGGTCATTGATTGTTGCCTCGAAAATGGCATAGAGCCCAACGTTACGCTGTTCCATTACGATCTACCATTCACGCTTGCTTGCAAAGGCGGATGGCTGAACAACGACATGGCAGAGTGGTTCTGCAAATACGCCAAGATTTGCTTTGAGCGCTTTGGAGACCGCGTCAAAATCTGGGCTACCGTTAACGAGCCGCATTTCTACAGCTACTGCGTAAACATGTTGGGCAACTATCCCCCCAATCGATCGCTCGACGTTCAGTCGTACATGCAGTTTCAGTACAACCTGATGCGCGCGAGCGCACTCGCAGTCCGAACATATCGTCAAATGGGCTACGACGGCATCATCGGCGCCGTCCACGATGGCGGCGTTGTCGAACTCGACCCGGCAACCGAGCACCCTGATGACGTATTTCGATACGCAGACTTTTTCGCCAATCGCATGATTCTGGCACCAGCGCTTCAGGGTCAACTGCCGCCAGAAATGGACGAAATCCTTGAAAAACTTGGCGTCTCGCTCTATCGATCCCCAAATGACGTAGAAGAATTCAGAGACGGTAAAGTCGATTTTATTGGACTCAACGTGTATTGCCGAGAGTATGTAACCGACTGGCACGGTGGAGAGCTTGCCGTTTCGGCGAACAATAAGGGCGGTTCGAGCAAAAAGGTCGAAGGAAAATGCATTGCGCCCTTGTTTGAAAGCGCCCGCGACAGCAATGTTCCCCGCAATAAATGGGGCCGCGAAATACTCCCAGGTTGCATGTATTCAACCATCATGGATGTCCACGAGCGCTATGACGCGCCCCGCATCTTTATTACGGAAAACGGACATGGCGCCTATGAGCAACCAGACGCAGACGGAATGATCCACGATGATGACCGCATCGAGCTTCTGGGCCAGTTCATCGAGCACATGATGAGGGCTAAGCGCGACGGCGCGCGCGTTGAGGGCTACTACCTCTGGTCGACGATGGATCTGTATAGCTGGATCAACGGCTACGAAAAACGATACGGACTTGTCCATATCGACTTCGAGAACAATCTGGAGCGCACCCCCAAAAAGAGCTGGTATTGGTACCGAGACCTTATCTCGAAGTATCAGGAGCAGGAAGGCTAGGAGAAAGAGATGAAATATCAGGCAATGTCCGAAACAGTCCTAAAGGCTGTTGGCGGCAAAGAGAACATTACATCGGTAACTCATTGTGCGACGCGCCTTCGCATCGACGCACGAGACACCTCGATCATCGATCTCCAGCTCGCCAAATCGGCCGATCAGGCGCTCGGGGCAGTAGTCAGCGGTGGCCAGCTTCAGGTGATCATCGGCCCCAACGTCACCGAGGCTTACAACGACTTCCTCGACTTCGCGGGAATCGAAGTCGGCGGTGGCACGGTTGCCGACGATGCCCAAACCGCCAAAGACCTTGCAGAAGGCATTAAAAGCGGTAACACCGCCATGGGCTTGATTGAGAAATTCGGGAACGTCTCTGCACAGGTATTCATGCCCATCGTCCCGGCGCTCATCGTTGGCGGACTCATTCTTTCGATCAAGAATCTCCTGGTTAATTATTGCGGATTGAGCACCGATAGCGGAACCGCCCAGGTCCTGTTGGCGATCTTTAGCGCTTCGTTTAGCTTCTTACCCGTTTATCTTGGTTATCAGCTCGCGGCCGTCATGAAGATGCAGCCCATCATGGGCGCATTGCTGGGCGCGATCATGATCAGCTCGTCCATTAGCGGTGCCGAGGGTCTCGACTTTCTTGGTATTCCCATCCCGACGAACGACTATTCGAGTACGGTAGTGCCCATCGTACTGGGCGTTGTATTCATGTACTTTGTCGACCGCGGCCTTCAGA
This sequence comes from Collinsella sp. AF16-8, assembly GCF_003462695.1. NCBI lineage: Bacteria > Bacillati > Actinomycetota > Coriobacteriia > Coriobacteriales > Coriobacteriaceae > Collinsella > Collinsella sp. AF16-8. The sequence continues at coordinate 378,788 of NZ_QRXX01000001.1, forward strand.
AGATCATTCCCGACGTTACCAAACTGTTCTTGAAGCCGCTGCTCACCATGATCATCGTCGTGCCCGTCGAGCTTATTATCCTTGGCCCCGCCGGCAGCATGATGGGCTACGCGCTGAGCGATGCCGTCACGTGGCTTATGGACAACGTGGCATTTATCGCTACTCCGATCCTGGCAGCCCTTAACCCCTATTTCGTCATGCTCGGTCTCGATAAGGCTTACATCGCAATCGAAGTTACGAGCCTGGCGCAGCTCGGTTGGGCACCCATTATCTTTGGATTCATCTCGAACCTCTGCATTGGCGGCACGAGCCTCGCCCTGGCAACTGCCATGAAGGGAAACAAAGAGAAGAGGGGTATGGTCACCACGGTTGCCGTCACCGCACTCTGTGGCGTAACCGAGCCCGCGTTCTACGGTTGCCTCATCGAGCGTCCCCGCCTGCTTGTCGGCACGGCAATCGGCGCGCTCTGCGCTGGACTCCCTGCAGGCATCTTTGTTCTGAAAGAGTATGTTGCGGGAGCATGCCCCGGCCTTCTTTCGGCACTCATCTTTATCGCTCCCGATGGGTCCATGGGTAACTTCGTGCTGGCATGCGTTGTCGCCATCATCGCCATCGTCGTCTCCTTCATCGCTGCACGCGTGATCATCAAGAAGAACCCCAGCTATATTGAGTAGATGCCCGCTGTTTGCATTGGGGACATCCTCGGCAGACCATTAGCAAGAACCCAAGAAGTTCCTTAGGAGCTCGATTAATCCATTCGGATTCCTGAGGCACAAACGACCCCGATTCCACAATGAAATCGGGGTCGTTGTTTCTAAAGCCGTCGATAGACAATCGGTGTTTACCTTAGCTCCCTATCCAAGTTAATTATCCACGCTCGTTCTCCGGTCGGGAGATTTTCTTCGCTCGCGTATCCAGAAATCCACGCTCGAGCAGGACATCCAGATCCGCGCCCGCCCTTGTCTCGATCTGTAACAGCAAGAGGCCTATTCCGCTTCTACATGTTACAGATCAAGATATTCCTAAAACACCCTAAGTTTCATCTCAATCTGTAACAGTTAGATGCCGAATATCGGTCTTGGTGTTACAGATTTAGACAAACTGGAGGACGAGACAAACCAAAAACGGGATGGGCGCTAACCCGATGGCGCACCACCTAAATAGAAACGGGCTCTGTCCCACAAGGGAACAGAGCCCGAAACTCTCATGGAGCCAGTGACAGGAATCGAACCTGCAACCCACTGATTACAAATCAGTTGCGCTACCGTTGCGCCACACTGGCACACTTGGCGCTTTCGCGCGAAGCCTGTTAAGGATAAAGGAATTGAGGATGGGGCGCAACAGGCCCTTCGACCGACCACATCTCAAAACTATTCGCCAGAACGAATAGTTTCGTCTGTTCGCCAAAACAAAAAACTATTCGTTTTGGCGATGGCAAGTCCACAATCCAATAACTACAAGCCAGTGAATTGACCAGCCGAGTAGCTGGTCTCTACAGATACTCCCCTACCGGCCACGAAGGGCCTTGAGCTTGGCCAGGGCATCGGGGCTCAGGCGACTGCCCAGAGTCATCTTGATCTGCGGGGCTTCCTCTGCCTCGTGAACGTCGTTATCGATCTGTTTGATCTCGTCCACCAGCATGCGGCTCGAGATGCGCGTGACGCCCTTGCCCATGACGACGGCCTGAATCGTACCGTCGCTCGATACCACGGAGCACGCGCGGCCTTCCTCGCGTGCCTCGATGCAGAGCTTCTGCACCACGGTATCGGCAGAGACGCCCGTCGGCGAGAACTCGATGCGCACGCCGCGGGCCGGTAGGTTGGGGCGCTCGTTGGAGATGTTGCCCGCGCCGTCGAACACGATCACGGCCTCGTAACGGCCCTGGGCAAACGCCGCAACATCGTTGATGAGCGCGGTGCGCGCCATATCGTGGACGTCGCTGGAATATGGATCGTCGGAATGGTCGTAGACGAGCTTTTCGTAGCGCGGCGTGCAGTGGATCACGTTGTAACCGTCGACCACCAGCAGCTCGGGCTTGTTGGAGTGCACCGTCGAGACTGGGTCGGCGATAGCCTGCGCAAACGCATTGCCGCCCACGCCGTAGGTCGCGGCCGAAACAATCGGCTTGGCCGAGCCCTCGCCAAAGCGCTTGGCCTTGGATTTGGCGCGGTTCTTCTTGGACATGCGCTACTCCTCCCCCATGAGCTCGCCGGCATTGCGGCGCAGCCACTCAAAGCACAGCGCGGTGGTCGCCTGGGCCACATTGAGACTCTCGGTCATGCCGCGCTGGGGAAGCTTGGTCAAAAAGTCGCATTTCTCGAGCACCAGGCGCGAGATGCCGTCGCCCTCGGAGCCCATGACGAGCGCAACGCGGCCCTCGAAGGGAGCATCCCAGCAGCTGCCCTCGGCGTGCTCGGAAGCACCGCCCACCCAAAAGCCAGCAGCCTTGAGGTCGTCGAGCGCTCGAGCGATGTTGGGAACCTGTGCGATGGGCAGATGCATAACGGCACCAGCAGAGGTTTTGTAGCTGCCCACGGTCACACCGGCGGCGCGCTTGTTGGCAATGATGACGCCCACCGCGCCCACGACCTCGGCAGAGCGCACGATGGCACCAAAGTTACCGTCGTCGGTCACATGGTCGAGTACGACGACGAGCGCCGGGCCGTCACCCGCGCGGTCAAGGATATCGGCGACGTCCGCATAGGGGAAATTACCCACCTCGAGCGCAATGCCCTGATGAGCGCCATGGCTCGACAGCGCATCGAGCTGCGCGCGCGGCACATACTTAATGCGGACGTCCGCGGCGTTGAGATCGTCGACCAGGCGCGACAAGGCAGCATCGCGCTCCCCGCCCTCGGCGATGAGCGCGCACTTGATGGGAAAACCAGTGCGTAGCGCCTCGGCGGCAGCACGACGACCTTCGATAAACTCGCCCTTGGGAACCTCGACGTTATCGCGGCTACGCTCGCGCTGCGAGCGAGCAGCCTGTGAGCGCTCGCGCTGGCCCTTGGGAGCGGCAGCGCGATCGTTGCGGCGAATCGGACGCGAGCCAGAAGCGGCCTGCTTGCCGCCACGAGGCGCACGCTTGCGATTGTCGGCCATAAAGCGACCTCCTAAATACAACTATCAAACGAAACAAAATAAACGACCGCCCATGAATATTAATTCGGGCGGTCGGTACGGGTTTTCCAAGTGCCCGAGATTGCCATGAAAGAGGAGCGACACGTACTTGAGTACGCGAGCGACGGTTTGAACGGCAAGGTCGGGTGCTTGGAAAACCCGCAGGGATTAGAGAGACTTGATACGAGTGCCGGCGGCAGTGTCCTCGATCGTCAGGCCTAGGTCCTTGAGCTGGTCGCGGATGGCGTCGGCCAGATCCCAGTTCTTGGCGGCACGGGCCTCGGCGCGGGCCTCGAGAATCTTGGCAGCGGCCTCATCTACGTCGTCACCAGTGTAGGCAACCAAACCGGCGGCAACGCCCAGCAGGCCCAGCGGCAACTCGACCTTGGGCTCGGGAAGCTCGACGCCAAACGTATCGAGCAGCTCGACCAACGTATCGGCGGCAGCCAGGGCTGCGGCCTTGTCGGCAGCGTCGCCCGCCTGCTCCAGGTACTGGTTGCACTCGGTCACAAAGCCAAAGACGGCACCCATGGCGCCGGCGGTGTTAAAGTCGTCGTCCATGCACTCCTTAAAGGTGGCACGGGTCTCGGCGGCCTTGGCGGCAAACGCCTCGGATGCTGCCTCATCGGCATCGGCCGTCGCATGGTTCGCGGCCCAGCGCAGGTTCTCGACCGTACCGGCGATACGCGTGAGCGAGTTTTCAGCACCCTCCAGGCGCTCCCAAGAAAAGTCGAGCGGCGAGCGATAGCTCGTCTGCAGCATCAGCAGGCGCAGGGCGGCAGCGGAATGCTGCTCGAGGACCTCGGCCAGCGTAAAGAAGTTGCCGAGCGACTTGGACATCTTCTCGCCGTCGACCAGCAACATGCCCGTGTGCATCCAGGTGTTGGAGAAGCCCTGGTGCCAGGCGCAGGTGGCCTGGGCGCACTCGTTTTCGTGATGCGGGAAGGCAAGGTCGGAGCCACCGCCGTGGATGTCGATCGGAGTGCCCAGGTAGCGATGCACCATGGCGGCGCACTCGGTGTGCCAACCGGGACGGCCCTCGCCCCAGGGGCTCGGCCAGCTGGGCTCGCCGGGCTTGGCGGCCTTCCACAGGGCAAAGTCGAGCGGGTCGTTCTTGTCCTCGTTCTCCTCGATGCGCGCGCCCACCATAAGGTCGTCGATGTTGCGGCCCGAGACCTGACCATAGCTGGGATCACTGCGCACGGCAAAGTACACATCGCCGTTATCGGCAGCATAGGCATGGCCCTGCTCGATAAGCGTCTTGATCATGGCGATCATGGGGCCGATCTCCTTGGTTGCGCGGGGGCGCACATCGGGATCGAGCACGTTGGCGGCGCGCATGACGCCGATGAACTTGTCGGAGAACTCCGTCGCGACCTCGGCAGCCGTACGGCCTTGCTCGTTGGCGCGCTTGATGATCTTGTCATCGACATCGGTGAGGTTCTGGGCGAACGTGACCTCGTAGCCGCTCGCGATGAGCCAACGGCGGATCACATCAAAGCTGATGAACGTGCGGGCATTGCCGATGTGGATGTTGTCGTAGACCGTGGGGCCGCACACGTACATGCGGACCTTGCCGGACTCGATGGGCTGGAACTCTTCCTTTTTATGGGTAGCGCTGTTGTAGATACGCATTCGTTACTCCTTAACGGTTTTCTGTAGCAGGCAGACGGCCCAGGCGCCGATTCCCTCGCCTTGGCCTTCCCAGCCGAGCTTTTCGGTCGTAGTGGCGGCGACGCCCACGTTTTCGACGTCAACGCCCAGAGCATGGGCGAGGTTGGCGCGCATGGCATCGCGGTGCGGGGTGATCTTAGGCTGCTGGCAGGCAATGGTGCAATCGGCATCGACAAGCTCAAAGCCCAGCTCGCGCGCATAGTCCATCACGCGAGCGAGCAGCACCATCGAATCGGCACCCTCGTAGGCGGGATCGGTGTCGGGGAATAACTTGCCGATGTCTCCCCCGCGGCAGGCGCCCAGGATGGCGTCGGCCAAGGCATGCGCGAGCACATCGGCATCCGAGTGGCCCAGCAGGCCGCGCTCGTAGGGAATGTCAACCCCGCCGATGATACATCGACGCCCCTCCACCAAACGGTGGACGTCGTAGCCGTGGCCAATGCGCAGGTTACTGAACATGGGGAAGGTCCTCTCCCTCGGCCATGCGGCCAAGCAGAATCGCGGTTACGGGACGCAGGTCCTCGGGCACCGTCACCTTAAGGTTATCGCGCGGGCTCTGGACACAGCGGACGCGCCCGCCCATGCGCTCGACCAGCGAAGAATCGTCGGTCCCGATAAAGCCCTCGGCGATAGCTGCGGTGTGGGCGCGCTTCATGGCGTCGACGCTAAAGATCTGCGGTGTCTGCGCGGCCCAGTAGAGCTCACGCGGCGGCGTCTCGACGATATTGTCGCCGTCGACGATCTTGAGCGTGTCGATCGCGGGCTGACCGCATACGACACCGTCGAGCGAGCGGTCGCCCACAAGCACGTCGATCGCATGATCGATGGCCTCGGTCGTGATGAGCGGACGGGCGCCGTCGTGGATGGCGACATATTCGAAACCCGCCGGAACCGCATGCACGCCGGCACGGGTGGAATCCTGACGGGTATCGCCGGCATCGGCGAAGCTGATGGGCGTGTCATAGTCAAACGGATCGATGGCCAGGCGGCGCATCTCGGCACGGCGCTCGGCAGGACACACCACCACGATGTGGCCGACCTTGTCGCTCCGATCGAACGCGCGGATAGACCAGCTCATGAGCGGACGGCCCGCCACGTTAACGAGCTGCTTGCCGCCGGGATTTCCAAAGCGCTGGCCGCTGCCGCCGGCAACGACCACGGCGCATACGGGCGCCATTATGCGTTCCCCTGTTTGGTGCCCTTCATGCGGTACAGCGAGTCCGCAAGAATGGCAGGGTTGTTGACGCCAAAGTCGCCCAGGCGCTCCGGATCCTCGCTGATGTCATCCATGAGCTCCTGCAGCGAGCCGTACTCGTCGACGATCTTCTCGGCCACGCCGTCGCGCACGACGGACACGCGAGAAAGCGTGCGCAGGCCCAGCGGTGTCATGACGGAGTCCTCGTCCAAGTCATCGTAGCCCAGAACCGCCGCCACATGCTGCGGGTCGGACAAGTCCTTGGGCGTCATACGGCTCAGGTTGGCGCGGATCTTTTCGGCATTGGCCTCGGAGGAATCGCTCGCATAGTCGCGGATCATCAGGTCGTACTCGGTATCCATGCTGGAGCCGGCGAGCTGCTCGAGCTGCATCTGCACGAGCTTGCCCTGGTTGCCCAGCTTGACAATGCAATCCTTAAGCTCAGTCTTTGCCTGCTGCATGATCTCGAAACTCGAGAAAATGCCGGTGATGTCGGCGAGCGTAACGTAGTCGTCGAGCTCAAGGGCTGTCAGGCGCAGCAAGGAGCGGTCGAGCGACTGACGGGTGGTCTGAAGCGTGGCGACGAGCTGGTTGACCGAGCTCATGATGGTGGTGACAGGCTGGATCTCGTAGCTCTTACCGTGGACGTACACGTTGACGACGGCACGACGAGCCGAAACCGAGATCACGATGGCGTCGGTGAGCACCGACATGCGAGCGGCAGTACGGTGACGCATGCCCGTCTCACTCGTGGCGAGTGAGGGATCGGGATTGAGGTGGAAGTTGGCGCGCAGGATCTGGGTGAGGTCGCCATCGATAACGATAGCGCCGTCCATCTTGGAAAGCTCGAACAGGCGGTTCGAGGTAAACGAAATGTTGAGCGGGAAGCCGTCGTTACCAGCAGCGAGCACGTTTTCGGTGTCGCCGACGCAGATAAGGGCGCCCAGGTGACCAGCAATGATCATGTCGAGGGCGGTGCGAATCGGCTGACCGGGGGCAGTCAGGCGAATAGCCTGTTCCATACGCTTTTGCAGCTCGTTCTTATCCAAGGCATCGCTCCCATCGTATACGCTCCATAAACGTCAATAAGTTTCTCACGGTTTGCCCCTGTGACGCCCGCAAAATCCGATGCTTACAGAATGAGCGAACACAGCTGAGAGCCCCAATCCAAATGAGCTGCTTATGTGGTAGCATCGGGATTCGCATAAATGAGGGAGTAGTCGCGTGATCGGGTTCGCCTCCGGTGGCGCGGCAAGTCAACACACTGGCCGATGCGGCCTGGCTTGCCTTAATGAACGAGACTCGTGGCTGTGCGCGCAACGCGTACGCCACGGGTCTTTTTTTGTTACTCCCCCAAGAGGTACACGCGGGCCCGCCCGCAGAGAGGGAGCCAGACTATTGGACTCGCAGAGCTCGTGTTGCTCGCCGTTGGCCTTTCGATGGACGCCTTTGCTGTTTCCATTTGCAAGGGCCTTGGCATGAAGAAGATCAACCTTAAAGTCGCCGTGGTGCTCGGCCTGTTCTTTGGCGGCTTTCAGGCCGGCATGCCCGTAATCGGATGGGCGCTCGGCAGTCAATTCATGGGCATCATCGGACCCATCGACCATTGGATCGCCTTTATCCTTTTGGCCTTCATCGGCGGCAAAATGCTGTGGGAAGCCTTTACCGAAGACGAGGATGAAAGCGACGGCAAGGATGCCGAAAAGATTGACCTGGGCGAGTACCTGATCCTCGCCATCGCCACCTCAATCGACGCCCTGGCCGTGGGCATCTCGTTCGCCGCGCTTTCGGTCGACATCGTTCCCGCTGTATCGCTTATCGGCGTCACAACGTTTATCTTCTCCGTCGCCGGCGTAGCGATCGGCCACACCTTTGGCGCGCGCTACGAAAAACCCGCCACCATCGTGGGTGGCGTCGTACTCGTCCTCATCGGGCTTAAGATCTTGCTTGAGCACCTTGGGATCCTCGCACTGTAACGCCAAACACAATCGCTCAAAACTCAACGCCAGTACAAGGCCTCATGCAAAGTTTTGCATGAGGCCTTTTCGTGCAGACTTTTGCATGTCATACTGATATGCAAAAGTCTGCATGTTGGAGATCGCCGTGGATACCCTTCCCATCACCACACCGCGCCAAGCTGGCATCTACGTGCGCCAGGCACGCGAGACTCAGGGTCTCACCCGTGCCGCCCTCGCCAAAAAGGCCGGTGTTTCGGAGCGCCTGCTCGCATCGCTCGAGCTAGGCGATGCCACGGGCATTCGACTCGACAAGTTGCTGTCCGTCTTTAACGCACTCGGCATAGGTCTCTTTGCGCAAAGCGATAACGACTCCATCGCATCGCCCTCCGAACATCCGACGACGAAAGCGGACCTCCCTATCGCGAACTCGAATGCCCTGCCAAAGCCAAGCGTAGGCAGACGACCCGCTCGACAGGGAACGCCATCTTCCTATGGTGCCTTGCTGGCCCAAATCGCAGCCGAGCAAGGCCTTTCCGACACTTCAGACCTCTCCTTTGGCTGTAAGGTTGTGAAATAAATGGCAGAGATGGAGCTTGCGACCCTCATTTGTGGCGAAATCGCAGGCACTCTCCGGCAAGACGAGCATGGACTCTGCAGCTTTGTATACGCCCCAACCTATCGCGGAGCACCACTATCGCTTACAATGCCGCTTTCCAATCGCACGTATGGCCATAACATCGTCCGCCCGTTCCTATTTGGCCTTTTGCCCGACAGCCAAGAGCAGCGCCGCGCTATTGCCGCCGAGCATGACGTTGCATCCAACAACCCCGTCGCCCTCTTGTGCCATATCGGTCTTGACTGCGCAGGGGCCGTTCAGTTTTGTCGAACCGATCAATTAGGCGCCGCCCGCGGCAGGGTCTCGGCATACCGCCCGCTTACCAATTCTCAAATCGCTCACAAGCTCAAAGCAATTCGCGATGACGAAAGAGAGACATGGATGGGCTCCAACGAAAGCTGGTCCCTGGGCGGCAACCAAGGCAAATTTGCACTAGCTTGGCATGATGGCCAATGGTGCGAATGTCTAGGGTCATCCCCCACTACCCATATCTTCAAAAATGGTGTCGTTGGGTTCAAACATCAGGCCTTAAACGAATTCGTCTGCATGAAAACGGCTCGGCGTGTTGGCATTCCAACTGCCAACGTCTCCTATTGCACATTTGAAGACGAAGCCGCGCTCCTCGTTGAACGGTACGACAGAATGGTCAATAGCAGCGGAAATATCGAAAGGCTGCATCAGGAGGACTTTTGCCAGGCGCTCGGTGTATTGCCAAGCCAGAAATACACCGCCGACGGAGGACCAACCACACGAGACATCCAAGAACGACTGATTAACACAGTCCCCCACCACATGAATCTTGTGCTTTTTACCTATATGTTGTTCTATAACGCCATTATCGGAGCGCCTGACGCACACGCTAAAAACTACTCGCTCATCCTAGGTAAAGGCACAAACGCAGCGCTCGCACCCATGTACGATGTCGCATCGGGCTTGGCGTACGAGCGTATGCGCCGCCGGGCGCGCCTTGCCATGAGCGTTGGCGGCGAAAATCGAGTGGGGCGCATCGGTCCAGGCGCTATCCGCCGATACCACGGTATGGGCGACCCCGCGCTGGAGGCGGCGCTCACCGATGCCGGGCTATCCGAGAAGTTTTGCTTTGCGACCATGATGGACCTCGCCTACGAGGTGCCCATTTGCATGGAAGAGATCATGGACGAATACGCCGACCTGCCCGGCATGGCGGACCTGCGCGAGCACATGCTCGGCCCCGTCCGCGAAAACTGCCAGCGCACCCTCGACCTCATCAAGGCGGATATGGGCTAGGCGCCAATCAATCCACATTTCTTAAAAGAAGAGGGGGGCACCCGTCGCAAAAGTTCGGATGCCCCCTCTCGTAATGTCATTTGCAATCCGCTAGCACGTGGCTCGAACTGCTGCTAGCGCGACCCTTACGCGGCAAGGCGCTTGAGGACGTCGATGAGCAGCTCGTAGAAGCGCTCGGCAGAAGCGAGCTCCATGCTCTCGTCCGGGGTGTGGACATCGGAGAGCGTCGGGCCCACGGCGATGGCGTCCAGGCCGTGCAGGGCCTCAGCAAACAGGCCGCACTCAAGGCCAGCGTGAATGGACTCGATGCGCAGCTCGGAGCCAAAGAGCTCGCGATAGCTCTCGACAAAAACGTCGCGGACCGGCGAATGCTCGGCATAGCTCCAGCCGGGATACTCGAACTCGAACTTGGCGTCGAAGCCCAAGACATCGGCCAGCGTCTGCAGGCGGTCCTTGAACTCGTTCTGCAGCGAGGTGATCGAGGAGCGCGGGGACAGCATGATCTTGACCTGGTCGTCGGAAGTGGCGACCACGCCGATGTTGGAGGAAACCTCGACGGAGCCGTCAGTGGCGACGTTGCGGCGAATCACGCCGTTAGGGGCAAGACGCAGGGCGCGGATGAGGGCAAGCGCGGACTTCTGGTCCATGGCCTCGACCTCGGCGTCGTCGGCAATCTCGACGGTGCAGGTAAAGCCGGGGTCGAAGACCTCGAGCTCGGCAGTGACGTCGGCGATGATGTCCTTTGCGATCTGGGCCGCGGCCTCGGCGGCAGCGTGGTCGGCATAGACCAGAACAGCCTTGCACTCACGGTTGATGGCGTTGTCCTTGGTGCCGCCGTTAAAGCTCACGATGGCGGGCTCGCCGGCAACCATCAGGCGGTCGATGATGCGGGCCATGATGAGGTTGCCGTTGCCGCGCTCCAGGTGGATATCGCTGCCGGAGTGGCCGCCCAGCAGGCCGGAGATGTCGAGCGTGAGGGTGCTACCGGTCTTGTGCTCGCGCGCGATGGGGCAGGTGTAGGTAACGACGACGCCGCCGGCGCAGCTGACGGTGGCAACGCCCTCTTCCTCGGAGTCAAGGTTAATCATGGTGCGGGCGCTAATCTGGGACTTGTCGAGCGTCTCGGCGCCGACCAGGCCAGTCTCCTCGTCGGTGGTGAACACGCACTCGAGGGCCGGATGGGCAATCGAATCGTCGTTGAGCACGGTAAGCATAAGCGCGACGGCGATACCGTTGTCGGCGCCCAGAGTGGTGCCGTTAGCGGTGAGGACGCCGTCCTTGACGACCAGGTCGATACCATCGGTCGTAAAGTCGTGCTCAACGGAGCCCAACTTGTCGCACACCATATCGATGTGGCCCTGCAGCATCACGGTCGGAGCATTCTCGGCGCCGGCAGAAGCGGGCTTGCGAATGATGACGTTGTAGACCTCGTCCTGGTACACATCGAGGCCGCGCTCCTTAGCAAACGCAACCAGGAAATCGCTGATGCCCTTCTCGTTGCCAGACCCACGGGGGATCGCGCTGACCTCCTCAAAGAAATGGAACAGCTGGGCGGGCTCGTAGCCGGTGATCTTGTAATCCATGGTGCCTCCTTGGCGCAACTGGTTAGACAGTAAGACATGCGACTTGTATATTCCCAGACTTTGCGTGCATAAACCAGTCGAAAACGCCGAGCGCCCTTGCATCATCGGCTAACGGCGGGGAAACGCCACTTTATTAAGATAAAGCAGGCTAGACGGGCCGTGCCGAAGGGGCGTTGGACCCTTCAACCAACCTCAACGCCTGTTGAACATTAATGCATACACCATTGGTATGTTTAATAAGATTCTTGTCCTCCGTCACAACGTAATCGGCATCAATGCGATTGGCGACGCCCAGCATCAGGTCGTCCTCAAAGTCATTGTGGTGGTACTTGAACACAAAGGAGTCGAAGACCTCGTCTGCACCGACCGGGGCGATGAGGGCTAGCTCGCGCATCTGTCGAACGCATGCCCAAGCCGTTTCGTCTGCCGCCGCAATGGCGTTATCGCTCAGTGAGCCAGTCTTTCTTCGGCACTCCTGCTTGATTGCCGCCGAGACAAGATATGAAACGTCTTTGACCGAAAGCGACGAGGCAAACAGGGCAATCCGCTCCGAGGCGTCGGCAATCTCGATCAGATGGACGACATTTGCCGTACGGTCGGACCTGCCAGAAAAATAATCCATCCATACGTTGGTATCGATTAACAGCTTGAGGACGCCTTCTGTGCTCATAGTTCCACCCATTCGGGATAGCGCTCCGCCATGGCCTCCTCATAGAGGTCGTCATAGTCTCCCGAGAACTCAGGGATGGGGATGCCGTATTTGAGGCACGAATCGCGAACGATATGGCTGCCTTGCGCGGCCCTTGACTCCATGCGCTGGGGCTCCACTCCGTCAGAAACCGGAGCCGCCGCGTCTCCCTTCGAGGGCATGCGTCCGTTAACGACCAGATACTCCCAAAGTGTCCGAACGGCTTGTGACGGCGTCATGCCAATATGAGTCAGGACGGCGTCTCCCGCCTCTTTGAGCTGGCGATCTATACGCACGTTCATCTGAACTGGCCGCGTGTCGAGTATTGACGTAGGCATATCAGCTCCTTTGCTATACTAAATCTCGATTTTAGTATAGCACGGCAGATTGAAGCGCATTTCAATAGAAATGAGGGCGCTTCCTTATCGGAAACGCCCCCGTTATACAAGGTATGTTTAATCCCTACAGCGCACCAGAGCCGGCTTGCATCATACCGCCGGGGCCCGAGGTCACGCCGCCGCTCACGGGCGCGGCGTTGCCGGTGTGCGGTGCCGCCGGGGCGGTATCGCCACCGAGCGTGCCCGCCGGACGCGGTGCCGGGATCTCGCCCGTGCCATGGCTAAAGACAAACTTGCCATCGGCCACGTCGCACAGGACGGTATCGCCCTCACCCCACTCGCCGGCCAGAAGCTCCTCGGACAGCGGGTCCTCGATGAGCTTTTGAATAGCACGGCGCAGCGGACGCGCACCGTTGGTGAGGTCGGTGCCCTCGGCCACGATCTTGTCATAGGCCGCATCGGTGAGCTTGATGTTCATGCCGTTGGCAATCAGGCGCTGGCGCAGATCGTCCACCAGCAGGTGAGCGATCTTGGTCAGGTTCTCGCCCGAGAGCTTCTGGAACACCACGATGTCGTCGATGCGGTTGAGCAGCTCGGGGCGGAACAGGCGCTTGAGCTCGCCCATGGCGCGGCCGCGGATCTCACTCGAGGTGAGGCCCTGCTCGCCGGTGGTGCCAAAGCCAACGCTTGCATCCTGCGCAATCTCGCGGGCGCCCACGTTGGACGTCATGATGATCACGGTGTTGCGGAAGTCGACCGTCTTGCCCTGGCTATCGGTCAGACGACCCTCTTCCAGCACCTGCAGCAGGATGTTGAAGATATCGGGGTGCGCCTTCTCGATCTCGTCGAACAGCACGACCGAGTACGGGTGGCGACGAACGGTCTTGGTGAGCTGGCCGCCCTCATCGTGACCGACGTAACCCGGAGGGCTGCCGATGAGCTTGGAGACCTCGAACTCGCTACCGAACTCGGACATGTCGAAGCTGATGAGTGCGTCCTTGCTGCCAAAGAGGTACTCGGCGAGCGTCTTGGCAAGCTCGGTCTTGCCCGTGCCGGTGGGACCAAGGAAGATAAAGCTGCCGCCGGGGCGACGCGGGTCCTTGAGCGGCGAGCGGCTGCGGCGCACGGCCTTGGCAACGGCCTCGACAGCCTCATCCTGACCGATGATGCGCGTCTTGAGCACGCTTTCGGTCTGCAGCAGGCGCCGGCTCTCGCTCTCGGTAAGCGAGGATACCGGCACGCCCGAAGTCACGGACACGATATCGGCGATCTGACTCACATCGATGGTGAGCGGGCTGGCGTCGAGCTCGGCGGTCCAGGCAGCCTTGGCCTCGGCGAGTTCAATCTCGGCAGCCTTCTGCTGCTCGGTGATCTCGGCGGCCTTGTTCATGTCGTCGCTCTCGGTGGCCTCCTGCGCGGCGGCCTTGAGCTCCTCTATGCGATGCTCGGCCTCGCGCACCGGCTCGGGCGCGCGGTTGGCGGCGATGCGAGCGCGGGCACCGGCCTCGTCAATGAGGTCGATGGCCTTATCGGGCAGGAAGCGATCCTGGATGTAGCGGTTGGAGAGGTTCGCGGCGGCCTCGATGGCACCCTGCGTGTAACGCACGTGGTGGTGCTCCTCGTAGCGTGGCTTGAGCGCAGTCAGAATCTTGACGGTGTCCTCGACACTCGGCTCCTCGACATCGATGGTCTGGAAGCGACGCTCGAAGGCCGGGTCCTTGGTGAGGTACTTGCGGAATTCCTCGGCCGTGGTGGCGCCGATAATCTGGAAGGCACCGCGCGCGAGCACAGGCTTGAGCATGGAGCTCGCGTCGATGGAGCCCTCGGCAGAACCGGCACCGATGATGGTGTGCATCTCGTCGATAAACAGGATGACGTCGTCGGCTTCGGTTGCCTCCTGGATTACGTTCTTGAGGCGCTCCTCAAACTCACCGCGGTACTTGGCGCCCGCCACGAGGCCCGGCAAGTCGAGCGTCCAGATGTTCTGGTTCATAAGGTTCTCGGGCACGTTGCCGGCTGCAATCTGCTGAGCCAGACCCTCGACGATGGCCGTCTTGCCCACGCCGGGGTCGCCCAGAATGAGTGGGTTGTTCTTGGTGCGGCGCGAAAGAATTTCCATCATACGCTGGACTTCCTTTTCGCGACCAATCACCGGATCGAGTTCGCCGTCGCGCGCCTTCTGCGTAAGGTTGGTCGCGAACTGCTTAAGCGTATCGGTGCCGCTCCCCTTTTGCTGGGAGGCATCCGAGCCGCTAAAGAACGGCAGGCCCGTACCGGGACGACCAGCACCGGCGCCAGCGAGCGGGCGCTTCTTATCCTGGTCCTTGGCGGTGAGTTTCTCGATAGCCTTTTTGATGGAGGCGGACGACACACCCAGGCGCATGAGGATGTCCATGGCCATGCCGTTGCCCTCTTCGACGATGCCGATCAGCAAGTGCTCGGTCGACACGTAGGTCTGGTTGTTTTCACGCGCCACGCGGAATGAACGCTCCATCACGCTAATGACGAGCGGCGTAAAGGCGAGCTTGGCCGCCTCGGTCTCCTCACTGGGCTCGGGAACCGTGGTCTGGACCTCTTTGAGAGTATCCATGATGTCATCGTAGGAGATGTCGAGCGAACGCAGTGCCTCGGCGGCAATGCCCTCGTCCTCCTTAGCGAGTGCGAGCAGCAGGTGCTCGGTACCCACCTTATTTGAGTGAAGATCGAGCGCTTCTTGCTTGGCCATGGACATGACCTTGCGCGCGCGATCGGTAAAACGGTCTAACATGCTAGTTCCTCTTAGACGAGCTAGTTTTTTTCAAACGCAAAGCGCCGCCCCGCGGCAGCGCTTTGGTCTCTTTACCCATATGGAGTATATGTTAACCGTTGGGACCTTTCCCGCCCGTAGCCGCGCGACAACGTCTACAAAAAAGGAATTGCCAGGTGCCTCTGCATCGGCCCAACGAGCGTGGATTTTCGGACACCCATTCCACGAGCGTGGATAATCTCCCGTTTTGAGCCCGTAAACAGGCCAAAAACGGGAGATTATCCACGTTCATGTTTTGCGGATCAGTTTCATTTGCACCAATTAGCTGGTGTGGCGCCAGCGAGGGTCGGTGAGCGTACGCGCCACACCCAGGCCAACGGGCAAAAACGCCACGATGAGCACTGCACGCACAAACCAGCCGAGCATATTGACCGTGTCGAAGGTGCACATGTAATACATCGAGCGATACAGATACAAGCCCGGCACCATAATGACAATCGATGGCACCGTGAGGGCGATACGTGGGTAGGTGAGCTTGATTTCGGCTAAGCTCGCGAGCAGCCCCGATACCAACGCACCAGTAAACGCAGCCGCCTCGGGAGGCATGCCCGCACTCAGGCCCAAGAAGGGAAGCAGCGTCGGCGCATCGACGAGCGTAAGGCGCAAGGTATTAGACACGGCGCCGATGAGCCCTGCCGCTGCTGCCATCTTTACCGGGCTGTTGAACATAACCGAGAAGCCAAATACGCCGATAAAGCTCATCAGTATGCGCAAGAGCGTAAGAGCCAACGGTGAGAGGCCGAGCGGGGCGAAGTCATCCGGCGCCAGTCCCACACACTCGGCAACCATCCAACCTACGAGGGTCGCCATCACAATAATCGATACGGCATACGAAAGACGCTCGATACCGCTTCGCATGTCGAGCTTAGCGATGTCAAGGCCTGCCGTAATGAGGGGAAAGCCGGGAATCACAAAGAGCATGGCGCCGATATAGCCTTCTTGGTGCGACATTGCCCCCGGTATGACCTGGCCAAGGCCGAGCAATGCCAGCAGATACGAAACGCAAGCGAGCGCAACGCCGATCGTCAGCGCGCTAAACTGGCCAAGGCCCTGCTTGAGAATATGGGAACGAGCAAAGTTGCCAACACCAGCGCCCACGAACGCGCAGGCCATCTCGATAGGGCCGCCGCCGAGCAAAAAGACAAAGGCGCCGCAAGCACAGGCCGCCGCAAGGCCCTGTTGCCAGGGAGCGTAATCGGGCTTTGAACTCTCAACGGTCTTGAGCATCTCGTGGTACTCGTGCACGGTAAACCGGCGCCCGTAAATCTCGATTTCCTTTAAGAAGCTCTCCATCATCCAAATGCGATGAGTATTGACGCCCGTTGTGGGCAAGCTGACGACCTCGTTAAAGCAGTGACCATCTTCGATACAAGTACACTCAAACGATAGGAGACTTAAGTCAACGTGGATGGTGACACCGAGTACGGCGGCGACGCGATTCATGGTATCGCGTACACGCCAGGCACCCGTTCCGCTCGCGAGCATAAGCATACCGGTGCGGCAAATGATGGATGATTTATCGGTGAGCGGCGCATCGACGGCAAGCTCATCGCCTGCCGTCACGATCTGGCACCAGTCGGTTTTCATATGGAGGGCGCCGGCACGCACACCGTGGTGCAGAGGGACTCTTGAGAGCAGCGAATCATGGCTCGAAGGCTGTGGGGGTTCCGTCGATTCGACCTCGTCCTCGTCGGGCCCTTCATCAACAAGGCCGAAAGCATCGAGCGCCGCCGGCTCGCGACGATCGATCAATTCCTCGTCCTCATCATCAAAATAGTTGAACTGATTGAGCATATCCTCTTCGATTGCACGATCGCTCGCGTCGTCCATACAGACGCTCCCTTCCTACCGACTAACCCCCATCCTAGGCAGCGACGGCTAAAGGAAACATAAAAGAGACGACTGTCATGCATGGAAGGCGTAAACCCCCAATGCACCGGTAGACCCCAGGCGGCTAGGACCGTCCCCAAGTGCCGGCACAAGAGGAACGTCCCTAAGTGCCAACCAGGGCAACGCCGCAGGTAGAGGACGGACAGCGAAAGCCCGCCAGAGCGAGCAAGGTCCTTTTGGGGCGAGATGACACCATAGGTTGAGCATAAGTCAGCGAGCGGGCCGCATTTGAGACAAGGTGACGTGAAACGAAAGGGCGCTGACCTTCTGGTCGCGCCCTTGAAATTGAACGTCAGATTGTCCAAATGCGGCCCGCGCAGCGTCGAGCCGTTACGCGGTTCTACGAACCGCGTAACTAGTTAGTACATCTTTGCGCCGGCGGGGATGGAGGCGTCGAGCTGGATCAGGTTGAGACGCTCCTCACCATCCTCCTCGTGGATAGCGCTGATGAGCATGCCGCAGCTGGGAATGCCCATCATCTTGCGCGGAGGCAGGTTGGTGATGGCGAGCAGAGTCTTGCCGACCAGGTCCTCGGGCTCATAATAACCGTGAATGCCGGAGAGGATGGTGCGGTCGGTGCCGGTGCCGTCGTCGAGCGTAAAGTTCAGCAGCTTCTTGGACTTCTTGACGGCCTCGCATGCCTTGACCTTCACAGCGCGGAAATCGCTCTTGGAGAAGGTATCAAAGTCGACGAACTCCTCGAACAGCGGCTCAACGGCGATCTTGGAGTAATCGAGCGTGGGTTTAAGCGACTCAACGAACGGGCTCGCGGCGTTGCCGGCCTCGGCAGCCTTGGCGGCAGCGGCACCGGACTGGAAACCCTTCTCGGGCTTCATGTGCGGGAACAGCAGCACGTCGCGGATGGAAGCCTGGTTGGTGAGCAGCATGACCACGCGGTCGATACCGATGCCGATGCCGCCCGCGGGAGGCATACCGTACTCGAGGGCGCGCACGTAATCCTCGTCGTACTCCATGGCCTCGTCGTCGCCGCCAGCCTTCTCGGCCATCTGGGCAGCGAAACGCTCGGCCTGGTCGACCGGGTCGTTGAGCTCGGAGAACGCGTTGGCGTACTCGTGACCGGCAATAACCAGCTCAAAGCGGTGCGTCAGGCGCGGGTCGTCCTCAAAGCGCTTGGCAAGCGGGCTGACCTCGATGGGGTAATCGCACACGAACGTGGGGTTGACGATGGTGTCCTCGCCCAGCTCATCGTAAATCTCGGCGATGATCTTGCCAGCAGTCCACTCGGGCTTGATCTCCAGGCCCTTCTCGCGAGCGGCGGCAGCAAGCTCCTCGACCGGCGTATCGATGGTAACCTGCTTGCCGAGCACGTCGGAGACGATGTCGGTCATGGGACGGCTGGCCCACTCACCAGAAAGGTCGATGGTCTGGCCCTGGTACTCGATAACCTCGGGGTTGCCGATGGCCTTGTTGGCCGCCTTGATGACACCCTGGGCGAGCGCCTTCATGCCCTCGAGGTCGGAGAAGGCACGGTATGCCTCCATCGTGGTGAACTCGGGGTTGTGGGTAAGGTCCATGCCCTCGTTACGGAAGATACGGCCGATCTCGAACACGCGCTCAAAACCGCCGACGATGCAGCGCTTGAGGTGCAGCTCGGTGGCAATACGCAGGTAGCACTCCTGATCGAGCGCGTTGAAGTGGGTAATGAACGGCTTGGCCGTGGCACCACCCTGGATGGTCTGCAGGATGGGGGTCTCGACCTCCATGTAGCCGTCGGACTCCATAAAGCGACGGAAGGTGGAGAGAATCTGCGAACGCTTACGGAAGGTCTCGCGAACGTCGTCGTTGGCGATCAGGTCGACATAGCGCTGGCGATAGCGGGTCTCCTTGTCGGAAAGACCGTGGAACTTCTCGGGCAGCGGACGAACGGCCTTGGCAAGCAGGGTCGCGCTCTTAGGGGCAACGGAAAGCTGGCCGCGCTGGGTGCGCACAACCACGCCGGTCACGCCCAGGATGTCGCCCAGGTCGAGGGACTTGAGCGTATTCCAGGCAGCCTCGTCCATGTCGTTGATGCGGCAGAACAGCTGAATCTCGGCAGTCGCATCGCGCACGACGATGAACATGATCTTGCCCTGACCGCGCTTGGCGACCACACGGCCGGCGATCTTCACGACGTCCTCGGTGTCCTCGCCATCGGCAAGCTCGGCGTACTTAGCCTCGATATCGGCAACGTAGTCCTCAAGCTCAGAGTGCTCGGGATAGGGGTTCTGGCCCGCCTCGAACAGGGCGGCGCGCTTGGCCAGGCGGGTGGCGCGCTCGTCGTTGAGCGTCGATGCCTGATCGGCGGCGTTCTGGTTCTCTGCCATAAGTTAGCTCCTCAAACTAAAACGCTCCCCAGGATTCGGTCCCAGGGAGCGAAAACATACCTTTACGCGGGACCGTGGTCTAGCGTGCAATCTTGGCGATGGTGTAGACGCGAGTCTTGCCGGAAGGCGTAACGACTTCGACGGAGTCGCCCTCGCCGTGACCGATGATGGCGTGGCCGACCGGAGACTCGTTGGAAATCTTGTGCTCGAGCGAGTTGGTCTCGGTGGTACCGACGAGCGTGACTTCCATGACCTCACCGTTGGGATCAATCAGAGAAACGGTGGAACCGATGGAGACGGTCAGGTCGCCCGTGGTGGCAGCAACCTGAGCGTTGGCGAGGATGGCCTGGATCTCGGCAATACGAGCGGCGTTCTGGGCCTGCTTGTCCTTAGCGGCGTCGTACTCGGAGTTCTCCGAAAGGTCGCCGAACGCGCGGGCTTCCTTGATGTCCTCGACGATCTCCTTGGCGTAATCACCCTCACGCCAAGCGAGCTCCTCGACGAGCTTCTGGCGGCCCTCAGCGGTCAGTACGATCTGGCTTGCGTCCATACGGATATCTCCCCAACTCTGATCAAACAATCAACTGTCAACAAAACGAAAAAGACCGGCTAGCCTGCGGGCAAGCCGGTCAGGTGCTCACCCCAAAGGGATGGGACTACTCTGCGTCCGCGTCGCTGTCCTCTGCCTGCTTCTTCTTGGCAGCAGCGAGCTTGGCCTCGAGCTCAGCGATCTCCTTGTCCTCCTCGGACTGCTCGACCACGACCTCCTCGGCCTGCTTGGTCTCGGCCTTATCGTCGCCCTCCATACCCTCACGGATATTCTTGACGGTAGAGCCGAGGGACTTGCCGAGCTTCGGCAGGTTCTTGGGCCCGAAGATAATCAGGACAACGACGAGAATAATGATGAGCTCAGGAGCCCTCAGTCCAAACATGTAGACCTCCACAATACAGCGAGACAAGCTCGAATGAGTATACCGCGGGTATCGCGGTATCACAACAATAGCTAAAAAAAGGGACCGCAAGAAGCGGTCCCTCCTCATGCTCTGGTCGGGTTGACTGGATTTGAACCAGCGACCCCTGCGTCCCGAACGCAGTGCTCTACCAAACTGAGCCACAACCCGTTGGCTCGACTATAGTAACAAAGATTTTCGCCGCGTGCTAGATAATTTTTTATTTCTTTGGCGCTTCGATGCGAACCGTGTTGGGAATGAGCTCCGTCGCGCAGGACCACCAGCCGTTTTGCAGGGCAGTGTCGGCAAGCCTTTCGGCCGTGGCGGCGGTGTCGCAAATGGCAAATGAGCAGGCACCCGATCCGCACACATCTACAGCAACGGTGCCGTCCTGTTTACGCAGCCAATCGAGAACCATTTGAATCTGCGGCTCCATCTGTGCGGAAATGACACCTAGGTTGTTATGGATGAGCGCATATGCCATCTCGGCATCACCAGCATGCAAGGCAGAAGCTATCGCGCCGGGCTTGTCTGCAGGCACCGGAGCCTCGTCAAAACGTCGATAGGCTTCAATTGTTGAAACGCTTGCCTCGCGCGGCTTGACCAACACGACGGGCGTTGCGAGCAGCGCGGGATACTCAGTTGCCAGCACGTCTCCCCCACCTACGTAGAACGCAAGGCTCGCGTGCAAAAAGAACGGGACGTCAGCACCAATACCCCGCGCAATGTCGTCGAGCGCGGGGTCGGTGCGATCAATTCCCCAGAGCTCCGCCAAGGCGACAATGACCGCGGCCGCATCCGTCGAGGGGCCGCCCAAGCCGGCGCACAATGGAATGCGCTTCTCAATCGTCACGCAGATGTTTGCCTCGCGACCATAATGCTCGGCCATAGCAACCGCAGCCCGATACGCCGTATTCTTTTGCATGGGAAAGTCGGATGCCGGAATCGTCTGGACGGTCAGCGCCTGCGCCGGCGTAACCGTCACGGTATCGACAAGACCGACGGCTGCCATCAGGGAATCGACCCTGTGGTAGCCGCGGTCATCGCGCTCGGTATGAACCCCCAGGTAGAGGTTAATCTTTGCCGGCGCGGAAAGGGTCAGGGACCGATCGGTCACCGCTAGTGCTCCTCGAGCTGATTGCCGAGCGGGGTAAAGATATGCTCGCCGCTCTCGGGGTCGAACAGCTCGACCTGACCGGTGAGGACATCGATATACTGGTAGGACTGACGCGACTTGCGGCCGCGACGCTCGTCAACCTCGACGATAAAGACGGCGGGGTGGACGCTCTTGATGGTGCCCATGCGCTCGACGACGCGGGTGCGGCCCATGTTGGCCTTCACCTTGACGCGATCGCCCACCATATCGGTCAGCTTCTCGTGGATGTCGTCGACGTGATTGACTTCCATCTCTTCCATGAACAGGGCCTCCAGAAGGTGCAATTCAAAAAGGGGATAATACCCCTAAGATAGACAAAACTCTAATACTATAGCACCCTGCTGCCGCCATACGCAAGTAGCTAAATAAGCCCCGTCCCAAATACGTACCAGAAGACAACCTCGCATGACCAGTTGTTACGCGGTTTGGTAAAACCGCGTAACCTAAAGGTTGTCCGTGTCCAAGACGATGGTGAATGGGCCGTCGTTGACCAAGTCGACTTTCATATCGGCGCCAAAGATGCCGTGCGCCACGTGTTCGACATCTTGACGAACGAGCGTCAGGAAGTACTCGTAGAGCTCGTTGGCAACATCGGGCGCGCCTGCATCGGTAAACGACGGACGGCGACCGTGGCGGCAGTCAGCGAACAGCGTGAACTGCGACACCACGAGCACCTCGCCGTCGACATCGGCAAGTGCCAGGTTGGTCTTGCCGTTCTCGTCCTCGTTGATGCGCAAGCCCCGGAGCTTGCCCCACAGCTTATCGGCCTCGGCGCGCGTGTCGCCGTGGCCCACGCCCAGCAGCACCAGATAGCCGCGCCCAATTTTGCCCACGCACTCGCCGTCGACCGTCACGCCGGCGTTGAGTACGCGCTGCACCACCGCACGCACGGTCTACTCCTCGCCCGTCAGTTTGGCGGACAGATGCTCGAGCGCGTGGAAACGATGGCTGATGGCGTTCTTCTCGTCCGCCGTCAGCTCGGCCATGGTCTTGCCCGGCGTGTCGACCGGCAGGAACAGCGGGTCATAGCCAAAGCCGTGATCGCCGCGGCCCTCGTGTGCGATAACGCCCTCGCAGGCGCCCTCGCCATAGGTGACCAGACCATCCGTGTCGATAAGCGCAACGACGCTCATAAAGCGCGCGGTGCGGTCCTCGTCCGCCACGCCTTCCAGGTTAACGAGAAGCTTGGCGTTGTTGGCGGCATCGTCTCCGTGCACGCCCGCATAGCGCGCGCTATACACGCCCGGCTCGCCGTCAAGCGCGTCGACGACCAAGCCCGAATCGTCGGCAATGGCCATGAGCCCCGTCTCTTCGACGGCAGCCTGCGCCTTGATGATGGCGTTCTCCAAAAACGTCGTGCCGTTTTCCTCGGGGTCCTCAAATTCGCCCAGCTGGCCGAGCGCCACAAAGCGCACCTCGGGCATGACCTTGCCCAAAATGGCCTCGATCTCGGTGAGCTTATGGGCGTTGCCCGTTGCCACGACAATGGTCGCCGCCGGGTCGAGGGTGTCGATGTCGATCTTCTCAAGTGCCATGAGTGGTCTCCTTGTCTCTATAGCAATGCCGCGCCGAGGGCGACGAGGGCCTCCGCCTCTCCCCTCTCAATCAACGGCAGTCTTATACTTCGACGTTTTCCCAGATAAAACCTGCCAAAATAAACCTGTCCCTTTTTGGCAGGTTAGGCGAGGGCTTGGCACTGGAGCTCGATGAGCTCGGCGATACCCTTGTCGCCCAGGTCGAGTAGGGCGTTGAGGCGCTTGCGGTCGAAGGGCGCCTGCTCGCCAGTACCCTGGAGCTCGATCATCTCACCGGTGTCGGTGGCGACGAGGTTCATGTCGACCTCGGCGTGGCTGTCCTCGAAATAATCGAGGTCAAGCAGTGTATTGCCGTCGACAACGCCCATGGAGATGGCAGCCACCTGGCCGGTAAGCGGGATGCGCTCGATCTTGCCCGCCTCGACCCACATGGCAAGGGCGTCGTGCAGCGCCACCCAGGCGCCGGTGATGCTCGCTGTACGCGTGCCGCCATCGGCCTGAATCACATCGCAGTCGACGGTGACGGTGTACTCGCCGAGCGCCTTCATGTTGACGACGGTACGCAGGCTGCGGCCAATGAGGCGCTCGATCTCCATGGAGCGACCCTTGCGGTTGGCATGCTCGCGCTTGCAGCGCTTGCCGGTCGACGTCGGCAGCATGGCGTATTCCGCGGTCACCCAGCCGGCCTTAGCTCCCTTTCGCCAGCCCGGCACGCCCTCCTCGATAGTGGCGGCGCACAGCACGCGCGTGTCGCCGAACTCGGCCAAACACGAGCCGTGGGCGTGCTTCATGACGCCACGGGTGAGCTTAACGGGGCGCAACTCGTTGGCAGCGCGACCGTTGGCGCGGTTGACCTGCATGTACTCCATAGAAATATCCTTTCGGCAAAAGATGTGGCGAAGGCTTTGGCGGCTGCCTTACATCTATTTCAGTTCATCGATATCGATATGCTCAATGCTCTTGAGCGGCTGGCCAAAGATAAAGCTGCCCGCCACCGCAAACTCGGCAATGTTATCGGCCGTCGTTGCAAAACGATGCTGCGGCTCGGCGGCGTCGCCCGCCAGCTGCTCGCGGCGCGTGAGGATATCGGTCAGCTCGCGCGTGGTCTCCTCGGCGGAACTCACGACGCGCACCCCAGGCCCCAGCGCATGGCGGATAGGTCCCACCAACAGCGGAAAATGCGTACAGCCGAGCACCACGGTATCGATACCGTGGTCGCGCAGCGGCTCAACCGTGGCACCCACCAGCGCACGCACGGCAGGTGTATCGAAGATGTCCTCGTTCTCAAGCCACTGCTCCTGCAGATGCGCACCCGAGGCGAGCTCGTGCTCAACGACCTCGACAAAGCTCGAGGCAGGGCAGCCGTATACGTCAACACCGGCATCCAGGTCCTGAATGGCGCGCGTGTAAGCACCCGAGCGAATGGTGAGGTTGGTGGCGAGCACGCCCACCCGGCGCGTGCGGGTGCTGTTGATTGCCGCGCGTGCGCCCGGTGCGATCACACCGATGACGGGGACGTCGAGCACCTGCTGGGCCAAACGCAAGGCCGCAGCGGTCGCTGTATTGCAGGCGATGACCATGATCTTGACGTCGTGCTTCGACAGCCAACGGCCCGCCTGCAGTGCAAACGAACGCACCTCGTCCTCGGTGCGGGTGCCATAAGGACAGCGTTTGGTGTCGCCAAAGTAGTAGACGGACTCGTGCGGCAACGCCGTCGCAATCGCACGCGCAACCGTCAGACCGCCCAGGCCCGAGTCGAACACGCCAATGGGGCGCGTGTCCCCGGCCAGATTCTCGATATCGGACATTACCTCACCAGATTCTCTCTCGAAAAGATATGGCTCAGAACGATAGGACCGCGCTACGAACGAGCCGCGACGAGCAGCTCTGCCGTTGCCGCCCAGCCGTCGACAATCTTGCCGCGCGTGACGTAGGCGTTATCGCAGGTATCCAGGAACTCGGGCGCGCCGGCGCTCGTCAGGCCATTCTCGACCAGGCAGAACGTGCCCACGTGATCGGCCATGTAGAAGTCGGACTCGGAGTCGCCGAGCGCGAGCGTCTCCTCGCGCTCGATCCCCAGGTGCTCGCAGAAACGTGCGATGGCAACGCCCTTGTTGAGGCCCGCGGGGTTGATGTTGAATGCGCGACCGTCCTCGACGCGATCGAGCTCGAGCGTCGTCGGCTTGGACAGATGCGTCAGGTGACCGTTACAGGCCCACACCAGGCCACAGCCGGCCTCGTCGAGAATGGCCTGGACCTCGTCGTCGGGCACATCGCCGCGCATGCCGACGGTGACCTCGCGGTACTTGTAGCCAGTCGACATGTCGTTGTGGTACTCGATCTTATGCGGCCAGCGGGCGAGAATCTTCTCGCATACGCCAGTCTGCTCGATCACCTGATGCGGCGTGAGGCCGCAGGCGGGGTCGTAGGGCATATCGCCGGTCAGATACTCCCAATCGTTGGCCTTGAGATCGTACATGACCAGGCCACCCATCTCGCCGATGTAGGAGTTGAGGCCAAGCACGCGCGCATCCTCGTGGATCATGGTGCGGTTGCGGCCCGAGGTGGGAACCACCTGAATACCAGCGCGGGCAAGTGCCACGACAGCCTCGACGAGCTTGGTCGAGGGGTTGCCGTCGTTGTCGCGCAGCACGCACGAGCCGGGCGCGAGCATGGTGGCGTCCAGGTCGGTAAAGACGTACTTAACCTTGGCAAGACGCTCGCGCATCTCGCCCGAAAGCTCGGCAACAGTCGGCAGGGTGTTGTGGGACATGGTTACTCCGTTTACATAGAAGGGTTTGGACTTGGACGGCATGTTTTGATTGAGGGAACACGCTTATGGCGACAGCGCACTCAGGGCGCCGCCGCCATCATGGTTCATTAGTCAAACTGGGTAACATCGATTAGGCGATTGGCCAGCGAAAGGTCGCTCTCGATGGGCACAAACTCGTCGCCCACGTGCATGAGTTCCTCGTCACCCTTTGCCAGCAGCAAGACAATGGTGGGAGCATCGGGGTTGACGTACTCCTCGCGCGCCGCCTTGAACGCCGCGTGCACAGCGGCTTCGCGGTCGAGGATGATCTTGTTCGGCGTATCGTCGGGAACATGCTCGGCAAGCTCGCGACAGACCTTCATCGGGTCCTCGTGAGCTGGATCCTCGTTGGCAAAGATCATCAGGTCGGAATACGGTGCGGCCTCGCGCGGAAGCTGCTCGCGGCGCTCCTGCGCCTTGCCGCCGGCAGCGCCAAACACTGCAATGACTGGACTAGTGGGAAACGCGCGCTTGACCGACGAGAAAAGCGAACGGAACGAAAGCTGGTTGTGCGCATAGTCAACGACGCAGATCACGCGGCCGTCCTTCGACTCCACGACCTCCATACGGCCCGGTACACGCAGTTTGGAGAGGCCCTTCTTGATAGCCTCGATACCGATGCCGATCTCGCGCGCAGCGGCGATAGCGACCAGCGCGTTTTCCACGTTAAAGTCGCCCGCGATGCCCAGCAGGACCTTCTCCCCCGCCTCGGACTCGTCGGCACACAGGCCATGCAGGTTAAACTCGATGTTAAAGCCGACCATGCGCACATCGCTCGCCCACAGGCTTGCCTCGGGATGCTCGACGCCAACGGTCACCAAGCGCTCGGCCGTCGACGCTGCCTCCAACACACGGTCAACCTCTTCGGTGCCCAGATTCACCACGGCGGTCTTTGCCTGGTCAAAGATCCTGAGTTTGCTCTCAAAATAATCCTCAAACGTGGGGTGTTCGATCGGCGAGATGTGGTCACGGCCGATGTTGAGGAAGCACGCCACGTCAAACGGCAGATTCTCGACGCGTTGGTACTTGAGCGCCTGGCTCGAGACCTCCATGACCATGGACTGGCGACCTGACGTGCGGCAGTTGGCGATATGGCGCCAGACCTCTGGGGCCTCGGGCGTAGTATTGGTGCTCTCGTAGCACTCGATGCCATCGTCGGTGTTCACCGAGCCGATCATGCCGCAGAACTCGCCCGCCGCTTTGATGATGGACTGGAGCATAAAAGCGGCCGTGGTCTTTCCCTTGGTACCGGTGATACCCACGATCTTGACGTCGTGGTCGGGACGGTCGTAGACCTCCGGCGGCAACAGGGCCATGGCCGTGCGAACGCTATCAACAACCAGCATCGCAGCACCGCTCTCCTGCGCCAGCGGCTCCAGAGACTCGACCAGCGACTCCTCGCACACAAATGCGACGGCGCCCGCATCGAGCGCCATGCTCAAAAACGCGGGCTTAAAGGCAGCGCCTTTGCAAAAGAACACGTCACCTGCCGATACCGCGCGCGAATCAAACGAGCAGCCGGTCACCGCGCGCTCGTCAACCTGCTCCAATGCGCGCAGCTCGCCGCACGCATCGAGTAGCTTGGCGAGCGTATCGACCGTGGTCACGGTTGCGGAATCCGAATGGTGCATCTTTCACCTTTCTCAGCCATTGGCAGGGACGGCTTTTATAGTAACTGAAACGCGCCATGCAAAAACGGCTCCCGGAGGAGCCGTTACGCGCAGGCGTTCGTAAGCCGAGGCTAGGCAGCCTGAACAGCGGGCTGGTCCTCGTCGATAAAGAAGCGCTTGTACCACACCAGGAACACGAGCGGCGTATAGATCTTGCGCTGGAAATCGCCCTTGCCCGCAAAGTGCAGATCGAGCAGGTGCATGAGCTCGTCGGTATCGAAGAACTCGCTTGCCCACGGCGCGGTGAAGTACTCCTTGACATAGTCGTACCACTTTTGCTCGCGCAGCCAGTAGACAATCGGCACCGGGAAGCCCACCTTGGGACGGGTGGCCCACTCATCGGGCAGCGACTTGTTGGCAGCGTGGCGGAGTACCTGTTTGTTGCCGTTCTCGTTGATGCGGTAGCGGTCGGGAATGTGCTCGGCGAACTCCATGACTTTGCGGTCCAGGAAGGGCACGCGCAGCTCCAGCGAGTGCGCCATGCACATCTTGTCGGCCTTGAGCAGAATGTCGCCCGGAAGCCACATGTTCATGTCCAGGTACTGCTTCTTGACCAGCTCGGGCTGACCCTTCACGCGCGCATAGATGGGAGCGGCAAGCTCGAAGGCGCCATCGCCGGTGTTGTACTCGGGCTTGAGCACGCCGTCGACCTCGCGCTCCGGCCATACCAGAGCCTGTCCCAGGAACGACTTCTCGGGGATCTCGGCACCCTTGACCAGGAAGTTATGTCCCTTGAAGTACGGCATATGCAACGCCAGGTTACCGAGCGCGCGACGGATGGGCAGCGGCACCATCTTTTTGTACTTGCGGACCGGGACCGTGTCCTCGTAGTAGGCGTAGCCGCCAAAGAGCTCGTCGGCACCTTCGCCCGAAAGCACGACGGTGACGTCCTTGCGGGCCATCTCGGCCAAGAACCACAGCGGCACGGAAGACAGGTTGGACTGCGGCTCGTCCATGTGATACTGGATGTCCTCGAGCGCACCGAAGAACTCGTCGGCGGTAATCATCTTGCGGACATTCTCGACGCCGAGCTTGTCAGAAAGTTCCTTGGCGTAGTTGGTCTCGTTGAAGTTCTTGTAGTCAAAGCCCACCGAGAAGGTCTTGTCGGGCATGAGGCAAGCGGCGATGTAGCTGGAGTCGACGCCGCCGGAGAGGAACGACGCGACCTTGACGTCAGCGATGCGATGGGCCTCGACGCTCTCGTGCACGACCTCATCCAGCTCGTCGACGTACTCCTCGAACGGCTTCTCGACGGCAGAGTAATCGCAATCCCAGTAGCGCTCGATGTTCATCTTGCCGGTCGGGATATCGACGGTAAAGTAATGCGCCGGCGGCAGCTTGTAGACACCCTCGAAGAAGGTCTCCTCGGTTGCCGAATACTGCAGCGTCATGTACGGACGCAGGGCCTTTTTGTTGACCGCCTTGTGGAAGTGCGGGTAGTCCAGGAAGCTCTTGATCTCGGAACCGAAGAGCACGCCCGGAGCGCCGTCGCCCGCATCGGCCATGGGATAGTAGTAGAGCGGCTTGATGCCAAAGATATCACGGGCGCCAAAAAGCTTATTCTTCTTCTTGTCCCAGATGACGAAGGCGTACATACCGCGCAAGCGATCGAGTACTGCCTCGCCCCACTCCTCGTAGCCGTGCAGGAGGCTCTCGGTGTCGGCGCCGCAGTGGAACTTGTAGCCCTTGGCCTCGAGCTCGGAACGGAGTTCTTGGAAGTTGTAGATCTCGCCGTTGAAGACAATGACGACGCTACCGTCCTCATTGGCCATGGGCTGAGCGCCGGCCTCGGTCAGGTCGAGGATCGACAAGCGGCGGAAGCCGAGGGCAACGCGGCCGTCGATAAACTGGCCGCCCATGTCGGGACCACGATGGACGATGCGGTCCATCATCTTGGTGAGCACCTCGGATTGGTTATCCGTCCCACCGACAAAACCGACAAAACCGCACATATACTATCCCCTCTGCTGTTGCTGGGTATCAAATCGAATCAGTAGCTTTTGAGTATACCCGAGGGCGTAAAGAGGGGCGGAATGTTCAGGCAATCTCAACTGAATCAGCTCCGCGCCGACACGCGACGGTTACCTTTAATGGATATGAGATGAATGAGGCGATTGTTTTGCTATACTCTCTCCGCACGGGCGATTGGCGCAACGGTTAGCGCAGGTGCTTTACACGCACAAGGCTGGGGGTTCGAATCCCTCATCGCCCACCACTGATTTGATAGGCTCCCAGCTATGGGGGCCTTTCATTTTTGGGCCCATCGCAGAGGGATTCGAACCCGAAAGGGTGCGGAGCTGAGGAAACGCGAAGCGTTTTCCAGCGCAGCACGCGAGGGCCGTAGGCCCGAAGCGAGAGCGGACGGCGTCAGCCGCACGCGACATCCCTCATCGCCCACCACTGATTTGGAAACGGTCCTCGAAAGGGGACCGTTTTTGCTTGGGCCCATTTCATGGGATTCGAACCCGCCAGCACGTCCGCCACAAAGGCCGTGGCCAAAAAATGGCAAAAATGAGTACTGTTACTAATTTTGTAGCAGCGATTTTTGGGTTTCGCTGGGTAAATCTAGCCCTGAATCAGCGATTTGAAGCCTTTGCTAGCTGTTTCCCCATTAACATAACTGAACATGTGTGGTCTAACTAATCCTAGATAGTCGGTTTCATATGAGATTCAGCTGGTGACAGTACTCACATTTGGCATTTTTTGTCCAAAGGCTCTCCTGGCCATTGCAGATTTGTGGCAAAACGGGCTCCAGACCGCTGAATCATGCCACATAGGGCACGTCCGCAGTCCGGAACCCGGTCAAAGTTAAGTTATTTCGCTGTGTTAGGCCAAAACGTCCGACAGGATCTCGATCAGACTGTCCACGTCGGATTCCTCGCAGACGAGCGGCGGCAGGAAACGCAGCGTATGGGCACCCGTAGCGTTAATCACGGCACCAGCCCCCAATGCACGGGCCACAACGTCGTGTGCATCACCCACAGTTTCGTCCAGATCGCAGCCGAGCATCAAGCCGCGGCCACGCACCTCGGTCACGTTCGGCAGCTTGGCGAGCTTTGCCTCCATATAGGCGCCTACCTTGGCAACATGGTCGGCATAATCGCCGTGCACGAGCGCGGAGAGCGTCGCGGCACACGCCGCGACGGCCAAGCAGCTACCGCCAAAGGTCGAGCCGTGGTCGCCCGGCTTAAACACGTCGGCAATCTCCTTCTTTGCTACGACGGCACCCATGGGCACGCCATCAGCAATGCCCTTGGCAAGGCTCATGATGTCGGGTTCCACGCCATAGGTTTGGAATGCAAACGGCTTGCCGGAGCGGAAGATGCCGCACTGGACCTCGTCGGCGATAAGCACGGCGCCCACTTCGTGTGCCAGGTCGCGCGCTGCCGTCATAAACTCCTCGGTCATGGGGTGCACACCGCTCTCGCCCTGGATCGGCTCGAGCATCACGGCACAAATTTCGCCCCCCAGCTGCTTAAAGATCGCACGCAGTTCATCGATATCGTTGGGCGTGCAGGCCACAAAGCCACCCGGCAGCGGGCGGAAACTATCCTGCAGCCAATCCTGCATGGTGGCGGCAATGGTCTCGAGCGTACGGCCGTGGAAGCCGCCGCGCATGCACACGATAGTGTTGCCGCCGTTACCGGCACGCTTGGCGTACAGGCGCGCGAGCTTCATCGAGCCCTCGTTGGCCTCGGCGCCGGAGTTGGCAAAGAAGGTCTCCCACACCTGCTCGTCCGCAGCCGGGGCACCAAGAGCAGCTGCCGTGGTCTCATCGCCGGCGGCAATGGCATCGGCAAGCACGCGCGCACCATCTGCGTCGTCGTTAGCAAGCTTGGACAGCAGCGCCGCGACCTGTCCACGCTGCTCGATGTAGAAGTAATTGGAGACATGCATGAGCTTTTTGGTCTGTGCCTCGAGCGCCGAGAGCACAGCCGGGTCGCCATGACCTAGGCTGCACACGCCGATGCCGGCAAGAAAGTCGAGGTACTCACGACCATCGTCGCCGGTGAGCTTCATGCCGTGACCCTCGACAAACTCGACCGGAGAGCGGCCAAAGGTATGCATAACGTAATGGGATTCAAGCGATTGCTGAGCTGCAAGTGACATGGAATGCCTTTCGTTGAGCGCCGGACGGCGCAGGCCTATGGGTGCAGGAATGGGGCGGCTGCGGTCAGCTAGACCGTCTGGAGCTTCTCGACCTCGTCGAGGTTCTCGGCCAGACGCGCCGCAAAGGTCGAAAGCGGATGCGGATGCGTATCGAACTCGTAGGCCGTCTCGGTAGAATGGATCACGGTGCCGACGCCGGCATCGGTCAGCAGCTCCAGCAGCAGCGAATGCGGCGTGGTGCCGTTGATGATGTGAGCGCGAAATACGCCGCCGGCAAGCGCATCGACGGCCGCGCGCAGCTTGGGAATCATGCCCTTATCGACCTCGCCGCCGTAGAGCATTTCGTTAACCTCGTCGAGTGTTAGGTTGGAGATGAGTGAGTCTTTATCGCTAGAGTCCTTGTACAGGCCGTCGACGTCGGTCAAAAAGATCGCCTTGTGCGCGTGGAGCGCTGCCGCAACGGCACCGGCGGCGGTATCGGCGTTGATGTTGAAGAAACCGCCGTCCTCCCCCGCCGCGACGGTAGCGATAACGGGGATGTACTCGCTATCGAGTAAGCGCTCGATATAGTCGGTGTTAACGTGCGTCACTTTGCCCACGCGACCGAGCTCGGGGTCGAGCGGCTCGGCGATGAGCGTGCCAGCATCGCTGCCCGACACGCCCACGGCCAGGTTGCCGTGGTGGTTGATGGCGGCAACCAGCTCCTGGTTAACCTTGCCGCCCAGCACCTCGCGCACGATATCCATAGTCGCCGGCGTGGTCACGCGCTGGCCGTTCTTAAACTCGACGGGGATGTCGTAGTGGCTCAGCGCCTCGTTGATGGCCTTGCCGCCACCGTGCACGATAACAGGGCGCATGCCGATGATCTTGAGCAGCACGATGTCGCTCATCACGTCGCGGCGCAGCTGCTCATCAACCATGGCGGCTCCGCCATATTTGATAACAACCGTCTTACCGGTCAGGTTCTTAATCCACGGCAGCGCTTCGAACAGCAGCTGCGCGGTTGCTTCGTTGGATTCGTTCGAACGACAATCGCGTGCGAATTTCATAATCTGCCTCGTCTTTCGTATCGTTATCGCGCCGTGCTCCGCTGTCCGCAATCGCGGCAAGATGCGCAGCGTGCCTGGAATCTAGGAACGGTAGTCGCCGTTAATGGAGATGTACTCATGCGTGAGGTCGCAGGTCCACACGGTCGTTGCCGCGTCGCCTGCGCCCAGGTCGGCCGAGATCACGATCTCGGGCGCCTCGAAACGTCGTAGAGCCTCGTCCTCGTCAAAGGGAACAGTCAGGCCATCGCGACAGACAGGCATGCCCATCATGTCGATGGAAACGTCTTCCTGATTAAACTTCACGCCGCACTTGCCAAGCGCCATAGCAACGCGGCCCCAGTTGCAGTCGTGGCCGGCGATGCAGGTCTTAACGAGCGGCGAGTTAGCAACGGCACGGGCGGCGATATCGGCCTCCTCGTCGTTGGCGGCGCCGGTAACGTTGACCGTAACAAGCTTGGATGCGCCCTCACCATCGGCGGCGATATTGCGCGCCAGGCTCTCGCACACCTCGTGCACGGCAAATGCCAACTCGTCAAAGGCATCGGAGCCCTCGACGATAGGCTCGGCATCTGCGGCAGCGGCGCCGGAGGCAAGCATGATGCAGGTGTCGTTGGTCGAGGTGTCGGAATCGACCGTTACCTTGTTAAAGGTCTGCTTGACGGTCGAGAGCAGCAGGGCATGAAGTGCCACAGGCTCGACGGGGGCATCGGTGGTGATAACTGCGATCATGGTGGCCATATTGGGCATGATCATGCCCGAGCCCTTGCACATTCCGCCTACCGTATAGACATTGCCCGCATGACCCGCAGCCTCACTGACGTAGGATACGGCGTACTCCTTGGAGTGCGTGTCGGTCGTCATGATGGCGCGAGCGGCATCGGCGCCACCGTGGGCGGAGAGCGCCTCGTAGGCAGCAGGAATGGCGGTCTCAAACGTGTCGATCGGCAGAATCTGGCCAATCACACCCGTGGAGGCAACCAGAATCTGCTGGGGCTCGCAGCCGATGACCTGCGATGCGATGCTGCACGTCTCGCGCGCGCAGGCAAGGCCGGTCTCACCCGTGGCGGCGTTGGCATTGCCAGAGTTGACCGAAACACCGGCGATGATACCGTAGCCCTTGTCGGCACCGCCCAGGTTGGCACGGCTCACCTGCACGGGCGCCGCGCAAAAGCGATTGGTGGTAAACACGCCGGCACCGGGACAGGGTTTATCGGGCACGACGAGCGCGTAATCCAGACGCTCGGGGTTCTTGCGGAACCCAGCGTGGATGCCTGCAGCTTTAAAACCAGCCGCAGCCGTAACGCCACCCTCGACGGCGCGAATCTTGATATCAAACAGCTCGGTATCCATCGTCTTTATGACTCCTTATGTCAAACAAAAAAACGGACATCGGTTGGTGCGCCATGCCAGTCGTGATCATGAGACCAGCTTAAGAGTGGCGCCCCACTCGGTGCCCGACTACCAAATCGTTAACAATCGAATGTGCTACACCGGGCACGCCACTGTAGGCAAGCCTCGTCGCTCGTCAAAGCCAAAGACGATATTGGCGCACTGGACTGCTTGGCCCGCAGCGCCCTTGCACAAATTGTCGATAGCACCCGTCGCCACCAGCACGCCCGCGCGCTTGTTGAGCGCGAGGCCAATCTGGGCAGCGTTGGTGCCGACGACCGAAGCCGTCTTGGGCTGCTGGCCGGCATCGAGCACGCGCACAAAGGTGCGACCGGCGTAGAACTGCTTGTAATGGTCGACAACGTCCTCAAGGGTCAAGGTATCGAGAGCCTGCGGCGTGAGCGGCAGCGTCACCGTGGAGAGCAGACCGCGCTTGAGCGGTGCCAGGTGCGGGGTAAAGACGACGCGATCGGTCAGGCCAAGGATTTGCTCAATCTCGGGCGTGTGGCGATGCTTGCCCACGCCGTAGGCCTCCAAGTTCTCGTCGGCGCTGCAAAAATGGGTGCGGGCGTTGCAGGACTTACCGGCGCCCGTCACGCCGCTAATGGCATCGACAATCACGGGGCCGTTCTCGGCCACCCAGCCCGCGCGCACGGCGGGCGCGGCGGCAAGGCTCGTTGCGGTGGGATAGCAACCGGCGCAGGCGACCAGCACGGATTTGCCGTCGGCATGGTCGGATGCGGCGGTCTCCAAGTCCTGGCAGAACAGCTCGGGCAGACCGAAGGCACGGGTCTTGAGCAGCTCGGGGCTCGTATGCTCGGCGGCATACCAAGCCTCAAAAACGGACGCGTCGTTCAGACGGTAGTCGGCCGAAAGATCAAAGCAGGAGACGCCCGATGCAAGCAGCGCGGGCACCTGTGCCATGGCAGCCGTGTGCGGCACGGCCAAAAAGACCGCGTCGCAGTTCTTGAGCTCAGGGGCATCATGCGTCGTAAAGACAAGATCGCTTACGCCGGTGAAGCTCGGGTGCACCGCAGACAACGGCTGGCCGGCATCGGCGTTGGACGTAATGGCAGCAAGTTCAAACTCGGGATGACCGAGGACGAGGCGAATGAGCTCGGCTCCGGCATATCCAGCCGCGCCGACGATTCCAACCTTCAAAGACATATCAGACTCCTTGTCTGCGATTTATGCACCGATGCGCATTTCGCAGCGGTCGTTATGAAGTGGGTTGAAACTTTAGCACCAAAAGATGCATTAATACGTAAATGGCTTGCATATTCATGCATTGAAACATTCCCGACACATTCGCTTGAAGGAATTGACAAATGGAGCGGGCCCCGTATTGACCGGCGCTCCTAACGGCGCCGGGCAATACGGGGCCCGCCCATGCGAAAACCAAGTTGTTAGGATGAGCCAGCTGGCTAGAGCTCGACCGGCACCCATTCGTCGTGATTGCAGATAAAAGCCTCGGGATCCTCGACGCTAAAGAAGACGAGCGTGGGGTCGTTAGGCCCCTCATAGTGCTCGCCCAGGCGCTCTAGATGCTTCCACCCAGCTTCGCGCATTTCGCCTAAAGCCCGGTCATCCAAGCCGGCACGCCCGCGCAAGATGAGCCAGCCATGGCCCGGCCACCAACTCGTGGCCTCAAAGCGCTGGTTTTGCAGCAGCTCTTGCCACACATCTTTGGTGCGCGCTGTTACAAACCACAGCTTGCCGTCCTGGATCTGCGCAAACGAAAACGGACGCACATGAGGCTGTCCGTCAACGCTCGTCGCCAAATACCATGCCGGCACCGACGTCAGATACTCCAACACCGTATTCAATCCGTCCATGTGTCCTCCTGGCGCTAGCTAATTCGGAACGGGTAGTTAATTTGAGACGCTCTAGAGCTCCAGGCGCTCCTCGCTGCCGTCGATATCACAGAAGCGCGCGGCAATGTTGCGGACCGAAAAGAAAGCAAGGCGGCCGTCGTTGGCACTCTCGTGTTCCTCGCCGATGCCCACCATGTGCTTAAAACCCGCTTGACGCACCTTGTCGCTCGCAACCGCGTCGTCCTCAAGTGCGGCCTCGCCGGTCAACACGATCCAACATTCCCCCGGCTTCCAGCCCGAGAGCTCAAACTTGGGATTCGCACTCAGCTCCGCCCACACATCCTTGTCGCGCGACGTGCAAAACCACAGCTTACCGTCATCGACCATGGCAAACGAAAACGGCCTCACGCGAGGCTGATGCCCGTCGGTCACATCGGTCGTGGCCAGATACCACGCCGGAATGCGCCTGAGATACGAACAGGCGCGCTCAAGCTGAGCCGTGCGGTCGTTGTCGGTCATAGGGACCCCTTTCTTGCGCTCGAATCGCGCCTAAACAAGTTGAAGGTTGACGACGATGACACACGCAAACAGCAGCATCGTCACAACCGCAGCCAGCGCATCCCCGCGGCGAAATGCAAGTGCATGCAGACGCGTGCGGCCCTGCTCGCCGTGATAGCAGCGTGCATCCATGGCGGCAGACAACGTCTCGGCATGACGGAACACGCCCGTGAACAGTGGAATCGCCACACTGCCGAGCATACGCACGCCGCCGAGCGGGCCACCCGTCACGCGCGCACCGCGGCTTGCCTGCGCGTCCGCCGTCTGCTTCATCTCGGTGGCAAACTGCGGCATAAAGCGCAACGCGATGCCCATGATCATGCCGAGCTCATGCGCAGGGAGCCCCACGCGCGCAAACGGTGCGAGCAGACGCTCAAAGCCCGCGGTGAGGTCGAGCGTAGGCGTGGTGAGCGTAATGGCGCTCATGCCGGCCATCATCAAGCTCAGGCGGCACGCCATAAAGGCGGCGGAATGCAGCGAGCCCTCGCTTATCTGCAAAAAGCCAAGCTGCCACAGAATGCGCCCGCTCTGGTCGGAAAACAGGTTGAGCACTGCGACCACCACGACAATCGCCAGCAATGGTGCCATCGATGATAGGACCCGGCGCAACGGCACCCGGGACACGGTATAGATCAGGACAACGAAGATTGCGACCGGGGCCAGTCCGCGGAAGCTGCTGACCGTGAGCGTCGTGATCAGAAACACAAAGCCCAAGAGCAACTTAGTTCGCGGGTCCAGGCGGTGGATCGCACTATCGCCGGGATAGTAGCTGCCAAACGAAAACGCCTCCATTAGCAGCCCTCCTCTCGCGCGACCGTCTTGGATTTAGCAATGTCCGCGACGTTAGAAGGACCGTCTGAGCGACCGATCAGCAAATCTGCCAGCTCGTCGGCCAGCGACTCAACCGTATAGAGCCCGCCGCAACGCAGCGGCACGCCCGCCTCCGCGAGCGCCAACGCCATGCGCTGAGCAGCAGGTACGCCCAAGCCGATCGACTTGAGCTCATCGGCATGTGCAAACACCTGCGCGGGGGTTCCCTCGGCAAACACCGCACCTTCGTTCATCACGACGATGCGGTCGCAGCAGTTGGCCAGGTCATCCATACTATGCGAAACCATGACAACGGTCAGGCCATCGCGGTGAAGTCGATCGATAAGCTCAAGGAAATCCCTGCGCGCCGCCGGATCGAGCCCCGCCATGGGCTCATCGAGTACCAAGACCTCGGGCTCCATGGCAAGCACGCCGGCAAACGCCACGCGCCGCTGTTGGCCACCCGAAAGCTCAAAGGGACTCTTGTCGCCCACCGTGGCCAAGTCGAGGCCCACGCGCGCGAGCGATGACTCAACGCGGCGCGCGACCTCGGCCTGCGACAAGCCAAGGTTGTGCGGGCCAAACGCCACGTCCTGCGTCACGGTTTCGGCAAACAGCTGACGCTCGGGATATTGAAACACCACGCCGACCTTGGCCTTAACCGCGGCGGCATCTTTCTTGTTTGCCAGGTCGAGCCCCAACGCGTAAACGGAACCCTCCTGGGGGCGAATCAAACCGTTGAGATGCTGGACCAGCGTCGACTTACCCGAACCGGTATGACCTGCTAAGCCCAGGAACTCGCCGCGACGCACCGTCAGCGATACATCGCGCAGCGCCCACGGGCTGCTGGGGTCGTTTCCCCAGAGAGCCTGTTTGCTCGATTTGCCCGCAACGGCCGAGCGCTTATGCCAGCGGCGACGCTCGCGCGGACTGAGCGAATAACTGTACGAAACATGGGATAGCTCGATGACGGGCTCCGACGCGTTGCCCTCGTTGTCTACCGGAACAGTGCCGTCAGCGATTTCCAACTGGGACGCGGAAGGCCGCCCTGCGGTGTCTTCCCCACTCCGGTCGGCATATACCTGCGCAATCTCGGCGACCATATCCGCCTCGCGCACCTGCGCATGAACGGGCACGCCCTTCGCACGAAGCGCCATGCCCAAGCAGCACGACGCCGGCATATCCAGGTTGAGCTCCACGAGCCCATCTGCCCGCGTCAGAATCTCCTCGGGCGTACCGAGCATGGCAACGCGCCCCGCCCGAAACACCGCGACACGATCGGCCTCGGCGGCCTCTTCCATAAAGTGCGTAATCATCACGATGGTCATGCCGCGTTCGTGCAGCACGTGACAGGCCTTCATAAGGCCCTTGCGCCCGCGCGGATCGAGCATCGAGGACGCCTCGTCCAAAATGAGCACGCGCGGTTCCATGGCGAGCACACCGGCAAGCGCCACACGCTGCTTTTGACCGCCCGAAAGCGCATGGGTCTCGTGGCGCTCAAAGCCCACCAGGCCCACGCCCTTCAGCGCCTCGCGTACACGCTGCGCAATTTGTGCAGATGGCACGCCAAGGTTTTCGGGACCAAACGCAACGTCATCTTCGACAAGCGTTGCCACCAGCTGGTCATCGGGATTCTGGAATACCATGCCCGCGGTCGAACGAATGTCGTAGACCAGCTCGGGATCGGACGCATCCATGCCGTTGATGCGTACCGTGCCCGCATCGGGCTGCAGCAGCGCATTCAGATGCTTGGCAAACGTCGACTTGCCCGACCCATTGCCACCGAGGATACAGAAAAACTCCCCGTCCTCGATGTTCAGATCGACACCGTCGAGTGCCGGTACGGCACCGTCATAGCTAAAGGAAACGCCCTGACACTCAATCATGCGCGGCCTTTGACCTGGTCCTTTTTAGGCGTGATGAGGTTGGAGACCGCCTTGTACACCGCAAGTGTCAATACCGAGTTAAGGACGGTCTTGATAAGGTTGAACGGCAGCACGGCAGGAACCATGAGCGGGGCGATCACATCGACCGAGCCATACCAGAACCATACGCCAATGGTAAGGTTTGCGACCATAGACAACGCCGTAGCGGCAATGACGCCGAGCACCAGGCCAATCACGGCACCCTTATAGGTATGCATCTTCTGGTAGACGATGGCCGCGGGCAGAATGTAGCCCAGCGTGGCAACCAGGTTCATAAGCGCGCCGACCCAGTCACCCGTGGTGAGCGCATGGATAACGATCGCCATAGCGGCAACAGCGGTACCGGCACCGGGGCCATACGCAAACCCGCACACCATCGCCGGCACCAGCGACGGGTCATACGTCAAAAACGGCGCGGAGGGAAGGATGGGTAGCTGCACATACATAAACAACGCGCTCAAGGCACACATCAACGCCATGGTAACGAGCTGTTTGGTGCTCCACCTATTCGTGTTCTCAAAATGGATATGCTGCGACTGTTCAGACATAAGATCACCTGCCTCTTTCATCCGGACTCTAACCGTTGGTACTGGGATCTCACCAGTTCAGCCGGCATGCGAACCAACGCACACACGGGTCGCGGACTCATCGGCTCGGTCGCAGACGCCTCGCCTGCGCCACGGCACCCCTTTGGCACCGTCCGATTTACCGCCAGTGGGGAATTCCACCCCGCCCTGAAACAGCAATTGCAAGTGTAGCACCAGTAGGCTTTCGCGCAAGTATGCCAAGGGTAATTTATGGCGGGGGAAACGCTCTAGAAATGCGGCCGGGACAGAGCAGCGCGACAATAACGTACCCGCCCATCCCAAAGTGCTGCGCTTTTCGCGGCAAAGCCGCGAAACAGCAAAAGGGAAAAGCCACCGCAACAACCACGTTCCCCATCCATCCCAAAGTAGCGCGCCTTTCGCGCAAAGCGCGAAACAGCGAAGGGGACACGTATCCCTATCGACCACGTCCTTCTCCGCCCGCCGACCTCAAGGCCGTAAACGCAGGGAATCCGGGGGCGTGACGGGGGCTTCCCTCCGGAACATTCCGCAGGACGCAAAGAGGCTCCGCAGCGCGAAGCGCGATGCGGAGCCTCTTTGCATGTCCGAGGACGTTCCGGAGGGAAGCCCCCGTCACGCCCCCGGATTCCCGGTGGGAGTTCTAGACCTTGTCGGCCTTAGTACATACCGCCGCCCTGCTGACCAGCGGTAGCAGCAGCGATAGCATCCTCAAGCTGAGTGTTCTTGGGCACATCGGAGACGGTAGCCTCGGTGATGAGGATCAGGCTGGCGACAGAAGCAGCGTTCTGCAGGGTGACGCGGCTGACCTTGACGGGGTCGAGGACGCCCATCTCAATCATGTCGCCCCACTCGCCGTTGGCAGAGTTGAGACCCTGGCCGGCGGGCAGCTCGGCAACCTTGTCGACCACGACAGCGCCCTCAAAGCCAGCGTTCTTGGCGATGGTGGCGACCGGAGCGGTCAGAGCCTTCTTGACGATGTCGACACCGATCTTCTCCTCAGGGTCGTCAAGCTCAACGGCGTCGAGTGCAGGAGCAGCGTCCATGAAGGCGACGCCGCCACCGGCGACAATGCCCTCCTCGACAGCAGCGCGGGTAGCCTGCAGAGCGTCCTCGACGCGATGCTTGATCTCCTTGAGCTCGGACTCGGTAGCAGCGCCGACCTTGATGACGGCAACGCCACCGGAGAGCTTGGCCAGGCGCTCCTGGAGCTTCTCGCGGTCGAAGTCAGAGGTGGTGTTCTCCATCTCACCCTTGATCTGAGCGATACGAGCGTCGATGGCCTCCTTGGAGCCAGCGCCGCCGACGACGACGGTGTTGTCCTTGGAGATGGTGACGGACTTAGCGGTACCGAGCATATCTGCGGTGATGTCAGCGACCTTCACGCCCAGCTCGTCCAGAGCGGCCTGGCCACCGGTGAGGACGGCGATGTCCTCGAGGATGCGCTTGCGGCGATCGCCGTAGCCCGGGGCCTTGACGGCGCAGACGTTGAGAGCGCCACGAATCTTGTTGAGGACCAGGGTCGGCAGAGCCTCGCCGTCGATGTCCTCAGCGATGATGAGCAGGCCACGGCCGGCGCGCTGGACAGCCTCGAGAACAGGCATGATGTCCTGAACGCTGGAGATCTTCTGGTCGGTGATGAGGATGTACGGATCCTTCATCACGGCCTCCATGCGGTCGTTGTCCGTGACGAAATAAGCGGAGACATAGCCCTTGTCGAACTGCATGCCCTCGACGGTGTCGATGGTGATGTCGAACGTCTGGGAATCCTCGACGGTGATGACGCCGTCCTTGCCCACGACCTCCATGGCCTCGGCGATCTTCTCGCCGACCTCGGGGTCACCAGCGGAGATGGTGCCGACGGAAGCGATCTGCTCCTTGGTCTCGACCGGCTTGGCCTGCTTCTTCATCTCGGCGACGGCGGCGTTGACGGCCTTGTCGATGCCGCGACGGATGGCCAGCGGGTTGGCGCCAGCGGCGACGTTGCGCAGGCCGTCGTTGACGATAGCCTGAGCGAGCAGGGTTGCGGTGGTGGTGCCGTCACCCACGGTGTCGTTGGTCTTGGTGGCGACCTCCTTCACCAGCTGGGCACCCATGTTCTCGATGTTGTCCTCGAGCTCAATCTCCTTGGCGACGGAAACGCCGTCGTTGGTGATGGTCGGGGCACCAAACGTGCGCTGCAGAGCAACGTAGCGACCCTTGGGGCCCATGGTGACGGTAACGGCGTCGGCCAGAGTGTTGACACCCTTGGCGAGCTTAGCGCGGGCATCGGTGTTGAACGTAATGTTCTTTGCCATGGTAGGTAATCCTCCAAAAGAAATGTGACTCGCGTCGCCGCTTCCGAGTCCTATGCGGCGGGCGCGTTCAAAGACGAATCAGAGATTCT
Organism: Collinsella sp. AF16-8; assembly: GCF_003462695.1. Lineage (NCBI taxonomy): Bacteria > Bacillati > Actinomycetota > Coriobacteriia > Coriobacteriales > Coriobacteriaceae > Collinsella > Collinsella sp. AF16-8. The sequence continues at coordinate 420,973 of NZ_QRXX01000001.1, forward strand.
GACGAGACTAGGCCTCGACAACAGCGTAGATGTCGTCGGCGCGCATCAGCAGATACTTCTCGCCGTCGACCTTGACCTCGTTGCCACCGAACTTACCGTAGATGACAACGTCACCGACCTTGACGTCCATGGGGATGCGCTCACCCTTGTCGTTGACCTTGCCGGCACCAACGGCAACGATGGTGCCGCGCTGCGGCTTCTCCTGGGCGTTGCTGGCGATATACAGACCAGAAGCGGTCTTCTGCTCGGCCTCGTCGGGCTTGACCAGAACACGATCTGCAAGCGGCTTCAAAGACGACATGCTTGTCTCCTCCTTTTTGGGCCGCGTGGTTATGCCACGCGAATTAACCCTTTTTGTTTGCGTACGCGTTGAATGGTACCCACGAATGGCGGGTTATACAACACGGAGTCAAAAAATCTTATTTTTTGGCACTTAGATTTTCTGAATGCCGGGGGATAACTTAGCGGTGGCTCCCGTGTGGCTCCGGAGGGGCGGGGCATAAGGTTTCCTGCTCGGGCAGTCCTGCTCGCACGAAGGCCACATTAAGTGGCCTTCGGCTCGTGCGGAACTCGCGATAAACCTTATGCCCCGCCCCTCCGGAGCCACACGGGAGCCAGGTTAACTAATTCGGGCCCGGCATTCAGAAAAGTCAGTACAGCAAAATGGCGATGCGGATGGTGCGAACAAGAAAGGGGCACGTTGCTGAAACGCGCCCCTTGTGGGTGGGGTATGGGGCTAGCGCTCGTAGATTAAGTTACCTGCCAGGTAGGTGGCTTGGACTTTGGTGGCTTGGAGTTCTTGGGGGTCGATGGTGAGTGGGTTTTGGTCCAGGACTACCAGGTCGGCGTACTTGCCGGGCTCCAGACTGCCGAGGTTTTGCTCGTCGCCCGCTGCATAGGCGCTGCCCAGGGTGTAGTTGCGCAGAGCCGTTGCCGCATCGATACGCTCGCTCGGCAACCAGCCGCCCTCGGGCCAGTGGCTTTTGGGGTCTTGGCGCATAATAGCCGTGTAGAGCACGTTCATGCTGGTAACGGGCGTGATAGGGCTGTCAGTACCGAAGGCTTGGCGGATGCCGCGCTGCTTATAGATTGCGAACGGCCACATGATTCGGCTTCGCTCCAGGCCAAGGTCGCGCTCTGGGCCACCCGGATCGAGCGTGATGTGGCAGGGCTGGCTCGAGGCGACCACGTTGAGCTTGCGCAGGCGATCGATATCCTCGGGCAAGAGGTTCTCCAGATGCTCGAGCGTGTTATGACCGTGCTGGGGCAAGCCGTAGAGCTCTGCCGCCTCCTCAAAGATATCGAGTGCGGCATGGATGGCACCGTCGCCGATAACGTGGATGCGCACGGTATGGTCACGCTCGGCTGCCGCCAAAACCAACTTGCGCATACGCTCGACAGGGACCGTCAGGCGGCCCTGGTCGCCCGGGAAGCGCGGGTTGGTATAGGGCTCAGTGAGGTATGCGGTATGCTCGCTCGACACGCCGTCGAAGAACTGTTTAAAGCCTGGCGCCGAGAGCAGCGCGTTGTTCGCGTAGCGGGTCTGGAGTTCTTCCAAGCGCGACTGGTCATCCAGCAGCGTGGGAAACAGATGGGCGCGGATGCCCAGCTTGCCGGAGGCCTGCAGTTTGTCGTAGACGTCGTCGCGGATAAAATCGCAGCCCGGCATGGGCATGAGCGACATGTCGCAAATCGAGGTAATGCCTTGCTCGGCCATACGCCTCATTTGATCGGCGTAAGCGCTTGCAATGCGATCCTCCCCCAGCCACTCAAGGCAGCGCGGTAGCAGCTGCATGGCAGCCGCCTCGTGAGCAATGCCCGTGAGCTCGCCGCTTGCGTCCTTGTCGTAGCCACCGCCCGCTGGCGGCTCGCTGTCGCGCGTGACGCCGAGCGCCTCGAGTGCGCGGCTGTTGAGCCACAGCGTATGGCCGTCGCCCGAATACATAACGCAGGGACGATCGGGGAATGCCGCATCGAGCGACGCCTTGGTAGGATGCTCGGGCGGGTCCCAACGGTAGTCGCGCCAGCCCTGAGTCACAACCCAAGCGTCGTCGGGCAGGTCCTGGGAAAACTCGAGCGCGTGTTGCACCAGCGCCGCCTCGGACGTGCCCATATCCATGAGCATGTACGGCGAGGAGCCGACCGAGGTATGGAAGAAGTGCAGATGAGCGTCATGGAAACCTGGGCAGACAAACTGCTCGCCGTAGTCGATAACCGGCGTGGCGGCAGGCGCGGCGGCAATCACGTCATCGGGCGCACCGACTGCGACGATACGGTCGCCTGCGATGGCAATCGCCAGCTCGCGGGCGGTATCGATGCCGTCTTGCGCGGTAAAGACGTTCTTGGAGCGGATAATCCGATCGATATGTTGCATGGGCATCCCCATCTCTGGCAGGAAATTCAACACCCCCGAGTGTACTCCCCCGCCCTTGTAACAAAACCCCAAGCGGCAAACGGCAACTTTACCAGCCCTAGCGGCAGGTGGCATACTGGAGAGAGCCTGTACGATTTTGCGATCAACCCAGCAAGGAGCAAATCGACCATGACGAAGACCAAGGCACAGCAGATTATGGCGGCGACCGAAGTGCGAGCGGCTGACGACGTCACCGCAGCCATCCAAGATATCGCTACCGAGTTTGAACCCTATATCATCAAGCAGCGCCGGCACTTCCATAAGCACCCGGAGCTGAGCCTTGCCGAGGAGCGCACGACCTCCGACATCGCCAACCAGCTCGACGCCATGAATATCCCCTACGAGCGTCCACTCAAGACGGGCCTGGTGGCGACGCTTCGCGGTACCGCGCCGGACGCCTACCGCGAGGACGGCACGCCGCGCCGCCGCATCCTGCTGCGCGCCGACATCGACGCCCTGCCCGTCACCGAGCAGACCGGCGAGGAGTTCGCCAGCGTCAACGAGGGCTGCATGCATGCCTGCGGCCACGACTGCCATATCGCCATGATGCTCGGCACGTTGCAGATTCTGCGCCACATGACCGATGACGTTCACGGCGAGGTCCGCATCGTGTTCCAGCCCAGCGAGGAAAACGGCCAGGGTGCCAAGCTCATGATCGGCACCGGCGTGCTCGATGGCGTCGATGGCGCCTATGCCGCTCACATTTGGAGCGAGGTCGACGCCGGCACCGTGAGCTGCGAACCCGGCCCGCGCATGGCCAATACCGACTGGTTCCGCATCGACGTTCGCGGCACCTCGTGCCACGGTGCCATGCCCCAGCGCGGCCACGACGCCGTTATGGTGGCGGCAGAGATCGTCAACGCCCTGCAGACCATCGTCTCGCGCGAGATTAGCCCCTACGAACCCGCCGTCATCACCGTCGGCGAACTGCACGGCGGCACCGCGCGCAACGTTATCGCCGGCACGGCGTACCTCGCTGGCACAGTGCGCACCTATGGCGACAAGACGCATGAGGAGATGCCCGAGCTTATGCGCCGCATCGTGGAGCACACCGCAGCAGCACTAGGCGCCGAGGCCGAACTCACCGACTACACTATCGCCAACTACAAGGTCGAAAACGATGCCGCCTCGAGCGAGCGCTGCCGCCAAGCTGTGCTCAAGTGCCTGGGCCCCGCAGGCGAGGGCCATTACCGCGGCACGCTTTCGGGCGAGGATTTCTCGGAGTACCTGCGCCGTGTGCCGGGCGTGCTCGCCTTTGTTGGCACGCGCAACCCCCAGATCGGCGCCACCTATGCCCAGCACTCCTGCTTCTACAAGATCGACGAGAGTGTGCTCGCCAAGGGCTCCATGGTAGCCGCCCAGTATGCCATCGACTTTTTGGCCGAGCCCACACAAGAAGAGCTCGACGGCCCCACGATCGCCGCGGTTGCCGAGACCAATCCCGACCTGGCCGCCAAGCTGCGCTCTGCCAAGGCAACGGCCGCCGAGGCCCGCGACGCCATGCACGACGCCCGCACCGCCCGCCATGCTGCCATCAAGGGCATCCACGATGCGCGGGCTGCCGCTCGCCACGAGGAGAAGCGCGACGAGTAGCCGTCATGCCCACCCATAACAACCTGGCTAGAGCAAAGCGGGGGGGGACGTTATCTCAACGTTCGCCCCCG